>JAOZJU010000003.1:0-58480 GCA_029935705.1 Arcobacteraceae bacterium
TTAAAATATTTTTTTAAATCTATGACAATATGGTTGTTGGTTCTTTTGTCTATAGTAGTTTTGGTGATATTTTTCAGCCTTATAAAATTTGGTCGCTGGTTTTATGGTCGTAGCTATACTGTATCCTAAACTTTTTAGCTTCGAAAATGTATCTTTGATCGTTTTTATCTCATCTTTGTTGCTTGTAAATATAGCACTTAGGTATTGTGCTCCTATATCTGGTCCTTGGCCATTTGTTTGAGAAAAGTCATGTATTTGCATAAATAGTTCCAATAGCTCTTTATAAGTTACCTTCTCTTTGTCGTAGCTAACTTGCACAGTTTCAAGATGTCCTGAAGCTCCACTGCTGACATCTTTATAGTTTGCAGTTTTTTCATCTGCTCCCATATATCCAGATACAGCACTGATGACTCCTGGTAGCTTTTCAAAATAATACTCAACTCCCCAAAAGCACCCACCAGCAAAATATGCTTGAGAAAACCGTTTGTCGCTTGATGGCACAAACTCCATACTCAAAGAGTTTACACAATGTCTTGTATTTTTCGCAGTTATCATCTCGCCTTTAAATACATGACCTAAGTGAGCACCACAATTTGTGCATACTATCTCAACTCTCCTGCCGTCTTTATCAGCAATTTGTTTGACATTGTTCTCTATGCTACTATCAAAACTAGGCCATCCGCTTTTGCTATCAAACTTAAATGATGACTTAAACAAAGCAGTGCCACACTGCTTGCATACATACAAACCATCTTCATAAAACTTGTCGTATTTGCCACTAAAAGGATACTCAGTGCCTTTGTGTAAAATTATATTTTTCTCTTCGTCTGTTAAGTTGTTTAGTTTCATAGAACTCCTTTTTGAGATAATATCAAATTTTGCTTAACTATACCAAAATAGAACTTTGAAAATTTTATATAATCTAAAACCACAAGAAGCAAAATATGATTTTGCTATCGTGACTGATGATATCACAATAAAAAAAAGATATTATTTGTATTTTACAACCATCCTTTTGGTCAAAATTTCTATTTTGACAAAATACTATTTTCTTCTAAACCTACTTTTAAAGCAGTATCATTATGTTTAAAGTTGCTCTTTAAATGTAGAGTTCTCTTATTTTATCTTTTTTGGATACAATAGCATATAAAAGGATAAAAATTGACAGATACAAAATTTGAAGAGTTAGGTTTAGACGAAAATGTCTTAAAAGCCGTGCAAAATGCAGGATATGATAATCCATCGCCAATACAAGAGCAGATGATACCATATATGCTAAAGGGTGGCGATGTTTTAGGACAAGCTCAAACAGGTACAGGAAAGACAGCAGCATTTGCTTTGCCGATACTTTCAAAGATAGACACAAAAAAGAAAAAGCCACAAGTGTTGGTGCTCGCACCTACAAGAGAGTTGGCTATACAAGTAGCCCAATCGTTTCAAGCATACTCAAAATTTTTGAAAAACTTTCACATACTACCGATATATGGTGGGCAAGATTATGGTATCCAGCTTAGAGGTTTGAAGCGAAATCCGCAGATCATCGTAGGGACACCAGGAAGAGTTATGGATCATATCAAAAAGAAAACTTTAGTTATAGATGAGCTAGCTACCATGGTGCTTGATGAAGCAGATGAGATGTTAAATATGGGTTTCATAGATGATATCAAGTGGATACTAAAACACACACCAGATGATAGACAGATAGCTTTGTTTAGTGCTACTATGCCAAATGAGATTAAAAAGATAAGCAAACAGTATCTAAAAGACCCTCAACATATCATCATCAAGATGAAAACAGCCACAGCAGACACGATAAACCAACGATTTTGGATGGTAAGCGGTCTTCACAAGATAGATGCTTTGACAAGAATACTTGAAGTAGAAAAATATGATGGAGTGCTGATATTTGTGCGAACCAAATCTATGACTACACAACTAGCTGATAACTTAAGTGCAAGAGGATTGGCAGCATCTGCTTTAAATGGCGATATGAATCAAACCCAAAGAGAAAAGATGGTAAACCAGCTTAAAAAAGGCAAGATAGATATCTTAATAGGCACTGATATAGTAGCTCGTGGTCTTGATATAGACAGAATCACACATGTCATCAACTATGATATACCTTATGATACAGAGAGTTATATACACAGGATAGGGCGAACAGGGCGAGCTGGTAAAACTGGTGAAGCTATACTGTTCGTAGCTCCCAGAGAGAGAAATTTGCTTCGTGCTATAGAAAAAGCTACAAATAAACCAATACAAAGAATGAATTTGCCGTCGGTCAAAGATATAAACGACACAAGAGTGTTGAGATTTAAACAAAAAATTACCGATGTGTTAAACCAAAACTCACTTGAAAGCTATACAGATATAGTCCAAAGTTATCAAGATGAGTTCAATATACCAGGCATAGAGATAGCAGCCGCACTTGCTAAAATAGCAAGCGGTGCTGATCCAATCGAGCTTAAAGATGTAAAAGAACAAAGTGTATCGTATGACCATAGCGGTGATATAGTAGCTACTATCAAAGATGGTTTTAAAAGATATCGTATATCAGTTGGTTCTAAAGATGGTGTCAAGACAGGCAATATAGTGGGTGCTTTAGTAAATGAAGGCAAACTTGATGGTGATGAAATATCAAAAATAGAGATATATGATATATTTAGCACTGTTGATTTGCCAGATGACTTAGTCCAAGATAGAGTTGAAGAGCTTTCAGCCATACGAATAAATGGCAGAAAACTTGACTTAAAAGAGCCAAACGAAAGTGAGATGAAAGCAAAATCAAGGTCAAAAAGACGAACCAAAGATGAGCGAGGCGGACGAGGAAGAGACAGAGGCGGACGAGGCGACAGAAACTCTCGTAGCAGTAGAGGCGACAGAAACAGCAGAAGCAGTAGAAGTAGAAAAAATGACGACCACGGAAACTGGAGAGACAATGACAACAGTAGCAGTAGCGACAGAAGCAGAAACAACAGACGACGATAATATATGGTTGTAAAAATTTGTGGTATTACAAACATAAAAGATGCCATAGATAGCATAAACAGTGGAGCTGATGCTTTGGGTTTTGTCTTTTATAAAAAAAGCCCAAGATATATAACACCACAAAAAGTAAAAGAGATAATAAACGAGCTTGATCCATTTGTCAAGTTTGTAGGTTTGTTTGTCAATCATACAGTAGATGAGATAAACAATATATCAAAAATATCTGGTATAGATATAGCACAGCTTCACTTTAGTTGTGATGAAAAGTTCAAAAACTCTCTTGAAGTAAAATATATAGAGGTAATTCGTGCAAAATCAAAAGCAGATATCAAATTAAACAAAAACAAATTTTATATAGTAGATAGTTTTGTTGAACAGTATGGAGGACAGGGTAGGGCAGTTGAGTTGTCGTGGTTTGAAAATCAAGACAACTCACATATCATATTAGCAGGTGGCCTAAATCCAGAGAATCTTTTAACACTAAAAGATTTTGGCTTTTATGGAGTCGATGTCAGTAGTGGTGTAGAGAGCTGTGTCGGCAAAAAAGAGAAACAAAAGTTGATCAAGTTTTGTAAAGTAGCTAAAAGTATCTCTTAAGTGCAATATCAAGAAAAGCTTCAAAAACTTCTTGCAGACAATCCTATGTCTATGGATAGTTTTTTGGAATTTTTGTGCAAAAGCGAAACTACATTTTGTGATACTGGTTTGGAGCTTGAACTTTTACTTGATAGTGGATTTCCACTTGATATCATAGATGATATAGTCTATTTTAAACCCACTATTACAGATATAAAAGATCAGCAGTTTTGTATTGTCGATATTGAGTGTAGTGATAGTGCCAAAAATGGTGGACAAATTATTGAAATAGGTGCTATAAAGTATAAAGATGGTAAGATACTTGATAGTTTTGATAGTTTGATATATTGTGACAAAATATCATCGCATATAGATCGTATCACTGGTATAAATACATCTATGGTTCAAAATGCACCGCCACTTTATGAGGTGTTAAAGAGGTTTAAAATATTTCTAAATGATGATATAT
Organism: Arcobacteraceae bacterium; assembly: GCA_029935705.1. GTDB lineage: Bacteria > Campylobacterota > Campylobacteria > Campylobacterales > Arcobacteraceae > B24-G6. The sequence continues at coordinate 4,034 of JAOZJU010000003.1, forward strand.
TTGTAGCTCATGATGCCAAGTTTGATTATAAGTTTATAAACTATAGTTTAGATAGTGTAGGGTTACTAAAAATGTCAAATGCCAAACTATGCACAATATCTTTATCAAAAGAGATAATAAACACACAAAGATATGGCTTAAAATACCTCAAGGATTTTCTAAATATAAATATAGCCAACCATCATAGAGCTTATGATGATGCTTTAAGCACACTAAAAATATTTGATATATGCCTTAAAATGATACCCAAAAAGACAAAAACTTCTTGGCAATTGATGCAATACAAAAAAGATATTTAAAAAAAAATCTCAACTTATAATTTTGATAAGCTATATTTAAGTTTAATATGATATATTAGTTTATCGGCTTAAGTTTTTATAAATTTAATGCGGAAATTTTTTTTAAGGAGTTGTTATGAAAATAACATATATGCTAAAGGTTGTTTTAACTGTTTTTGTCTTATCTGTACTGACTACTGGTTGTACAGAAGATAAAAAAAACGAGGTTAAATCAGATACCAATTCAGTAGCTTCAGGTACTGCTACTAACGATGCAAACAGCAAAGTTGGTGGTGGCTTACAAGCTATCATGGAGAAAAGGGGTTTGACACAAAACGATATAATAAGAGCTGCAAAAACATATCTACCAACAGGCGGTAGAGATGAGTTTGTAGTATTTAGTTCAGGTGGACAAAGTGGGCAAATCATAGTTTATGGTGTGCCATCTATGAAGATACTCAAGTATATTGCAGTATTTACACCAGAGCCTTGGCAAGGATATGGTTATGATGAAGATTCAAAAGCAATTCTAAGACAAGGAAACATAAGAGGTAAAGAGATAACTTGGGGAGATACTCATCACCCTGCTATCTCTGAAACAGATGGAAAATATGACGGTAAATGGCTTGCTATCAACGACAAAGCAAACCCAAGAGTTGCTATCATAGATTTAGCTGACTTTGAGACTAAACAAATAGTTGTAAACCCTGTGTTCAAAAGTGACCACGGTGGAGCATTTTTCACACAAAATAGTGAATATATCATAGAAACAGCTCAATATGGAGCTCCGTTTGATAACAACTATCACTCAATAGAAGAGTACAAAGAGACTTATAGAGGTGGTGTAACTATGTGGAAATTTGATCCAAAAATTGGACGAATCAACGAAAAAGCATCATACACTATTGAGATGCCTCCATATATGCAAGATCTAAGTGATGCAGGTAAAAGTGTATCTCATGGTTGGGCTTTTACAAACTCATTTAATACAGAGATGTATACAGGTGGGATTGAAGTTGGTATGCCACCAAACGAAGCTGGTATGAGTAGATATGATACTGACTTTTTGCATGTATATAACTGGGAAAAACTAGCAAAACTAGCAAAAGATCCTAAAAATGTAAAAGTAATAAACGGACACAATGTAATTCCTATGGATGTAGCTGTTAAAAACAATGCATTGTTTTTGATACCAGAACCAAAATCACCTCACGGTGTTGATGTATCACCAGATGGTGAATATATTATTGTTTGTGGTAAGCTTGACACTCATGCTTCTGTATACAAATGGAGCAAGATCAAAAAACTTATAGAAGCAAAAGAGTTTGCAGGAAAAGATCCATATGGTATACCTATTTTGGATATGAAAAAATCTTTACACGGACAAATTGAGTTAGGCTTGGGTCCTTTGCACAACCAATACTCAAACATAGATGGAGAAGTATATACTTCACTTTATGTTGATAGTCAAGTTGTAAAATGGAACTACAAAGAGCTTAAAGTTCTTGATAAAGAAAATGTTCACTACAATATAGGACACCTTGCTGGTATGGAGGGTAAAACTGCTGACCCACAAGGAAAATATATAATCGCTCTAAACAAACTATCTATAGATAGATTTCAAAATGTTGGACCACTTCACCCACAAAATCATCAGTTGATAGATATAAGTGGAAAAACTATGGATCTGTTATATGATATGCCTATACCTTTAGGTGAGCCTCATCAAGCAGTTGCAATACGAGCAGAGAAGTTGCACCCACATGTAAGATATCCTATGGGAACAAATTCCAAAACAGGTAAAGAACACAAAGGTAAAACACTTGCAGGTCAAGAACGAATAGAAAGAAATGGCAAGACTGTTACTGTATATGGAACTATGGTTAGATCTCATATCAACCCTGAAAGAATCACAGTAAACAAAGGTGATACAGTCATCATGCATATGACAAACTTAGAGAGAGCTCAAGATGAAACTCACGGTTTCACAGTAGATAACTATAATATACATATGTCACTTGAACCAGGTGAGACATCTACTATCAAGTTTGTAGCTGACACAGAGGGAGTATTTCCTTACTACTGTACTGAATTTTGTTCTGCACTTCACTTAGAGATGATGGGATATTTGATGGTAAAAGATCCAAATAAAACATACAAAAGTGCAACAAAACTTAAAGTGCAAACCATGACAAAAGAGCAACTTGAAGCAGAATACAAAAAAACAGTAGCTACAAACGATGCTACTGATGCTGTAATTCAATCAGTTGTTAAATTTTTGAAAGATAATAACTTTGACAAACACAAAGTTGTAGCAGATTTGGTTACTGATGCATTTGATCAATATGGTCAAATCAAAGCACAAAAAGATTTAGCAAACAAAGCTTACAAAGCTGGAGATATTGAAAAAGCAATACTATATGAAAATATGATATGGCAACTTATGGTTAAAACAGCAGATGTTGGTATACGAGCAAAAGATGCTTTAGTGCGAATCATAGCTACCAAACAAAGTCCAGCTGCTATGAGAGGCGAAGTAGCCTTTAATGAAGGTGGATGTAGTGGTTGTCATGTTGTTGGTAAAGTATCATCTGGACCAGATTTAACTGGGGTATTATCAAGACATGAAAATGGTGAACAATGGGTAAAAGAGTTTATCTTAAATCCTGCAGAGAAATACCATGAAGAGTATGTTAAAGGTATGATTGATTATTTTAAATTAAAAATGCCAAATCAAAACATGAGTGAAGCAGAGGCAAACGAGATTGTCGAATACTTCAAATGGATTGATGAAAATGCAAAACTATTCTAAAATATAGTTTTACAAACAGATAAAAAGAGGCTTTCGCCTCTTTTTATTTAGATGTGGCTATTTTTTATCCATATCTAAATAAAAATAAAAAGGACAACTTTATGCACCCTAGTTTTAAAAAAGCAAAAATATTTGCAATCACAGCAGTAGTTTTATTGTCTATATCATTTACCTTTCCTATGATAGCATTTCATGGAACCTTAAACAAAATAGAAAACAACAACATAGATGAGATATCATCTATAGCAAAAGCCACATGGAACCTATACAACCAAGGCAGATACAAGTCAGTATCTACAGATAAGACTGCATTAAACAATCTTGACAAGATGATAGAAACACAAGGCGAGATAGGAGTAGCTAGCTTGCCTATATGGGCAGTATCGCTTGAAGCTCCCAACTATCCAAAAGAGGCATTTCCTTTAGGTATACCTGTCTTTTTTCATTTTGATGGATTTAGCGGAGAGGTTCACGAGATGAACACTATTAACCACTATGTGGGTATGGATCCTATGTGGGTTGGCGGAACTCTTGAGCGAGAGATAGGGATATATGCTTTGCTTGGTTTGACCTTGGGTATGATATTTTTCATACTTTATAACAACAAAATATTAAACTATATTATGTTGGTACCAGCAGCATTGCCTGTGATTTTTGTAGCTGATTATTCCTATTGGTTATATTGGTTTGGACACAACCTTCATGATTGGGGGGCTTTTAAGATAAAACCTTTTATGCCTACTGTATTTGGCGATGGTAAAATTGCTCAATTTACAACACATTCATATCCTACTATAGGATTTTATGTGATAATTGCTATATCATTGTTCAGTCTTTTGGCTTACTTTTCTAAACAAAAAGCGATGAGAGAGACAGCAAAGACTCAATAATATATGTTTAGAGTTTTACTGTTTATTTTTTTACTGTTAAATATATCTTGGGCAAATCTGCTTCAAGATGCCATAGATAAGGCACCTGCTGGTTCTACTTTGAAGTTGCCAGCTGGAGTATATAAAGGTGGCATAAAGATAAATAAACCACTTACAATCATAGGCAAAGAGAGTGGTGTGATAATAGATGGTTTAAATAAAGGCACTGTTATTGAAGCAATTGGTTCTTTCATAACTTTGAAAAACCTAACAATCATAAACAGTGGAGACAAACATCATACTATTGACTCTGCTATTACTATGAAAAATGGCAAACAAAATGAGATAAGCAACTGCAACATAAAAAACTGCTTATTTGGCATAGATTTGCAACAAATTAGCAACACAATAGTTCAAGATAACAATATCACATCTATCGATTTGGATTTGGGTCTAAGAGGTGATGGTTTGCGACTTTGGTATAGCAACGACAATATAATCAAAAACAACCGCCTAATCAAATCAAGAGATATGGTAGTGTGGTATAGTCACGGCAATGAGATAGTAGGAAACTATGGTGAGCTTGGACGATACTCTTTACACTTTATGTATGCTGGTAAAAATATAGTCAAAAACAACTACTACAAAAAAAACTCTGTCGGGATATTTTTTATGTATTCTCAAGATACAACAGCTCAAAACAATATAATTCAAGCATCACTTGGTGCAACTGGTATGGGAATAGGGCTAAAAGATGTCTCCAATTTTATCATAAAAGACAATACTGTGGTCTATTGTGCACAAGGCATATATATAGATAGGTCACCTTTTGAACCAAATACAAACAATTGGATAAAGAACAATAAAATCATGTACAATAGCGAAGCTATACATTTTCACTCTTTAAGTGAAAACAATGTAATAAAAGACAATATAATAGTGGGCAATATTGAGGATATAGTAAATGATAGTCGTGGTAGCAAAACAGACGAAAACGACATAGAGGGTAACTACTGGGACAACTACGAAGGTTTTGATAGGGACAAAAACAACATAGGTGACAGATCGCATAAAATTTACCATTATGCGGACCAGTTATGGGTATTTAATCCAAATGTGAAGTTTTTTTATGGTTCGCCTGTTATATCGTTGTTAAATTTTCTCGCAAAATTAGCACCATTTTCAAAACCACTTTTTATATTAGAGGACAAAAAACCAAAGATGAGGATAGATTAGATGAAACAAAATATTATTAAACAAGATAGACGAAAGTTTATCAAATACACAACACTTGGAGCACTTGTAGCTACAGCTGGTGTTGGTGTAGTTGTTAGCCCAAAAATTATCAAAGCAGAAGATAGATTAAGGCCACCTGGAGCTGTAGAGGAAAAAAAGTTTCTCTCACTTTGTATAAAGTGTGGTCAATGCTTACAAGTTTGTCCGTATCATAGTATCTTTCTCGTTGACATATCACACGGTCACGGTGTTGGCACCCCATATATAGATGCAAATATCAGAGGGTGCTGGGCTTGTAAAGCTGTGCCTTGTGTGTTAGCATGTCCTAGTGGAGCACTTGACCACCATACTGAAAAAGCGACAGATATAAATATGGGTATAGCAGTGTTGGAGCGAAAAAAAGATTGCTTAGCAGTCAAAAGAGAACCAGTTCCAGCAGGATATGACAAAAAGATGAAAAACTTTTTGAAAAACACCAACAATGTAACAAAAATTGAGTTAGAAGCTTTGGCAAAATTTGAAGGGTATGAAGGCAAACCATGTACTTTGTGTGCCGATATGTGTCCTATGCCAAATCCTATATCGTGCATAGAGGTCAAAGAGACAGAAAGTGGCATAATAAGACCTGTGATATATGACCAATGCACCGGATGTGGAGTATGTCAAGAGGTTTGTCCTACAGATGAACCATCGATTGTAATAAAACCAAGATTGGAGTATAAAGATGTATATAGTAGTTAAGATATTTGCGGTAGTTTTATATCTTTTTTTTGTAGGCTGTAGCGACAGTTCACAAAATAAAAAAGAAAAACCAAATGAAGCTCAAGAGAGTTTAAAGATAGAGGTTGTAGCAAACGAAAATCCAAATGAGATAAAAATCAAAGAGAAAGAAAAAACAAAATTAGAGCTAAAAGATGGTAAAACATATTATTATGACTACAATATCAAAAGCGAATATGACCAAAATGCACAACCAGCAAACAAAGATGCCAGTGTGAGAGTAAGGCCACGAACCAAAACAGATGCAGCTTTACATATAAGAAGCCCATATGAAAAGATAAAAATCTCCTTGATGGTGCGAAAACTAAGCAAAAAGTTTATAGTCAAGTGTTCTGCTTGTCATAATGATTATGCAAATGGTATTATAGGTCCATCGTTGTTAAGCAAGACAGCTGATGAGATTTTGCAAAATATAAAAGAGTTTAAAACGGGTGAAAAATCAAATCCACTCATGAGTGATTTGATAAAACTTATGAGCGACGATGAGATAAATGAGATAGCAAACGAAATATATGAGTTTAATAAAAAAATAAAAAATATAAAAGGACTAAAATGAAAAATATAATAGCAGGAGTATCAACCTTGATTGTAGTTGGGCTTATGGGTTGGACCTATTCACAAGGTGGTGCATATCAAGGTGGATCGCACAATAAGGTTATAGATAACTTTGGAAATTCAAATGTAGTCAAAATGCAAAAAAGTAGCACAAACAGTACAAACAGCACACAAACCAAAAATGACAAACAAAATGATGAACTACTATCTCTCAAAGACAAAGCAGGCAATGCTGGTGCTTTTGAAGTAAGTCAAAATTATAAAAGCAAATGTTCCTCTTGTCACGGTGTAAATGGTAGTGGTTTTCAAAATGGTAAACCTATGATGGGACCAAAGATTATAGGTCAGTCTGAAGATGTAATATATCAAGATCTGCTTGACTTTAAAGCGGGGCGAAAAGAAAATGTTGTCATGAAAGGATTGTTACTTAAAATTGAGGAGCCAGAGTTAAGAGAGTTAGCAAAAGAGATAGCAACATTTGCCTCTAAACTTGAAAAATTAAATCAAAAGTAGATAGAAAAATGGATAAATACAACAATAAAGAAACGGTAAGATATTCAAGTTTTTTCAGCACTTTTTTTGATATCACTAAAGAGGGTAAAAAATTTTTAAGCTATAGGTCTAAACGGTGGATACTTATAATTGGGATTCATCTTTTTTTCTTTTTGTCATTTTATATTGATTTGCAACTCCTTGAGGGTTCGCTCAGTGGTTCGAGATTTTTAGGTTTTCATATGATTGATCCTTTTATATCTATCCAGATGTTTGTGGCAACCTATCATGTACCAATAAATATGATAATAGGCATAACAACTATCATAATCGTTTATTTGCTAGTAGGTGGCAGAAGCTATTGTGCTTGGGTTTGTCCTTATGGACTCTTAAGCGAGATAGGGGAAAAATGGCACAATACATTGGTATCTAAAAATATTATAAAAAATAGAAAATTTGATGAAAGAGTTCGTCATATATTTTGGTTTATATTTTTGCTCCTTTCATTTAGTAGCGGATATTTGGTATTTGAAACATTTAATGTAGTAAGCATACTAAGCAGAGCTATAATCTATGGCTGGTCAGTTGCGATAATATGGGTTGTAGTCGTGTTTTTGATGGAGGTGTTTTTCTCTCGTCGTGCTTGGTGTAAGTATATCTGTCCTGTTGGCACAACATATAGTTACATAAGCAAAGGTTCTGCTCTTAAAATTCAATGGAACGACAACTGTGACCACTGTATGGTGTGTCATGATGTATGTTTTGAAAGTCATGTTTTGGAGCTTACCAAAGCAAAATACGATACTCAAAGAGAGAAAAATGGCATCAAAACACAATATGTCACAGGTATTGACTGTTCATTATGTGGTAGATGCATAGATGTTTGTCATGAAGATGCATTAAAATTTGATTTTAGACTCAAAGGATTGATTTGATAAAGATAGAAAATATCACAAAGAAGTTTGGCAAACATATATCGCTCGATAATATAAATTTGACCATAAACAACGGCGATAGCATAGCCTTGATGGGTGCAAATGGTGCAGGAAAAACTACACTAGTTAGATCTATATTGGGATATTATCATACTGATAGTGGAGAGATTACAATAGATGGCTTAAACCCAATAAAACACAGAGTAGAGGTATTAGAAAAGATAAGTTTTGTGCCACAACTTCCACCTCCTATCAAACTTAACATAAGTGAACTTTTACAGTATGTACAAGTTAGCACTGGCACAAAAAAAGAGGATATTATAGAGCTGTCTTACAAAATGAAACTCGACATAAAAGAGAATCTAAACAAGTCATTTTTCTCTTTGAGTGGTGGTATGAAACAAAAACTTCTCATAGCTATAAGTTTAGCGAGAAAAAGCAAAATAATTATATATGACGAACCTACAGCAAATCTTGACCCTAAAGCTAGAGACGATTTTTATAGTTTGTTGCAAGAAAACTCTCAAAACAAGATACTGCTTTTTGTCACACATAGGATAGAAGAGGTCAAACAAGTAGTAAATAGACAAATATATATGGATATAGGCAAAATAATATCAGATGAAAACTACTAAAAATAGTTTAAAATGATAAATCACAAAAGTTATACAAAGATAGATATAACAAAGTTTTTATAAAACTGACAAAATAGACAAAAAAGGATAAAATATGATAAATATAAACAAAATATTGTTAATAATCACCATAAGCTTGACAGCTTTAAGCGGACAAATGTTCCAAACAGTGCCAATACAAAAGGCGAAAATAATCCAGCAAGGAAAAGATAAAATATATTGCCCAAATTGTGGTATGCATCTTGGTAAGTTTTATAAGACCAACCATATTCACAAAGCCAATCAGTATTGTTCACTTCATTGTTTGGTTGAAAACAATCAAGGAAAACCACCATCAAATGTCAAAGTGGTAGATACAAATAGTCTAAAACATATAGATGCTTTCAAGGCTTTTTATATCGTAGGTTCCAAAAAAAAGGGCACTATGAGTTTAAATAGCAAATATGCCTTTGAAGATAAAAATGAAGCGATAAAATTTAAAAGAAAGTTTGGTGGCAAGATGATGAGTTTTGAAGAGGCATTTGATGTTGCTAAAAAAGACTTTGTGCAAGATATCAATATGATAGAAAAGAAAAGAACTAAAAAAGTTTATAAAATAGGCAAAAAATTATATCTTAAAAAATGTCAAAAAGATATGATAGATGTCAATAAGTTTCAAAAAATATCGATGCTAAAAAACCATATAAAAACAGAAAAATTGTGTAAAAATATAGTCCAAGATAAGCAACTACAAGCTATTGCTGTATATCTATGGGATATAAAAAAATTAGGCAAATCACTACAAAAAGCAGACACCATAAAGGTTCCTAAAAGTGCAAAATGCCCTGTATGTGGTATGTTTGTAGCAAAATATCCAAAATGGGCAGCAACCGTAAGCGACAAAGGCAAGAACTACTATTTTGATGGTGTCAAAGATATGATGAAGTTTATATTTAAAACAAAAAAAGAGTATAAAAATATTAAAGTAACTGATTATTATACCACAAACGAGATAGATGCTATCAAAGCATACTATGTCACAGGTTCAACCATATATGGCCCTATGGGGCATGAGCTTATACCATTTTCTACAAGAGAAAAGGCAAAAAGTTTCAAAGATGACCACAGTGGCAAAAAGATATTAAGATATAGCCAAATAGACAAAAAAGTTATAAATGAGATTGATAAATAGTCTTACACTTCTGCTTTTTGTTTTGATAGCTGTAGTTTTTGTTGATTATATTAGCTTTGATAGAGCTTATAAAAATAGTCAAATAGAACTAATAGCATCAAAAATAGGATATATAAAACTATCAACCAATTTTAAAAACGACAGTTACAAAAAGTTTGTATATGTTAAATAAAGAGTTTTTAAACTTTGCAGTTCTTATGTTGAACAAAGACAAATCAAACCATATATTTAGTGCTGTTTTGTTTATGTTTATTGTTTTTATCTTAAGTGCTGTTTTGTTTATATCAAACTCTATACAAAACGATATGCTTCTAACTTTAGATAGTCAAGCTCAAATAATAGTCAAAAATCAAAAAGCAGGCAAACACACACAAATCACTGATGAATATCTCGATGAAATAATTCAAATAAACGGGATAGAGAATATAGAAGGTAAAATTGAGGGTTACTACTATTTTGCTCAAGATGATAGGTATTTTCATATTTTTGGCAACGACGACACCCCTTTTGACAAGGTCACAATAGGCGAGGGGGTTAAAGATATTTTAGATAAGTTTTATTATAAAGAGTATTTTAATTTTATAACAGATGAGAAAATTTTAAAAGTTTTTATAGATAAAACAATACCAAAAGAGGCAAATATCATATCAAATGATATTATGATTTTAAACACTCAAAAAGCAAGTATGGTATTGGGTTTAGATGAAAATGAGTACTCTTATTTGCAAATAACTATTCCAAAAGATAGTGAGATTGATTTTATAGCAAATAAAATTAAATTTATCTATCCGCATCTAAAAATAGAAACAAAAGAGCAACTTCAATCAAACATAAAACATCTTTTTTATTATAAGGGTGGGTTATTTATGATACTTTATATTGTTGTTTTGCTCTCTTTTTTTATTTTGTTAAAAAACCAAATAGACAATACTATTGGAACTTCTCGAAAAAATATAGCAATACTAAGAGCCATAGGTTATAGTATAAACAATATTATATTGTTGAAATTTATTCAAAATATCATAATCTCTCTGGGTTCATATACGATAGGGGTTGTAGGGGCTTATATTTATGTATTTAAGTTAGATGCCCCTTTGTTAAAATATCTCTTTTTAGGTAGTGAAATATCAAACAATATATCATTTACACCGACAATCAATTTTGAGATATTGTTTTTGATATTTATATTTACTATCATACCTTTTTTGTCAGCAGTCATATTGCCATCTTGGAAAATTGCTATTAGTGATATAAATGAGGCGATGAGATGATAAAAGTTACAAATTTGTACAAGATATTTAATCAAAACAAACCAAACCATTTTGAAGCACTAAAAAATATAAATTTAGATATCAAACAAAATGAGTTGGTACTGCTTAAAGGTATAAGCGGTAGTGGCAAAAGCACCATGCTCTCTATAATTGCTTCATTTTCACATCCTACAAGCGGTAGTGTGGTATGTGATGGCAAAAATATAGCAAAACTTCCTGATAAACATGCTTCAAGCTTTAGAAGCAAAAGTATTGGGTTTATTTTTCAGTCATTTAACCTTATTGAAGAGCTTACAGTTGAAGATAATGTAAAAGTACCACTTACTGTATGCGAAGATAAAGATATAAGCAAACAAACTAAAACAGCTATGAAGCAAGCAAATATATATCATAAAAAAGAGCAAAAAATAAAAAATTTAAGTGGAGGCGAGAAGCAAAGAGTTGCTATTGCTAGAGCTCTTGTAAACAATCCAAACATCATATTAGCAGATGAGCCAACTGCCAATCTTGACACAGCTAACTCTTTGGTTTTTATAGAGACTATAAAAGAGCTTAAAAAGTTAGGCAAAACTATAATAATAGCAACTCATGATAGTATATTTGACAATTTGAGTTTTGTCGATAGATATTTAGATATAATAGATGGAACCATTAAGTAAATTATGTCAATATTTTTATCAAACAACATAGTAACACTTTTTTTTATACAAACTATATTGTTGCTCTTTTCAATATATAGTTTGTTTATATCGCTAAATATTATCAAAAACTGGGACTTTAATAAAACAACATCATATCAATACAATTTGGAAAAAAAGAGCTACTTGATATCTTTGATTATATTTTTTGTTATATTTGTGAAAATTATTTTATTTATATTTTTTGTAAACTCTTTAGATGGTTTGTCCTCTATAGTTCCTGGTGCTATGTGTGCTTCTGGTATCATCAATGCAAATGAGTATGGAACTATTTTGTTGTTTTTCAAGATATTTGTATTGGCAGGTTTTGGTATATGGCTTGTTTTAAACAAGTTAGATATAGAAGCTTTAGACTATCCATATCTTGTCAAAAAATATTATCTTTTTTTAGTTTTGTTTTTATCTATAGTTATTGAGTTTGTTCTTGAGTTTTTATACTTTACAAATATCTCTATAAAGAGACCTGTGCTTTGTTGTAGTGCTGTATTTCAAGATACTCAAGGCTTTGCATCTATGATGAAGATTGAGTATATATTGATACTTTTTTATATAAATTATATAGCTTTAATCATATCAAATGTTATGAAAAATAGTTTGACATCTCTTTTATCTGGAGCTTTGTTTTTAGTTTTGTCATATTTTTCTATTGTCTATTTTTTTGGCACATATATATATGAGCTACCTACACACAAATGCCCGTTTTGTATGCTTCAAGAAGAGTATTTTTACATAGGATATATTATTTGGATCACTATGTTTTTAGCAGTATTTTTTAGTATTAGTTCGTTTATCATTGAAAAATTTATCAAAAAAGAGTATAATGGCGGATACAAACTATCTATCATCTTTAGCACTATATTTGTATTGTTGTGTAGTTATTATGTTTTGGCATATTATATCACAAATGGTGTTTTTTTGTGATAGTTAAAGAGGAGAATTGATATTTCAAAAGTTTTGATAACCATATTGTTAGTATTGACAATAGTGTTTGTCTTTATTTCTATGTCAAACTCACAAAATATGAGAGTAGTTTATACAAAAAACTATGACAAAAAAGTGATACCTATAGTGCCAGGCAAGTTTCAAGATAGTGATTGTGGTATGGTTATAGATGATATAAGCTATGCTTCACAAGTTATAGCAGATGATGGCAAAACTTGGTTTTTTCATGACCATGGTGGTATGGTGCATTGGTTACAAAATAAAAGTTTCAAAGATGATGCTACTATATTTGTCATGACCAAAGATAGTTTAAAATGGATAGATGGAAGAAAAGCTTGGTATAGCAGAACAGATATCACTCCTATGTTTTATGGGTTTGGTGCTTATGAAAAGAGAAAGGAAGATTTGATTGATTTTCAAACTATGGTACTGCTCATGAATAGGGGAGAAACTATGGCAAATCCAAAAGTAAAAAAAATGTTACTTAAACAATTTGGGAAAAAGAATGGAAACGATTGATATAATCTCTATAATCACTATAGCATTTTTAGGTTCGTTTGGACACTGTATAGGTATGTGTGGTGGTATAGTCATAGCATATTCGAGCACCAAGATAGAAGCTAGATGGACAAAAATTAGACAATCAACTGCTCATATATTATACTCTATTGGCAGAGTTTTTACCTATACCATTTTAGGTGGTATATTTGGATACTTAGGCGGAGTGGCTACTTTTTCACATATGGCAAATGGCATCTTGTGGTTAGTAGTAGGCAGTGTTATGCTTCTTATTGGCTTGTCATTGTTAGGTTACATCAAGTTTGTACCAGCTGTTGAACACTCTTTGTCAAGTTCAAACTGGTATAAAAAAAATTTCACAAAACTACTTCAAAGTCAAACATTTTTTAGCTTTTTTATATTGGGTATGTTAAATGGTCTTTTGCCTTGTGGTTTGGTCTATTTTTTTGCTATTGTAGCAGTGGGCACTGGCAGTTGGTTTTTTGGTGCTATTGTTATGCTGATATTTGGTCTTAGCACGGTTCCAGCACTTTTTTCACTGGGATTTTTTGTAGCTTTGTTTAAACAAACCAAACTTCGCGATATATTTATAAAACTCTCAGCAGTTTTGGTGATACTGTATGGATTTTATACTATTTACAATGGATACAACTATATAATCACTCCTGATAGAACTTTGTTAAATTGCCATATATAGAACTGTTTGATAGGTGTAGATAGTTCTAATCGTTTGATAAAACAATCAAAATAGATAAAAGATATAGAGCAAAAAGAGAAAAATATCTTTTCTTTTACTATTTTTGGGGTTATTTAAGAGATATATGCTATAATGTTTTAATAATATTTAAGCCATAGTTACAGATGATTTTTCCATCTACTTAAAGAATAAGTGCTTAACTTAAGATGAGCAATAGATAAAAGATATAAACAATATAGGAGATATATGATAAAAAAGTTAATTTTTGCTGTTTTTTTGACAATATTTTTACTATCTTGTGAAAAGAAGATCAAAACAGACCTACACGAAGTCCACTGGGACAGAGATATGTGTGAACTATGCAAGATGATAGTTAGTGAACGAAATTTTGCAGTGCAAGTTGTAAATACAAAAAATGGCAAAAGCTATATGTTTGATGATATAGGTTGTGCTGTTCAATGGTTTGAAGAGAAAAATATAGCATGGAGCGACCAAGCAAACATATTTATAACCGATGCTACAACTGGCAAGTTTATTGATGCTAAAAAAGCTTTTTACGATGTAAATAGCAGAACGCCTATGGACTTTGGATTTGGGGCATACGAACACAAAAATAGCATAAAAGATAAAAAAACTATACTCAACTATGAAGAGGTAAAACTAAGGATACTAAGAGGTGAAACGATGCAAAATGCTCTTATTAAAAAGGTAAACCAATGAAAAATTTAAGTTTAATAGCTTTTTTGGACTTGAAGGAGTCTGTTCGCTCAAAGTGGTTTTTGGTATATACTGTTGTATTTGGTGGGTTGATAGCTTTATTTTTTGTAGCAGGTGTGACTCAATCGCAAGTGATGGGGTTTAGTGGATTGAGCAGACTTTTGCTTATGTATATCCAAATAACCATAGTGATACTGCCTATATTTATACTAATTACCACTGTTCGTTCAATATCAAGCGATAGAGATAGCCACATATTGGAGTATATGTTGTCTTTTCCTATATCACTCAAGCAGTATTATTGGGGCAAAATCATAGGTAGATTTGTGACAGTATTTTTGCCTGTATTTGTAGCTATGATTGTAGCTATTGTAGTAGGGGCATTTAAAGGAGCTGGAGTTCCTTGGGATATATTTTTGTTGTATTCTGGGCTTTTGTTTGCTTTGTGTGTGTCGTTTTTAGGTATTGCATTTTTTATATCTTCATTTGTCAAATCAAGTGAAGTAGCTTTAGGTGTTGCATTTTTTGTGTGGATATTTTTGTTAAGTTTTATAGATATTGCTTTGATATCTTTGATGTTATCAAATAGATACAACGAAGAGATGATTATAGCTTTTGCTTTGCTCAATCCTTTGGAGCTGTTTAGAGTTGCTGCTATATCGCTGTTTGACCCTACACTTACAGTTATGGGGCCTGTGGCATTTTATATACTTGACAATATATCTCAAACAAAGTTTGTGTTGTTGTCTATGTTGTATCCTATTGTTGTAGGGGTGTTATTTGCAATATCTGGTTTTGTTATATTTAAAAAAAAGGATTTAGTATGAAAAAGTTTCTAATTGTTTGTTGTTTGTTGTTTGTTGTCAATCTGTCAGCTTTGCCTATACCGCATAAGCCTTATGTGATGGATTATGACAAAAAAACTTTATGTTTAGTAAGAAAACTACCGATATACAAAAACCCAAAATGGGCATCAAAAATAACCCTTCAAAATGGTAAAAATCTCTATTTTTCAAGTCCTAAATCTATGTTTGAATTTTATCATCAGCCTGGCAAATGGTTTGATATAGGAGTAAAAAAAGAGAGTGATTTTAAAGATATAGTTGTCACAGACTATGAAACTATGAAACCAATAGATGCAAAAAAGGCTTTTTTTGTATATGGAAGTCGTGCTATATCACCTAGTGGTGACGATCTAGTATCGTTTGAAAGTAAAGATGCTGCAAGTAAGTTTGCATCTCAATATAGTGGCAAAAGAGTATTTAAGTTTGATGAAGTTAAACCATCTCTTATAAAACTTATAAATGGAAATATCTAACAAACCATCTGTGGCGATTTTCTAAAGCGAACAGCTTTCTGTGAAAACTGTCGCTTTTGTCTATTTTTTAATTTGATTAAGTGATTGTTAAGTTAAATAGTCACAAAACTATCTGTGTGTTGGTCATAAGTTACTATACTGCCATCTTCAATCTCATAATACCACCCATGTATATTTAGCTTTTTTTCTTTCAAGAGCAGATCTATTTGTGGATATGTCAAAAGATTTTTTATCTGTAGTTTTATTGATTCTTTTTCTGTAGTGCTTAAAAGTTTTTGTTTGTTGTTTTTTGTTAGTTTTATTGCTTTTTCTTTTGCTTCTTGACCTAATTCTAACCATTTGTTGACATGAGTTAGGTTTTTGTCTTGTTTGATATTGTCATCATACAAAGCTTTACAAGCACCACAATGACTATGACCACATATGATAATATCTTTTACTTTGAGTATAGATATAGCATATTCAATCACAGCAGTAGTAGCATGAAAATCATCATCTTTTTTATATGGTGGCACAAAGTTGCCGATATTTCTTGTGATAAACATATCTCCAGGCTTGCCATTTACTATCATATTTGGAGATACTCTACTATCACTACAACCTATAAATAGGACTTTTGGTTTTTGACCATATTGAACCAAACTCTTAAAATCTTGTTTGTGTGTTGAAAATGTGCTATCTTTAAACCTTTTGTGTCCAGATATAAGTTTTTGAAAATGCATTATAGATCTTGCTCTATAATTTTTTGAAAAGTGTCAAAATATATCTTTTTTATATCATTTAGTTTTTTATACAATCCATTTGCTCTAAATATATCACCACCAGTTTTACCAATACACATATAAGTTAGCTCAGTAGTTTGCAAAAATTTATCAAAAGTAGTTATATCTTTTGGTGCCACTTCAACTATACAGCGACTTAAAGACTCGCTAAATATATCAATATCATTTTCAAGTGCTATATCTATCTCGCAACCTATGTTTGACAAAACACTCATCTTCGCTAACGATATAGCAAGCCCACCAACTCCAATGTTTTTAGCACACTGTAGTAGGTTTTTGTTGTTTGCTTCTATTATAGTATTCCAAATAGTTAGCTCTTTTTTCAAATCAACTTTTGGGTGAGTTCCAGCTATTTGACCCTCTATCTCTTTTAGATACAAACTTCCACCAAATTCGCTATATGTATCGCCCAATATAAATATATAGTTGTTTTGGTTTTGAAATATACTTGGTAAAAGTCTCTTTTGATCCTCTAAAACTCCTACAGTGCCTATAGCTGGAGTAGGGTATATACCTATGCCATCTGTTTCATTGTTTAACGATACATTGCCACTAACTACTGGAGTATTTAACTCTTTACAAGCTATCTTTATGCCCTCGCAAGCCTCTTTAAACTGCCACATAACTTCAGGATTGTTTGGGTTTCCAAAGTTTAAGCAGTCAGTTACAGCTAATGGTGTAGCTCCACTCATAGCTACATCAGCTGAAGCACTCATAACAGCACTCATAGCTCCTAATTTTGGGTCAATATAACAATACCTAGCATTGCACCCTACACTCATAGATATTGCTTTTTTGCTATGTTTAATGCGAATTACACTACTATCAAGAGAACCTGGATGTTTTATCGTGTTTGTTTGCACCATAGAATCAAACTGTTGATATATCCATGATTTGTCAACTATCTCAGCGGAACTAAAAAGTTTGTCAAATATAGTTTGCAAAGAGAGGTTTTTTGTCATACTGATATCTTTGATCTTATCAAGATATTCTGGTCTTTTTATCGGTCTATCTAACACTGGAGCTTCTTCACTAAGAGGCGATATTGGTATCTTTGCTACAATTTCGTTTTCCCAAAACAGTTCCATATTTCCACTATTTGTAACTTCACCCATAACCACAGCTTCAAGTTGCCATTTGTGAAATATATCCATAACTTTTTGTTCATAACCTTTTTTGGCACAAATTAGCATCCGTTCTTGAGATTCACTTAGCATAAAATCATAACCACTCATACCAGATTCTCTTGCTGGAACTTTATCAAGTTGCAGTTTCATACCACTACCGCTTTTTCCTGCCATCTCAAATGAACTGCTCGTAAGTCCAGCTGCACCCATATCTTGAATACCTATTATATAATCTTTTTTAAAGAGTTCCAAACATGCTTCAAGCAGGAGTTTTTCGGTAAATGGGTCACCAACTTGCACAGTAGGTCTCAAACTTTCATTGCCTTGTTCAAAACTGCTACTACTCATGACAGCACCACCTAAGCCATCTCGTCCTGTTTTGCTACCTACATAGATGACAGGATTTCCTTCACCTTTAGCAACTCCCAAAAATATCTCATCTTTTTTGACAATTCCTAGATTGAAAGCATTTACAAGATTGTTGCCAGCATAACACTGCTCAAAACCTACACTACCACCAATAGTAGGCACTCCCATACAGTTGCCATATCCTCCTATGCCCTCAACTACACCTCTTAAGAGTCTTCTGTGAAGTTTTGCTGTTTGTGTGTCATCGTCTATTTTTGCAAACTGTATTAAGTTTAAACTTGCTATTGGTCTAGCACCCATAGTAAATATATCTCGCATGATACCACCTACACCAGTGGCTGCTCCTTGATATGGCTCTATAAAGCTAGGGTGGTTGTGTGATTCCATCTTAAATACAACTGCATCATCATCCCCTATATCTATCACACCAGCATTTTCGCCTGGTCCTTGTATCACCCAAGGAGCGGTTGTAGGAAAACCTCGAAGATATTTTGTTGATGATTTATAACTACAATGCTCACTCCACATAGCGCTTATTATGCCTATCTCTAAATAGTTTGGCTCTCTTTGAAGTATATTAACTGCTTTTTCATATTCATCTTTAGTCATATTGTGTGCCAATGCCATCTGTAGTGCTGTTTTGGTTTTCATCTTTCTCCTTGTTTGTTTTTTATACTAACCTTAATAAACTCGTCTATTATAGGGTTTGGTCGCTCCAAAGTGCTTGTAAACTCAGGATGAAACTGAACTGCTACAAACCATTTGTGCGATGGTATCTCCACAGCTTCTATAAGTTCGCCACTTTGAGCTGATATTATCATACCAGCTTTTTGCAATCTCTCTTTATATATTGGATTTGCTTCATATCTGTGTCTGTGTCTCTCTTTTTGTATATCTTTGCCATAAGCATCGTATAGTTTTGTTCCCTTTTTTGCTTCAAATGGATAACTACCAAGCCTCATAGTGCCACCAAGTGGGCTTTTGACTGTTCTTATCTCTTTTGAGCCTGTTGTATTGATAAACTCTTCTATAAGATATACTGCTGGTTCTTTTGTCTCTTTGTTGAACTCTACAGATGTAGCATCTTTTATACCTACAACATTTTGCAAATACTCTATGTAAGCTAACTGCATACCAAGACATATACCAAAGTAGGGGATATCGTGAGTTCTTGCATATTTTATAGCTTCTATTTTCCCATCAACTCCTCTATCTCCAAAACCACCAGCTACTAATATACAATCACAATTTTGTAGTATATTTTTAGCCCCTTTTAACTTTACAGTTTCACTATCACACCATATTATATCTACTTTAGTATTGTGTTTTGCACCACTATGAGATATAGCTTCAAGCAAGGATTTGTAAGCCTCTTTTAGTTTAAGATATTTGCCTACAAAACATAGTTTGATAGTTTTTTGGGGATTTAGAAGGTTGTTTACCAGATTGTTCCATTTTGTCATATCTGGCTTGGTTTTGTCAAGGTTAAAGTGTGTTACAAGTGGTCCAAATATACCATCATCTAAAAACTCTTTAGGCACAGCATAGATAGTTTTGGCATCTTTTGCTTGTATCACTGCATCCATATTGACATCACAACTGTATGCTAACTTTTTTTTCAGTTGATCTGGCAGATCTCTTTCGCATCTACACACTAACATATGTGGTTTTATACCAATTCTTCTTAACTCTTGGACACTATGTTGAGTTGGTTTGGTTTTTAACTCACCAGCAGCTTTAAGGTATGGAACCAATGTTACATGTATATTCATAGTTTTTGACTTGTCATTTTCAAACACAATCTCACGAACTGCTTCAAGAAATGGCATACCCTCTATGTCGCCAACAGTGCCACCTAACTCTACTATCATAAATTCAAAACCTACTGATGCTTTATATATAGCACTTTTTATCTCATCTACGATATGAGGTATCACCTGTATTGTTTGTCCTAAGTATTTGCCTTGTCGCTCTTTTTTGATAACTTTGCTATATATTTGTCCTGTGGTTATGTTGTTTATTTTGCCAAGATTTGTATTTAAAAATCTTTCATAATGCCCTATATCAAGGTCGGTCTCTGCTCCATCTTCTGTGACAAATACCTCTCCGTGTTCAAGAGGACTCATAGTTCCTGGATCTACATTTAGATATGGATCAATTTTTAGCATAGTAGTTTTATATCCACTATGTTTTAATATAGTAGCAACTGAAGCACTGGTGATTCCTTTGCCTAGACTACTTAATACTCCGCCTGTTACAAATATGATTTTACAGTTATTTTGCACTGCTTGTCTTTGTTGTAGTTCTTTTAGTTTTCTTGATTTTGTTTATATATTGCATAAAGTATCCTTTTTTACATTATATCGTAAATCTATTAAAAGATACTCTGTTTTAGTTATTTTAGATACAATACCAAAAAGGAGAGTTACAAATGAAAAAAGCATTTACACTTATTGAGCTTATATTTGTCATAGTAGTTATAGGCATATTGTCATCTTTTGCTTTGCCAAAGTTAAACGACACAAGAGAACATGCTATCATAAACTCAGTCAAGCAAGATATAGGTTCAATAACCACTGCTATAAAAAGCCACTATCTTATAAAAGGCGACATAACAAAGATAAGCGATGCTATAAAATACAATGAGAGCCTATGGAGCGGTTCTGATCTTTTCATAGAGTATAAAATATCATCAAACAGTTGTGTCTCTATTGAAGTAGACAAATCATCAACTGTGATGTTAAACATAACCATAACTCCAAGTTCACATAGCTTGTGTCAAAAGCTAGCAAATCTTGGTGTATCATCTACAAAAGAGGAGTTGTATTGATAATTTACTACAAAATCAAAACAAAACTTGTAAAAAAGTTTATGGATATATATGACTTTCATATATATAAAATACCAAACCTAAAAGATAAACTCTTTTCAAAAAAACAAAATATTGATATATTTTTTCATACAGGAGCTGTAAACAAACAAGATATCAAACTCATAAATATCACCAACATATTGATAGTAAGCTCAAAAAAAACGAAAGATATAGTATCAAACAATCCAAAAATCAAGATAAACGACAATCAGATCTTTGTGATATATCCAGTAGTGGATATACCTAAAATAAACAAACAAGATAAAAAAGATTTTTTAAAATCAAGAAATTTAAACAAAAAGACAACTATATTGTATTTTACAGCAAAAGAGTTCAAAACAACAGGAGTCAGTAGTTTTCTAAATATAATCAAAAATCTCAAAAATAAAAATTTTGTAGCTATAATAAGCGGAGATAAACTACAGCTTAAACCTACTGTTAGCTTGTTACAAGAGATGGGCTTGTCAAAAAAAGTGATACTAATACAAGAGGATATGTATAATATAAGCGATATTTTTATTTTGCCTACATCAAACAAACTTTTAAGCTATAGTGTTTTAAAAGCTATGAGTTATAAAAATGTAGTTTTTTTGCCACAAACAAACAGTGCATCTGAACTTCTTGATAGTTTTTCTATCATGAATAGTAGTATAGATAGTAGCATTGGTTTTCGTGTGGATATGTTGCTTGAGAGTAAAGGCGAATTAAAGATATATCAAAAAAACAACATAAAAATAGCAAAACAGCTCACACTGAACAAACAGTTTAAAAAACTCAAAAAAATCATCAAAAACAACAAAGAAGTAAAGATATGAATCTGTTAAATATATTAAACTCATCTGTTTTGTCACTTTTGCTTAGTTTTTATCTCATAACCAACTTACAATGGTTTAATTATAGCTTAACTCGAGTAGTGATACGACATAGTAAAAAGCTATGGCATATACTCTATTTTCTTATTCCTATTGTTGTTTATTATTTTATAGCAGATATCTATTTTGCTATATTTTTATATCTTATATATTTACCACTTTTGATATGGTGGAACTATAAGCTTGATAAAAAAGTTATTTTTACTCACAGAGTCAAAAGATTTTTTGCTATATTTGTTTTGCTATTTGCTATAGTTTATACTCTTTGTTTTCTATCAAGTAGTTGTAGCTTTTATCCTGTTGTTTTACCGCTTATGGCTGTTGTTTTGCTATCAAACTTAGTAGAATATATCATTATGCTCAAGTTTAAACATCAAGCTAAACACAAATTAGAAACGATCAAAAATCTAAAAATAGTGCTAATCACTGCATCATATGGCAAGACATCTATCAAAAATTATCTTTATAGTACCATATCAACAAAATATCAAACACATATGACTCCACGAAGTGTCAATACTATAGGTGGTATCATCAAAGATATCAATGAAAATATAGACAACCAAACAGAGTTTTATATAGTTGAAGCGGGTGCGCGACAAAAGGGTGATATATCAAAGATTGCAAAACTGTTAAATCCTCAATATGTCATCATAGGTCAAATAGGGCCTGCTCATATAGAGTATTTTAAAACGATAGACAACATAATCCACACCAAAAAGGAAGCCTTGCAAAGTGAGCGATTGGTTTATGGTGTAGTGCATAAAAGTTTGCATCTATTGGACTATGAAAATATAGAGAACTTTTTTATAAAAGATGAAAATATAAGTTGTAGCATAAAAGAGAAATTGGAGTTTAACTTTGTATATCAAAACAAAAATATAAAATTAACTGCACCACTTTTAGGCAAATTCAATGCCACAAACTTATATGCTGTATCTTTGATGAGTTTGAAACTAGGCTTTACTATAGAGCAAATTCAAAAAAGTTTTATGAGTTTAAAACAAGTTCCACACAGGTTGCAGCTCATAGAGGCAAATGGCAAAACTATATTAGACGATAGTTTCAACGGCAACATAGACGGTATGCTCGAAGCTATAAACTTAAGTAGTGGCTTTGATGGCAAAAAAACTATAGTCACATGTGGTCTAGTAGAATCCACCAAACAAACAAATGAAAAACTATGCCATGCTATAGAGGCGGTATTTGACCAAGTGATACTAACAAGCAGCTTAAATGAAACAGTATTTAAAGAGATCATCAACAAAAACAAACTACTGATATTGAGAGACAAAACCAAGCTTGTAGATATATTAGCAAAGAAAACCCAAGCAGGAGAGCTGATATTGTTTGCAAATGATGCTCCCAACTATGTATAAATATGAAGTAGATCAGCAGATATATAATTTAAGCACAAATTAGATATAATTTAGCAACTTGCGATGAAAATTAAAATATATTTAAAAAAGAGTATATCAAAATTTGACAGTAACAAAGTGAAAAATATCTGGAGATAAATGATAAAATATATTATAAACTTTAGTCTTAAAAAACCTATACTAAACCATATGTTACTTTTGCTTATATTTGCAACTTCAATATACTCATATATCAACATACCAAAAGAGATTTTTCCACCATCTAAACTTGATGCTATCTCTATAACTGGTGGTTATATTGGCACAAGTAGTGCGGTGCTTGATAAATTGGCAGTTGTAGATATAGAAGAGGAACTACTAAGTCATGACGATATAGATACTATCACGACTACTATCAAAACTGGTTATTTTCACATAAAAGCAGACCTAAAAAGTGGGGCTAAAACAGCAGATGTAGTAGATGATATCAAAGATATCATAAGCAAAACAAAAATAAATTTACCAGTAGATATGGAAGAGCCAATAGTCAAAGAGATAGTATACTCATTTCCACTTATCACTGTAGCAATCACTGGCAAACAATCCAAAGAGAGACTGCTTAAGATAGCTAAAAAACTAAAAAACCAAATCACAAAACTTGGTGATTTGAGTGATATAAAAATATGGGAAGATAGCGATAAGCATATATATATAAAACTAAACACCCATAAGATAGATGCTTATGGTTTAACATATTCTCAAGTTGTATCTGCCATATCTCAAATTAGCTCTATATTGCCTGTAGGTGTCATAAAAGATAAAACCAGACACTACTACTTAAGCAGTGAAAATGGCACACAAGATATAGACAAACTAAACAACAGTTTGATAAAAATATCAGGCAAAACTATATACTTAAAAGATATTTGTGATATTAGCTATAGTTATGAAGATGTAGCTATCACATCAAGGTTTAATGGCACAAACAATCTTTCTATAGGTATAAACAAAGGATTAAATGGCGATAGCATAAAGTTAGTCAAGCAGATAAAAGATATCTTGAAAACTCAACAAAAAAACTACCCCGATGTGTCGTTAGACACCTATACAGACACATCTGTATGGATAAAAAATCGTCTAAATACGGTAGTATCAAATATAATTTTTGGGATCATATTGTTAACTATTGCTTTGCTATTTTTTATAAATTTTCGCATAGCATTTGTAGTAGCTATTGGTATACCTACGAGTTTTATGATAGGTCTTATTGCTGCCCAACAGTTAGGTTATAGTCTAAATATGCTCTCACTTTTGGGTGCTTTGTTGGCTCTTGGTATGTTAGTAGATGAAGCTATAGTAGTAGCTGAAAATATTTACAGACATATGGAGATGGGCAAAGATAAACTAACCGCTGCCATAGATGGGGCTATGCAGATCTATCCAGCGGTTCTAACTGCTACGGCTACTACTATATTTGCCTTTTTGCCGATACTTCTTTTAAGTGGCGAAACTGGTGTGTTTATGAGGATACTTCCTATTATGATATCAGTGCTTATACTAAGCTCACTTATAGAGGCATTTTTCTTTTTGCCACTTCATGCAAATCATATACTTAAGATAAATAAAGAGAAGAAAAGCTCAGAGAGCTTTTGGAGGTTCAACAAAAACCTTTATGAGGTTCTTTTAACTTTTGCTTTAAAATACAAGTACAAATCATTGTCAATATTAGTAGCTGTCGTTTTGCTTTTGAGTGCTTGGCTTTTAACCATAAGCAAATTTACTTTTATGCCTGAGTTTGATTCCACACAAATATATATTACAGGTTCTGTTGAAGTTGGCAACAGTCTTAAACAAACAGAAGAAAAAGTAGCTAAAATAGAGCAAAAAATTATAAAAGAG
This sequence comes from Arcobacteraceae bacterium, assembly GCA_029935705.1. Lineage (GTDB taxonomy): Bacteria > Campylobacterota > Campylobacteria > Campylobacterales > Arcobacteraceae > B24-G6. The sequence goes on from JAOZJU010000003.1 coordinate 29,238, forward strand.
TTTCCCATAGGCGACGATATTAGCTCAATAAGCACGATAATTGGTATGAAACTTGATGGCAAATCACAAGCCCAGTTTGAAGAGTTTTATTTTCATATATTTGTAAACCTAAAAGAAGCAACTCCAAAAAACTTTTTTGATAGGTATATCAACCCTATACTAAGTCCAAAATACGACGATACAGATATGACAAGAGATATCAAAGCAAAAGATTTAAATGCCCTTATGCAAAAAAGTTTGCTACCTATGAAAAAAGATTTTGTAGCATTTAAGATATTTGTCCCAGGAGCTGGTATAGTCAAAAACGATATAGAGTTAGCCTTAAATAGTCCAAACAAAAAGAGACTAAAGAAGATATTAGAGGATATCAAAACAAAACTATCAAGCATAGATGGAGTTGTAAATGTAGAAGATGATATCATATCTGGCAATCTTGATTTAAAACTAAAACTAAATGCCTACGGCCAAAGGTTGGGATTTACAGAAACTAGTTTGATATCAGCTATCAAACCACTATATCTCGAAGCTGGATATGCTAAAATGTTTAGTAGCGATGGGATAGTTAAAGTTGTGCTACTATCAACTACTAAAGATAAAAAACAATCTTTAAGCAATCTTGAAGTTGTAGTGCCAAACACAAACTACAAAGTAGCTTTGAAAGATATAACCACTTTTGAAGAAGTTTTAAGCAAAAGCCAAATAAATAAAGTAGACAGCAAAGAGATTTTAACTATCACAGCATCTATAAACGACACAACAAGTGCTGATGTATATGCAAAACTTCAGCCGACTTTACAAAAATACAAAAATGATATAAACATAGAGATAAAAGGGGAAGAGAAAGAGAATGCAAAAGTGAAAAAAGAGATGGCATTGGCTTTTGTTTTCTCTTTGTTTTTGATATTTTTGTCACTTGTGTGGATGTTTGATTCGCTTTTGAAGTCTTTTTTGATATTAAGCACCATACCATTGTCAATTGTAGGAGTGCTTATAGGTCATATGGTAACTGGACTTAACCTTACTATGCCTGGTATCATAGGGGTTATTGGGTTAGCAGGTGTGATTGTAAACGATGGTATTATTATGATGGATTTTATCCAAAAAGCTACAACTATAGAGCAACTAAAAACTCAAGCTATGCTACGACTTCGTCCTATACTTTTAACCTCACTTACAACAATACTAGGTCTTAGCACTTTGATATTTTTTGCTTCTGGTCAAGCACTCATACTACAACCTATGGCAGTATCATTAGGCTTTGGTTTGCTTTTTGCTACGGTGTTAAATTTGTATTATCTACCTATGGTTTATAGGATATTTTATATAAAAAAGGAGAAAAATGAACTCAAATAAACTTATAGAACTTTTATCGCAAAACAATCTTTTAAGAGTGATAAACGAACCTCTTGATATATATCTTGAGATACCGCATATAGCTTATGTGGAGGTCAAAAAACAAAATAGCAAAGCTTTGCTATTTACTAAGCCTATAGACAAGAGATCTGGCAAAAAGTTTGATACTCCTGTACTGATGAATATATTTTGTTCGTTTGAAGCAGTTCGTTTGCTTATAGGCGATATAGATAGCATATCAAACGAGATAAGCAGTTTGCTAAAACTAAAACCACCATCTGGATTTTTAGATAAACTAAAGTTTGGCAAAAAAATCTTCAATCTTAAATACCTCACACCAAAAAAACTAAACTCAAAAGGTGTTTGTCAAGAGGTTATAAAACTATCAGACGATATAAATCTATATGATATACCTGTGCTTACAACCTGGAGCGGTGATGGCGGTCCATTTATAACTACAGGGCAAGTATATACTAGATCATTAGATGGCGATATCTCAAATGTTGGTTTGTATCGATTGCAAATATATGATGACAAAACAGTAGGAGTTCACTGGCAAATACACAAAGATAGCAACCATTTTTTCCACCAATACAAAAAAGCAAACAAACCTATGCCTGTATCTATAGCTATAGGAGGCGATCCTTTGTATGTTTGGTGTGCTCAAGCACCTTTGCCTATAGGTATATTTGAGTTGTTGTTGTATGGTTTTATCAAAAAAGAGAATGCCAAGCTTGTTAAAAGTATCACTAATGATATATTTATACCTTTTGATGTGGATTTTGTCATAGAGGGTTTTGTAGATTGTTCAAAGATGAAAATAGAGGGTCCATTTGGTGATCATACTGGCTATTATACTCTAAAAGAACCATACCCAGTACTTGATGTGACAGCTATTACTCATAGGAGAAATCCTACTTATACAGCAACTGTAGTAGGCAAACCACCATTAGAAGACAAATATATGGGTTATGCTACATCACGAATTTTTTTGCCTTTGCTTCAAACTACCGCACCTGATATGATTGATTATCATATGCCTGAAAACGGAGTGTTTCACAATCTTATTTTAGTCAAATTAAACCCAAAATATCCAAGCCACAGCAAACAGATGATGCATGCATTTTGGGGAGTAGGGCAGATGAGTTTTGTCAAACATGCTATATTTGTAGATAGTTTTGCGCCAGATTTGGAAGATAGCAATGCTATAACATCGTGGTGTTTAGATAGGTTTGATATAAACAATATGCTTATATCAAGCGGTGTTTTAGATGCACTTGATCACTCAAGCGACGAGTTTGCAACAGGAGGCAAATTGGGTGTTGATTGTACTGTAGCAAAAACTAAAAACAAATTTGAAACATTAGATGACAAAAGTTTATTTGAAAAACTATCAAGCCTTGATGATACTATAAAAGATATGAAACAATATTTTACAAACACCGCAAACCCCATAACAGTCATCAAAATCAATAAGCAAAAGATAGCTAAAAAAACTATACAAAAGATAGATGAGCTGAACAAATATCTAAAAATAGTTGTGATAATCGATGATTTGAATAACAATTTGGATTATAGCTATATGATATTGTGGCGAGTGGTAAACAATATAGATGCCTCAAGAGATATATATATTCAAAACGATGTAGTATATATCGATGCTACAAACAAAACTTACATAGACCGATTTAAAAGAGAGTGGCCTGGTGATGTAGAATGCAACAAAGATATCTTAAAAGATTTAAGAAGTAGGGGTTTGATAGATATAAGCGATAAGTTTGTAGAGCAGTTTGCTTTGTAAAAGCAAAAGAACCAAAGGTTATGAGTATATAGGTGCTTTAAAAAACTAATAAAGTTTTATAAAATTTTGATACTATATCTATTGTCCAATAGTGCAATTTTTATAGAGAATCTCAAGTTGTTCATATAGTTGATCAAAACTTATATTATCTTTTTCTAAAAGTAGTTTCATCATATGTTCATTGTCCTCTTGTCCATTCCAAGTTTTGATATATGTGCCATCTTTATATCCATGGTCTTGTCTAAATTTGTTTAAACAGTTTTTAGATAGGTATAACTTATACAACATCACAAAATTAAGCTCACATATAGAACAAAGTTTGAAAAACATATTGATAAGTTTTTTCAACTCTTTTGTGTTAGTTTTGTTGTTTTGTGAGATTTTAAGAGCAAGCATCATCAGTTTTTCTGATTTTTCTACAGCCTCTTTCCATTGAAACTTTTTATCTATGATATACACTGTATAATCATCAACAATTTTGATAATCTGCTTTATGCTTTTTTCTTGAAGAAGCAAACTTAATATAAAATGCCAAATATCTACAAGCTCTAGTTTGATATTTTCTAAGTCACTATTGTGATCTATATTTTTCCAATGTTTCCAAGGGGTCGAATCTATAAGTTCTGCTGTCTCCATATAGATACAGCGAGCCCAATTTATCTCCTTGTCAAACTTTGTTAAGCCCAACTCCCAGTTTAAACCATTTGTCTCATCATTTAATCTTTTTTGTTGTGCTAACATATCATTTATCATCTTTTCTCCAATACAAATCCCCTGTCAAGTTGGGCATAATCTTTATAAAATTCAATACATTTTATTGAAAACTGCTTAAAGTATCTACTTAAGCTCTCTTTTTGGTCATATCCTATCTCACAAACTAACCATACAGCATCTGTCTGATAAAATATCTTTACAATCTTTTTTAACATCTCGTCACCATTTTTACCGCCATACAAAGCGATATTTGGCTCATATGTTACTGGTTTGTCAAGTTTGATATCATCTTGTATATAGGGCGGATTTGATACTATTATATCAAAATCTTTTCTCTTTATATCACTTAGTAGATCACTTTGGACAAAAGATATATTTTTGATATTGTGTTTTTTAGCATTTATCTTTGATACCTCTATGGCACTTGAAGATATATCTGTAGCAGTTATCTCTATATCTTTAATATATTTTGATAAAATTATAGATATCACTCCACTTCCACATCCTATCTCAAGAAGTTTTGGATTTTTAATGCTTTTTAATATCTTTAAGCACTGCTTTACCAATAGCTCAGTTTCAGGACGAGCTATCAATACTCTATCATCTACAAAAAATTTTTCGCCATAAAACTCAACACAGTTGATAATATACTCAAGAGGATATCCAGTAGCTCTTTTATCTACAAAAATTTTAAGTTGATCTTCGCAACTACATGGGCTGTTTATATCTTTGTGTAGAGCAACTCTGTTTATATTTAAAATATTACACAAAAATATCTCAATCTCTTTTTGCGGGATATTTGTGATATGTTTGATATCTTTTGAGTATTTGATTATAAGTTCATGGTAGCTTTTTGTCATTGTTTCATAACAGATAGAAACTTTTTGTAGATATGTTCAAGCTCTTTGTCTTCTTTGGATACATCTATGTTCTCTTGCTCTTTTATAGCATGTTCTAATATCGCTACTCTTTTGATAAGGTATGTAAACATCTCTTTGGATACATCTGGAAGGATATGGTGGTCAAGCGATATTTCATCTTTTTTACTGCTTCGTTTTTCTCTTACAACTTTTGCAGGCACTCCAATAGCAGTGCAGTTTGCTTTGACATCACCTACTACTACCGAATTTGCTCCTATTTTGGCATGTTTACCTACTGTTATATTTCCTAATATTTTTGCACCAGCTCCTATTGTAGTAAAGCTTTGGATAGTAGGGTGTCTTTTGCCATGACTTAAACTCACACCACCTAAAGTAACTCCTTGATATATAAGCACATCATCGTGTATCACTGATGTTTGGCCAATAACCACACCAAAGCCATGGTCTATAAATACTCTTCTGCCTATGTTACAACCGGGATGTATATCGATATTTGTAAATATTTGGCTAATTCCACTTATAAATCTTGCTAATTTTGTAAAGTTTTTTTTGTATAAGATATTTGCAATCCTATAGTAAAATATTGCCCAAACTCCAGGATAGTTAAAAAAAACTTCAAAATTTGAGTTTAGTGCTGGGTCGTTTTTCTTTGGCAAACCAAAATCCTCTTTGATTTTTTGCCATAGTGATATATCGCTAGTCAATTTAACTCCTTAAACTCTTTTATCGTAACTATTTTTTCATCTTTTGTGATAAGATTTTTTGTCCATATCGTTCCATCTTGAAACTCATCTTGACCTATTATAGCTAAATGTGTGGCACCTTTTTTTGTGGCATTTGAGATATGTTTTGTCCAGCTTCGTTTTTTATAATCAGTCAAAACACAAGTGGATTTTCTTTTTGATGATACAATTTTTCCAAGCATCTGTATAGCTTCATCGGTAGTTGTAGCTATATACCACATATCCTTTTTTTGCTTATCTATCTTGATAAGAGGCATTAGTCTTTCTATGCCTATAGCAAACCCAACTCCACTTCTGTCTTTTCCACCAAGTTGTGATACAAGCTTGTCGTATCTACCGCCTCCTGCGATTGCATCTTGTGAGCCTATATCTGCACTAATAAACTCAAAAGCAGTTTTAGTATAATAATCCAACCCACGAACTAAATTTTTGTCTATAGTGTATGGTATATCTAAGTTATCGAGCATATTAGTTAAACTATCAAAATCTTTTTGACAAACTTCACATAAACTATCTGTGATTTTGGCTATATTTTTAAGTTTGTTTTGACAATCTTTATTTTTGCAGTCAAATACTCTTATAGGGTTTGTAATTGCTCGTTTGACACAATCATCACATAGCTTGATAGTGTGTAGTGTTTTGACAAGATCTCTTTTAAACGATGGCATACACTCTTGACATCCGAGTGAATTGATATGTAGTTTAAAAGTTATTTTAAAAAATTGAAATATCTTTGTAAGCATATCTATCATATTTAACTCTTCCATATAACTACTCTCGCCAATTGTCTCACAACCAAATTGATGAAACTGTCTCAATCTGCCTTTTTGAGGTCTTTCATAACGAAACAAAGGACCAAAATAGTAAAATCTATGAACTCCACCTGCTTTGTCAAGCTTTTTCTCTATAAAGCTACGAACCACAGATGCAGTGCCTTCTGGTCTTAGGCATACATCATTTTCCCCTTTATCTGTAAATCTATACATCTCTTTAGTTACTATATCACTACTATTGCCAACAGACCTGACAAATAAGGAGGTTTGTTCTAAAATTGGTGTAGATATAAAATCAAACCCATATCGTTTTGCTATCAAACTGCAGTTTTCTATAAAATATAAAAACAACACACCATCTTGCTCTTTTATATCGTTCATACCTCTTAAGCTTTGTATTGTTTGCATATTGCTCCTATATATATTTTAAAATCTCTGTTAGATTTTTTTTCTTTATGATTATATTTGCTTTTTTTTGCAAAGCTGGTTTTGCGCAAAATGCAACTTTTTTAGAGGAGTAATCAAACATACTAATATCATTTGCTCCATCGCCTATAGTTATCGTATCTTCTATATCTATTTTTAAAAGTGTTTGCAATCTATTTATCATATCGCCTTTACTAAACTCAAACATCATCTCTCCACCTACTTGCCCAGTAAGATATCCATCTTTTTGATGAAGTATATTTGAAAATTCAGCATCAAATCCCAAAATATTTTTTGCATATTTTGTAGCAACTCTAAAACCACCAGAGAGACAAACTACTGTATAACCAGCAGTTTGAAGACTCTTTATAGTCTCTTTTGCTCCATCTATATATGGCAAATTTTTACAAATATTTTGAACCTCTTTATATGGCATACCTCTTAAGAGAGATACCCTTTTTTTAAGACTTTCATAAAAATCAATCTCTCCTGCCATAGCTTTATCGGTGATAGTTTTTATCTCATCTCCTACACCATATGCAAAAGCCAAGATATCTATAGTCTCACCATCCATAAGTGTAGAATCAAAATCAAATACAGCGAGTTTCATATATTCTCTTTTTCTAAAGGTTTTTCACTTAAAACTATATCTTTAAATACTCTTTTTGGCACTATATGATTATCGTTTTTATCTCTATAATAGTTTGTGATATTGTTTTTAACATCTTTTAGTTTAACTGTTTCATCTGCTATACCTAAAGCTATGATAAAGATTGGTTTTATATCTTTTTTAAGCTTAAATATCTTTTGATACTCCTCTTTGTCAATACTTGCCATGATGCAACTGCTTATTCCTTTTGTTTTTGCACCTAACACAATAGTCTGCATAGCTATACCGCTATCAACTTCACTAAAACCATCTATAGAGCTATCGTTCAATACTAGTATATAAGCAGATGGTTTCTCACTATCTTTTTGAGACCAGTTTGGCAAGTTTGATGCCCATACAAGTGGTTTGTAAACTTTGTGCTTGATAGACTCATCTGTTATGATTATATATCTAAGTGGTTGTAAATTTTTTGCACTTGAAACTTGCCTTGCAACATCTACTAACTCTTCTAATTCACTCTTGTCTATCTTTATGTCACTTTTAAATCGTCTTGTACATCTTGTGTTTAATACTATGTGTTTAAAATCTTTAAAATTCATTTTGCTCCTAAAATCCTATTTTTTATTTTTGTAAGTCCCAACCTTATGCCACTATATCTCATAAGTTTTGCTACTTTTTTCCACATAACTGGTTCATAACATGGTTTTGGGCATGTTCTGCATCGTGGTTTTATCTCATGTGGACACTCATTTAATCTATCTAAACTATAATCTATAAGCTCATAACAATCATCACACAACAGAAGTTCAAGTTTGTGGTTTATCTCATTGTATCTTAGAGTTTTAGTTATTTTTTTTTGATTTTTGTGCTTATCATTGCAATATTTTTCAAAAAAATTTTTTAAAGTTTGAAACTCGTGAATATATTTTTCATTGGTCAATTTTTATCACTTTATGTCTATGTTTGAATATATTGTGCACTCTGTCTTGCCACAACTGTCCAAACCTTTCTTTTTCATCTTTGCTGGCAATATTTTTGATCATTTTTGGCATCAGTTCTTTTTGTTCATCCTCTACAAATATCACTGATGGATTATAATATATATCGACAAAATTTCCATTGTCTACTCTTTGCAACCTAATATCACTTTTGATATCTTGACCAAAACTCATAAGAGAGTGCCGAGCAAATCTGTTTTGAATCCCTTTAAATCCATATGTTTCAGTTGCTCCTGTGATTTGAGTAAACACATTTGCTACTACTCCTGTAGTATCATCTAAACTATTTTTACTAAATATGACTTTTATCTCACCTCTTTTTGGCAAACTGCCGTTTTTGTAAAGTATCTTTAGACCCTCAAGTGCCATAAGATATGCTCCTGCTACTGTAGGACAGCTATGACCTGCGAGTTTCACTACATCAATATAATTAAACTCAATCAAACCATCTTCAGTAGAAGATAAAAAATCAGCTAAGTCATCTTGCAGTTTGATGCTCTCTATATCATCAAAAAAATTTGGGTATTTCATATTATTTTCCTTTTTGTTATATTTGTTGCCATATATGTCAATATACCAAATGGCAAGATTGACAATCCTATAAGATAGGCTATTGGATTTAAGATATGGTTGGTATTTAACAAATAAAATCCAAAAATAAGCACCATATAAGATAAGATTCTGTATATAGAAGCAAATGCCGTGATACTATTTGATAGGTTTTTTATATTGTTTTGTTTTGGTTTTTTTATCTCTATATTTGTGTTGCTATATAGGTCATATGGGTCATCTATCTTGTCAATTTTATCTGGCATATTTGTATTGTTTGTTTTTATTTGGTTGTTGATATTGTTTTTATAACTTTTATATGAAGCAAAAACCACCAAACACAAACTACCAAATGCCACTTGTGTATTTAAGATATAGATTTTGTCAAAATAAAGAAACAGTATCAATATCGCTACAAAATCAACAAACAATATAATTCTAATCATCTATTTTCATATCTCCATATTTTGCTCTGTGGCTATATCGTGGGTCATCTTCTAGCTCTTTGAACTGTTTTTGTGCTTTGTCGTAGGCTTTTTTGATATTTAACAAAGCTGCCAATATACCAATAGCCACACCAATCCACAACAACCAAGAAACTCCTGTCAAGTTTTTAAGAAATATACCCAAAGCAATACCTACTAATATAGCTACAACCATTGATATTCCAAGCGATACAAACTCTAAAGCTTCAAGAGAGTTTTTATATTTTATTTTTTTCATTACTTATTATACCAAAATTAAGTTAAATATAGTATAATTATAAAAAATTAAAGGTTCAATATGCCACTTCTTGATAGTTTTTGTGTAAACCATATAGATATGCCAGCTCCTGCTTTAAGAGTGGCAAAAAATATCAAAACTCCAAAAGGTGACGATATAACCGTATATGATATGAGATTTTGCAAACCAAACAAAACTAAAATGAGCACAAAAGGCATACATACGATGGAGCATCTATTTGCTGGATTTTTAAGAGATTATCTTGAAAATGATCATATCCAGATAATTGATTGTAGCCCTATGGGTTGCAAAACTGGGTTTTATATGAGTATGATAGGCAAAACAAGCGATCAAAACATCATAACCGCATGGGAAAAATCTATGAAAGATGTGATAAAGGTCAAAAGTAAAAAAGATATACCAGAGTTAAATATATATCAGTGCGGTAGTTACAAGCTTCACAGCCTAAAACAAGCAAAAAAGATAGCAAAAGATATTTTAGAGAAAAAGATCACAGTGATGGACAATGAGAAGCTAAAACTCGATGAAAGTTATATAAATATATGATAAAAAAATTATCTCTTTTTTTATTGTTGTCTAGTTTTCTCTTTGCAGATGCTAAACTCTTTTTTAAAGATAATAGAAAATCAATACACTCAAGCATATGCACCAATATTATACTAAACAACTATAAAATTTTTGATAAATTAAGCCAAAAAAAACTGCTTATTAAAATATATAGAAAAAACTGCACACACTCTCATGGGCTTTTGTGGTTTGATAAATATGGCAATTTTAATGCAAACTTTGTAGATGCATTGGAGCTTATAAAAAACAATCCAAAATACAACTATATCAAAAAAAGTATCATAAACAACTCTATAGATATCGTAAATAGCGACAAACTCTATACAAAATCTCATGACAATATAGATATTCAACTTACAAATGCTGTATTAAAAGAGATCAACAATATATATTATGGCAAAACCAAATTTTATAGGATGAAAAGGTGGCTGAAAAACGATAGAGAGAAGTTTGAATGGGATTATAGCAAAGAGAAGCTTAATATAGCCAACTATCTTTTAAATGCTCTTAAAAACAACAAATTGATTTCAAGCTTGAAAAACCTTGAACCACAATATATTCAATACAAAAGATTGAAAAAACAACTCAAACTTTACCAACAAATCAAAAAACTAGGCGGTTGGCAGAAGATAAAATATGGCAAAACGATAAAGTATAAAACTAAAGATTATCGCATATCAAAGATCAAAAAAAGATTGTCTTTGACCGATGGTTTTGTTATGACAAACGACGACAACCTATATAACAAAGCATTGCTCGTAGCTGTCAAGAGATTTCAAAAACGACATGGACTTGAACCAGATGGCAGAATTGGTAGTAGCACTATATCAAAGATGAATATATCTATAAATAAAAAAATAGATATTATCAAACTAAATTTAGAAAGACACAGATGGTTAACCCACATATTTCCAAAAAAATATATTGAGATAAATATCCCAAGTTTTAGACTAAATATTGTCGAAAATCACAAATCAATATACAGCACAAAAATAGTTGTAGGTAAAAAAGAGAGGCCTTCTCCTATATTTACTGACAGATTGTCATCTTTTGTGATAAATCCATACTGGAGAGTGCCAAAATCACTGGTGCAAAAAGATATCTTAAGACATATTATGGATGATTCTACATATATAGCAAGAAACAATATAAAAATTACAAACAAAAGAGGCAAAAAAGTATCTGTCACTGATGTAAATTGGTTTGAGTATGATGAAGATAGCAATATACCTTACAGGTTCAGACAAGAACCAGGCAAGAAAAATGCATTGGGTTTAGTAAAATTCCTTTTCCCAAATAGATATGCTGTATATCTACACGACACAAACCACAAAAGCTTATTTAAAAAGACAAATAGGGCATATAGTTCTGGCTGTATTAGAGTTCATAAACCATTTGATCTTTTAACTGAATTAAATAAAGATGACAGCAGATATACAAATAAAAATATCAAAAATCATATCAAAAGTAAAAAAAATAGACATTTTAGCTTTAAAGATAAACTAAAAATCTATATAAACTATCTTACAGCATATGTAGGTGATGATGGTTTGCTATATTTTTATAAAGATGTTTATGACTACGATAGAGTTCAACTAAGGTTTTAAGCACAACTTTTATATATCTAAAGATGCCTAAACCTGTTTGCCTTACTTAAAGAAAAGATGCCTTTTCTCTTCGCCATTGATTGCATAATGCAACTCAAAGATGTTGTTTGCTATTAACTCTATCTCATCTACACTATATTGATCACTTGCAAAAAGTATTTTGTCGTTTGGTTCTATATCTACATCCCAGCTTGGTAGGATTATCTCTTTTTGATTTTTTGTATTGTATATCATCAAAGCCATTACACTGTTGTCAAGTTTATAGTTAGATAGTGATGTTTTAAATATTGATAGTTTTAGTTTAGAAGTTTTTAACTCCTCAACCACTGCAGGTGAGTGTTTTTCGCTAAGATGAAGTAGATATAAAATAGGGTCCTCTCCTATAAGTTTTATGAGTTGTTTTACCAGATTTTGACCCCATGATTCATCTTTGGTTCTAATATATTTGATAAATTTATCAGCAGATGGTTTGATTAGGGCATTTGTGGTTTTGTTTATCAATATCTTTGAAGGCATAAATATCACATCTATATTTGCATTGTTAAAAATTGAAAAATCCTCAATATGGTTTTCTCTTGCGATAGTAATTATGTTGCTATTTAATTTTTTTGCAGTTCTTAAGATAGATATATTTACAGTATCGTTTTGTGTGCCAGCTATTATAGCTACACTTCTATCTATACCAGCATTTGTTAAGATATGTTTATCGTCGCTATTTCCGTATATTATATCTATATCTTTTTTTCTTTTTGGCTCTTGTATCTCTATAAATACTGCATCAACATTGTTTGCTTTGAATACTTTGTATATCTCTTGCCCAAATCTACCATAACCACATACTATATACCTACCTACTGGAAGTATTGGCAATTTGTCATTTAGTTTGCCTATTTGATATATCCATCTTTCCAATTTTAAAATATTTGGTGCATTAAGTGCTAGGTTTATTTGTGAAGCTATGATTTTAAAAGGATTTTCTACCACTTCTACATCAAGGTCTTTTAGATTTTCTGTATGGTTTTTTGTCGTTGATTTTGCTGCTATTTTTATATTTGGATTTAGCATTTTTGTAGTTACTGCAATCCTTAGATTGAGTTCATCATTTTTATACAAAGTTACAAGTGCTTTACAAAACATTGATTTGACACCAGCTAATTCTAAAGTTTGTGAGTCATATGTGTTTGCTCTTAATACTGGAACATGTGGGGTAAAATTTTCAAGTATTAGATTGTCCACCTTATTTTTGTCATTTTCTACTACAACTACTCTATAGTCTGTTTGATTTATGATTTTGATTATCTCGCTTGTGACATAGTTGTATCCTAATACTATTATAAATTTTTCTCGTAGTTTGTTGACTTGCTTTTTAAATCTGTATTGTTTGATTTGGGATATAAAAAGCTTATCTTGAAGCAAACTTATAAGTGTACCTATAGCATAAAACCACGACACAACCGATATATATATCATAGCACTCACCCACAATCGCTGTTGATAAGTAAACTCAAAAGGATACTCACCAAAACCAATAGTAGATGCCGTATATGTGACAAAATAAAAAGCATCAAATATGCTCATATGGTGAGCATTGCCATTGTTGTCAATACCGCTTATTAACAACAATCCAATAATTGATACTGTATATGAAAGTATGATTGCCAAAAATGGCACTTTCATCTTGTTGAGCACTAGCCACAGAGCACTATCGTTCATATTTTATCGTTTTGATTTTACTGTTTCACTTACATACAATACAACTGAAGTTATATTTGCAAGAAGTGCACCACCACTTAAAGCTATCACGATAGCAAACACTTCAGTGCTTATATCTTCATATCCAAAGATAGTCCATACAGATGCCGCTATAACCAACTGTATCACAGCTACAAGCGATGTAGCAAGAAGCACTGAGCCCATTTGTGTCCTATCACCCAACTTTAGCAAAGTTGCTATGATATTAACTACAATAGCAGCAAACAGCTCGTATTTGCTATGAAGTTCTACTGCTGTGATATCTCCATAAAAAAATCCAAAATTTACCGTCATCGCCAAGATTATAAAAAATCCAGCTATTACTTTATCTATATTCATCTATTTCTCCCTATCTATGATATTGTTTATTATATCAAAAAGTTTTTTATTTTCTTCGTTTTTTATAGCATCTAAACCATCTTTTGCTATATTTTTACATATTTGCTTTGTTTTACTTATGATATCGTGCTTGTGTATCATCTGTTTAATCCAATTTTGTTGATCTTGATTTAGATCTTTTTTAAAATATGATTTCAATCTATTTTTATCTGTTTGTGATAAATTTTGATACAAAAGTATATAGACAATCGTGGTTTTGCCCTCTTTAAAATCCAACAAACAAGGTTTACCAAGAGTTGAACTATCTTGAGTAACATCAAGTATATCGTCTATTATTTGAAAACACAACCCAATTGAGTTGCCATATATAGCAAAGTTTGTTTGATTTTTATTTGCTAAGATACTAGCACTTTTTGTTGAAGCCTCTATCAAAGAGGCGGTTTTTTTCTCTATCATATCTATATATGTTTCCAAATTTGTATTAAAAGAGTTTGACAGCTCAATATCAAGCATCTCTCCTATGCTTAATGATGTAACAGCATTTGATACACAAAAAGCTATATCTTTGTCCATCAATGTAAGTTTTGAAAATGCTTTAGAGTAGAGTAGGTCGCCTAACATGATCGCTGTTTTTGTATCATAAAGCTTATGTATAGTCTCTTTGCCTCTTCTTAAGGGTGCTTCATCTATCACATCATCATGCAACAAAGACGCCAGATGTATCATCTCTATAACCGCACACAACTGTATAGTTTTTTCACTTTGACCTGCAATTTCAATTATCAAAGAGCTTCTTAGCATCTTGCCTTGAGATATATGGTTATATAGTTTTATAGTTTGTTTGTGTCCGCACTCGTATACAAACTCATCCATACACTTTTTGACTTTTTCAAACATTAGCTATCAAGCCTCATGACTATATCTCCTGTCCACTCTATGAGTAAGCTTTTTGCTTTTTGGTTTAATTGTTCAGAATTGTCAATTTTTGCATGGCTTAAAGCTTTATTTAGTTCATCTTCACTTATATATTTTTCTAACATCATCTCCATCATCGCAAACTTTTTTGCTGTAGAATCAAACTGTGATTTGACTACATCGCTGCTCGATTGTGTAACTATATCGTAAAATTTTGATAGTGGTGTACCACCAAAAATATCATCTTCATCTTCAAAAAGTGCATCATATTTTGTCATTTTTATCCTTTATATTATTATTATCTCAAGTTCCAATACTATACCAAACTTATCTTTTACTTTCTCTTTTGCCATAGTTATAAGTTTCATAGCATCATCATAAGTTCCATCGCCTAAATTTGTTAGAAAATTTGCATGTATTTCACTATAAGCCATATCCCCTATACGAAACCCTTTTAAGCCAACATTTTCTATAAGATATCCAGCACTAAAACCAGTTGGATTTTTAAAGCAACTACCAGCACTTGGTGTTGATGGTTGATTTGCTCTCATCTTCTTAAAGATATCTACAGCAGTTTTGTCAAATCCATATTTAAGATCAAAAACCACTTCATAAATCACACCAGATATATTTGTCCAACGATAGTTGTGTATTATATCATCTTTTTTGACAATATTGCCATCTATATTGATATGTTTGACAATCTGAAATATCTCATATGACTTTAACCCTGCATTCATCTTCACCAAGCCTGCTATACAGCCAGGTAGGGCAGATATAAACTCAAATCCAGCTATGTTGTTTTTTTTTGTATATGAAAAAAGTTTGCCACTACTCGTAGCTCCACCGACTACAAGTTCGTCGTTTGCCAGCTCAATATATTTGAATCTGTTTGTTAGTTTTGCCATAGGTTTTGGGTCGTTTGATATTAAAATATTGTTCGCATCTCCTATGATTTGAAAATCTTTATAATCACCAATTTTATCTATCATAACGATATCGTGTATGCCACCTATCTTTATGGAACTGTATTTTTTAAAATCAATTTTCATAAACAATTGTATCAAAACAAGCTTAAAAATAAACAAAAAAAGGCAAATTTAAAACAATTATGATAAAATAGCAAAAAAGGTCACAAATAGATGAAAAATTTAGTCATAGTAGAATCACCAGCAAAAGCTAGAACGATATCAAAGTTTTTGAGCAACGACTATTTAGTAATGGCATCTATGGGACATGTACGAGACCTACCAAAATCAACCTTAGGTTTTGATCCAGAAAATGAGTTTAAACCAAAATACCAAATCAGCAAAGATAAGAGCAAAATCATAAAAGAACTAAAAGCAAAGATAGATAAAGATACTGTCATATACCTTGCTGCCGATGAAGATAGAGAGGGTGAGGCTATTGCATGGCACTTGATACCAGCACTAAAATGCGAAAAAAACCCTATCAAAAGGATAGTATTTCACGAAATAACCAAGAGTGCTGTTTTGGAAGCTATCAAAAACCCAAGAGAGATAGACCAAAATTTAGTAGATGCACAACAAGCAAGAAGGATACTTGATAGGGCAGTAGGATATAAACTTTCACCACTTTTATGGAAAAAGGTGCGATATGGTTTAAGTGCTGGCAGGGTTCAAAGTGTGGCGGTTCGTATTATAGTAGATAGAGAAAATGAGATACGAGCTTTCAAAAAAGAGGAGTTTTGGAAAATTAAAGCAAAATTTACAAACCCAGATTTTGAAGCTTTGCTTGTGAAGATAGAGAACAAAACAATCAAAATTACAAACGAAAAAGATGCTACAAATATAAGACAAGCATGTATAAATGGGGATTTTGTGTTAACACAAGTTGAGCAAAATGAGAGCAAAAGAAATCCATCTGCACCATATACAACATCAACTTTGCAACAAGATGCTAGTAGCAAACTTGGTTTTTCAGTCAAGCAAACTATGGTTGTAGCTCAAAAGCTATATGAGGGTAGTATAAATATACCAGGACATAGTGGAGGGCTTATAACATATATGAGAACTGACAGTCTAAACCTTTCAAATAGTGCTACAACTATGGCAAAAGATCTCATAAACGACACATTTGGCGATAAATATAGTTTGAAAACTCCACGAAGATATAAGAGCAAATCAAAAGGAGCCCAAGAGGCACATGAAGCTATTCGTCCTGTAAATCTGTTTTTAAAACCTAAAGATGTAAGGGATTATCTCGATGGATCTCAATATAGATTGTATAGTTTGATATGGAAAAGAACTGTAGCTACACAGATGAGTCAAGCAGTTGTAGCAAATACGACTTACAATATAGAGGTTTCAAATGATAAAAAATATCAATTTCAAGCAAAAGGAAATAAAATTATCTTTGATGGTTTTATGAAAGTTTATAGTTTTGATAAAGATAGTTACCAGAACAATACAGAGAGTTTTTTGCCAGTTATCAAACAAGGACAGATATTAACCTGTAAAGATATTGAAAATACTCAACACTTTACAAAACCACCAAGCAGATACACAGAAGCTAGTTTGGTCAAAAAGCTTGAAAGTGAGGGAATAGGTCGCCCATCTACTTATGCACCTACTATATCTACTATACAAGCAAGAGATTATGTAGTAAAAACAGATGACAAAAAATTAGCTCCAGCACCTATAGGTGAAGTTGTAAATAGTTTTTTGATGGAACATTTTAAAGATATTGTAGATACAGGTTTTACAGCAAGTGTTGAAGAGAGTTTTGACAAAATAGCAGATGGCAAAATCAAATGGCAAAGTGTCTTAGCAAACTTTTATCATGAGTTTGCAAAAACTATAGAGGATAAAGAAGAAAATGCACCACGAGCTAAGTTTAACGATGCTAAACTATTAGGCAACGACCCAAAAACAAACAAACAAATATCAGCTAGTGTTGGTAGGTTTGGTCCATATGTTCAGCTTGGCAAAAAAGATGACAAAGATGAAAATGGCAAAGAGATTAAACCAAAATTTGCATCAATTCCAAAAGATATATCTGTAGATAAGATAACTTTAGAACAAGCATTGGTATTGTTACAGCTACCAAAAGTGCTTGGACTAGACGATGATGGCAATGAGATAAAAGTAAATGTAGGTAGATTTGGTCCATATTTGCAGATAAAACAGGAGTATTTTAGCATAAAAGAGGATGACCCATATACTATCACAAAAAATAGGGCAATTGAAGTGATAAAAGCCTTAAAAGAAGAGAAAGCAAAAGCTATCATCAAAGATTTTAAAGATAAAGAGACTACACTTTTATATGGCAAATATGGTGCATATATAAAACACAAAAAGAAAAACTACAAACTGCCTAAAAAACTTGATGAATCTAAACTCAAAGCACTAACATATGAAGAGGTGGAGCATATCATCAAAAATCAACCAAAAGGCGGTAGGGTAGCTAGAAAAAGAAAATAGATCAAGCAAAATTGTGCTTCCTTAGCTCAGCTGGATAGAGCAATGCCCTCCTAAGGCATAGGCCACATGTTCGAATCATGTAGGGAGTACCACTATAAAATATCTCAAATAGAACTTATAGTTCATCCATAACATCTGCTGCTGATTTTAGTTTTTCGTTGTCAAAGTGTGTGTATATCTTAGATGTATTGATAGATGCATGACCCAATGCCTCTTGCACCAAGACAAGATCTTGTCTTTTTTTATATAAAATAGTAGCATAGGAATGCCTTAGCATATGAGCACCATTTTTATCTTTTTTTATGCCACAACTTTGCAAAATAAGCTCAACAGTTCTGCTAATATATGCTTGAGATAATCTTTTGTTTGATTTGGTGCAAAATAGGGCATCGTTTTGACAATATCTTATATCAAGCCATTGTTGCAAATCTTTTTCTATGATATTTGATTTTATCATCACGACTCTGTGTTTGTTTCCTTTGCCAACTATTTTGATAGTATAAAAATTATCTTGTGGGGTGATATCTTTTATATTTATATTGATAGCTTCAGTAACCCTTATGCCAGTATATAGTATGATTTTAATCACAAGCTTGTTTCTTGCTTGAAACTGTTTTTTAAAAGGATAGGTCTCTATAGCCTTTAGAAAAGTTTTTATCTCTTGCTCGTTTAAATAACTAGGCAGTTTATTTGCACTTGTTCCAGATATGCCACCCCAATTTTTAAGCTCTATATTAAATATATGTGATTTATCATATTCATCTTTGTTTTGTTTGTCCAAAAAACCAAAGAAACCAACAATTGCTATACGATAGTTTTTTTTAGTAGCATCACTCAACCCAGCAGTGCTTGATGCTAAAAATTCGCTCAAAAGCTCTTCATCTATGTATTTTAATGATATGAAGTTAAAATTTTCTTTTATGTGGTAATATAGCTTTTCAAGAGGCAAAAAATAGGTATTTATGCCGATTAGTCCATTGTTTCTTACATCTTTTACTATCTGTTTAAGATGAGTTATATCTTCACAATTTTCTCTTAATACCGCAATTGAGTTTGCTAGTTTTTTTTGGTCTTTTACTTGTCTGTTAGATAGCGAGTTTACTTTTGATCTTATAAATTGATTTATCCAAAACAGCAAAGAGCTTTCTATATTGTATTTGTAGTCAAGATTATACCTCATATTTATCCTTTATATTGACTTTAGTATTGAAAACTGTAATTTTCAAACTTTTACCGATAAGAGTCACACCACTCATATACTACAATCCATATCGATATGGACAAAGCTTTCATCTGTATTGTGCCAAAAGTTTAACATATCATTTATATTGTGAGATCTTATCACCAATTCATATCTGTATTTGTTTGATATTTTAAATATCTTACACATATCTGCTTTGATTATCTGTATAGTTTTATAACCTTGCACTTTTTGTTTTGCTCTTTGCATCAAATCTTTTGCTTTTTGTTCATCTTTGTGGGCAAATATAGCTTTGGATATTTTAATCTTTGGTGGATACAACTCTCCTCTAAACTCCACCTCGTCGTTTAAAAACTTTTCAAAATCAACACTATTTAGATAATAATCAAAAAACTCTACATTTTTTGTAGCGATAATCACCTGCCCACTATCTTTTCTGCCTCCCCTACCTGCTACTTGTATTGCTGTAGTTATTGCAAGTTGTCTAGCTTGAAAACTATCCATATTTAGGAGCGAATCAAGTCCAAGAACCACTACGAGGTTTATATTTAGATAATCATGCCCTTTAGTAAGCATAGATGTGCCTATCATTATATCTATTTTTTTATTGTTGAACTCATTGAGTATCTGTCTTAACTGTTTGTTTGTTTTTATCTTGTCTCTATCAAACTGTTTTATAGTATAATCTTTAAACTCATTTTCTAATATCTTTGCTACTTCAGCTGTGCCTATTATATTGTTTTGTATTATTCCTGTTTTGCAGTATGGGCAACTGTCTGGTATCCTTTGAGCAAAACTACAATAATGACATCTCATCACCCTATTTTGAACATACAAACTCATACTAACAGAACAATAAGGACACTCAACCGCTTTGCCACAATCACTACATACTTGATACTTAAAGTTTGCTCTTGTGGGTACGAAAACTATCACTTGAGCACCTGTGTCAAGATTTTGTTTGATTTTGTTTATAATTATCTCATCTAACATATTGTTTGGTTTTATAAAAGTTATATAATTTTTGCTATTTTTATAAAACTTTTCTTTTATTCTTATGTATGGTATTTTGTAAAATGTAGATATAGATGGTGTAGCACTTCCTAAGATAGTTTTGATTTTAAAGTTTGATGATATATATATGCTTAAATCTTTTGCATTGTATCTTGGTGAAGTTGATGATTTGTATGAGTTATCATGCTCTTCATCTACAATTATCAAATCCAAGTGCTTATATGGCAAAAATAGTGCCGATCTTGCACCTACTACTACTCTTATATTTCCAATTTGAACATCTGTGGCTATATCTTCTTTTACTTTTTTACTGATTTTGCTATGCCATACTGCTACGATATCGCCAAATACAGCTTCTAACCTCTCTTGCATCTGTGGTGTTAATGATATCTCTGGTATCAAAAAAATAGCTTGCGAACCGCTGTTTATTGTTTCTATAATTTTTTTGATATATATCTCTGTTTTACCAGCACCTGTATCGGCAAAAATCAAGCTACAGTTGTGTTTGTTTATAAACTCATATGCCCTATTTTGTGTATTGGTTAATTTTGTTTTATCCTTTATATCTATACTCTTTTTTTCATATATCATATTTGACTCAAATGGAGTAAATAACCCAAAAGCATGACCCAAACTACACACATAATATTTTGATATAAAATTTGCTATTTTTATCATCCTTTCATCAAAATAATATTTGGTTTGCGATACTATATCTTTACAAATAAAGCTTGGTTTGTCTACCTCTTTGATAACTACGGCTTGGACAGATGATTTTCTTCTATTTAAAGGCACTACTACTTTAAACCCAACTTGTATATCCTCTATTTTGGATTGATATGTAAGTGGTTTAAGGGGCGATTTAAGTATTACAACTTCAAAATATTTTATCTTGTTAATTTTTCGCATAACTCTAGTTTTGTATGCAAACAATCAAATTGTCCGCTATCTTTGTCGTATAAAAACTCTATCGTTTTATCTTGAATATTCAGCTCATACTGACTACTTGATTTGATACTCCACTCATCGCCTATATCAAGGGTTTTAAAAATATCATCTAATTTGTCATCATATTTTGCAGTTTTATTAGTCAGTAGTTTGTTGTTTTTGTTCTCTTTTATTGTTGTTCTTATGAGCAATATGTCAGCTTTGGTTTTGGCTAAATCAGTGTAGTTTAAACTATCTTGAAATTTAGGTATAGCAAATGCCATAACAATTGCAAATATAGACACAACTAAGAGCAACTCTAAAACAGTAAAACCAAACTTTTTATTAAATATGTTCAAGTTTTGCTAAAATCTCATCTATCTTTTTTTTATAACTTATGACTACAAGTGTTTGGTGCATATAAGCTGACAGCAGGTCTTTAGCGGTGGTTGGTCTATCTTTTGGCAAAAGCTGTCTTAACTCATTTTCAAATATACCATCGACATCAAACTTTGCATCATGACTGTAGATTATGTTGTCTATTTTTATATCTATTGTTCTATTTTCATTTTTCATTTTTGCTCTTTATTATAGTTTCCAAATCAAAATTTTGGTATGTTTCATCATCATCTCTTTTTAGTGTTTTTGAGATATTGTCAAGCAACAGTTTGCTCTTTTGGTCTATAGAATAGCTACTGCTTTTTATCTCTTCTATCTCTTCTCTTAATTCGTCATTTTCCTGTTCAAGATATTTTAATCTTTTTGTCATTTTTTCTATTTTTACACTTAATTTGCTCAATCTATTCATCTATCTATCCCCTTTTTGTTATTTTTTTTCGTTTTGTTTTGTTTGTTTGATTTGTCGATGTTTTTGCCTTTATTGCTTTTAGTTTTTTTAGTTTTTTCTTTGTGAGTAACTTTTTTTTACTTTTTTGTTTTGGTTGATAATCTTTTAGTTCAAACCCTACCATCACTTCTCTTTTGATTGAAAGTTTTAGTTTGGAAGTTATATTGTCAAAACTCTTATAATCGTTTGTTGTAAGTAGCGATATAGCTTTACCATTGTGACCTGCCCTACCCGTTCTGCCACATCTATGGGTAAAATCATCTATCTTTTTTGGCAATTCAAAGTTGATAACCAATGGCATATTTACGATATCTACTCCTCTGCTTCCTATATTTGTAGATACTAGTATATCAATATCTTTTTGCTTAAATTGTCGTATAGTTTTATCTCTATTTACAAAATCGATATCTCCGTGAAGTGGTTTTGCTGATAAATTGTTGTTGTTGATATATGCTACAACACTTTGAACTGCCTCTTTGGTGTTGACAAATACAAAAGCTTGAGAATCTTCAGATCTTAATATATGAATCAAAAGTTTGGACTTTAGCCTTTTGTCAACCTTGTATGCCTTATAGTTTATATGACCTATCAAGCTTAATCTGTTTGATACATTGATTGTTCTGTAGTTATTTAAAAAAGATTTTGCAATATATTTGATATTTTGTGATATAGTAGCTCCCAACAATAATGTTTGTTTGTTTTTAGAAGATCTATCAAATATCACTGCCATATCATCTACAAACCCATCGCCAAATATCATATCAGCTTCATCTACGACTAAACTATTTACTGAGCTTACATCTATCTTTTGTTGCAAAATATCCTGACTTAGTCTATTTGGAGTAGATATAATTATATCTATATTGTCAACTTCTCTCTTTTTGTTTTGAAGTTTGTTGTGTCTTATACCGCAATTTTTGCTATACAAACTCAACATAGCGGATACTTGCTCTACAAGCTCTTTGGTTGGCACTACTATCAAAGCTCTTAATATGTGTTTTGATTTTGATTTGATGATTTTATCAACTATAGGCAGTATATATGATGCTGTTTTGCCTGTGCCTGATTTGGATATCGCTATGATATCTTTATTTGTTTTAAACTCTTGCAATACTCTTTTTTGTATAGTTGTGGGGTTTTGGTATGGTATATTTTTTAACAGTTTGCTTTCTAAATTAAATTGTTCAAAATTTTTAGACATATTAAATCGTTTTTAGACTATTGTTGTCTATAGTGTTATTTGTTGTGGTTTTATCATCTACTTTGGTATTTGTATTGTAGCAAGGTGTTTTATCTTTATAAGTTATAGTCTCTATATTGTTAAATTTTTTATTTAGTTGTTTTGATTCTAACTTTATAAAACTATATTTTTCTCCAACTATCAACATATATACTATCCTATGTGTCTTTTTGTTATTTTATCATATTATACTTAAGGGCACCTCTAAAATAGATAACTTTAAAAGTAATAACCAGCTTGTATGGTAACGATATCAAAATAATCATTACGGATATAAGATAGTTTTGTTTTGATAGTATCAAAAAATCTTCGATTGAACTCAACTTGATAAGTAAACTCATCTTCATCTATATCTTTTATGCCAGCTATAATTATCTCACTACTACCAACATCGTTAAGGTCAAATTTTAAACCAAAAAAAATATCATTTTGAAATATCAAACTATTTTGTGCTATCTTATCGCTTTTGTAGTATTCTAAAAACAGATCTATATCACTTTTGCCATAAACTCTATAGAAACTCTTTTCATATCCTAATCCAAACTCATAAAAACTATCTAAACTATCTTTTAGAAGCTTTGTGTTGATATATTCGAGTTTAAATATATTGTCATCTATTATTATAGTGTTATATGTCAAGTAGTTCTCTATCTTTTCATCTTTTTTTATGGCAAATGCTACATCTATGCCATCTAATAGATCTAAACTACTGCTGTATTTGATATATTTGCTTATGTTGTCGTTTTTAGATGATATGATAGTTACTATCTCATCTTCATTGTCAAAAAAATAGTTTACTGTCAAGCCATTGGTTCCTAACTTCTTTTCTTTGTCATACTTATCCAAATCAACATTTTTGTCATTGTAGATATCGGTGATATTTGTAAGCTCCAATGCTCCCCAATACTTTATATCTCGCCCTACTTTTATATTGAAGTTTTCAAACTCTTTTTGTATATATAGTTCATTTGGTTTAAAGTAATCTTTGTTTTTATCTTCTGTATCTTCCAATCCTATAATATTTGCTACTGCTACATAATCACCAAAAAGAGCTTTTGACTCAAACATAGCTATAAACTGTTCTTTATCTATATCATCATATATAGCAGATATAGGAGCTTTGAAGTTTTGCTCTTCGTGTTTGACAGATATCTCTCCTTTGTACGATATATCTATAGCAAAACTTGATAGAAAAAAAACCATAGTAAAAACTACTATTTTCATAGATTATCTTTTTAATTTTCGTTTTGTAAAATCTTTTGTTGTTAGACCAACTTTTATCTGCCTATCACTCCACTTTAAGATAGTCTGTTTTTTATTTTGTAGATTTGTCATATGAATTTTGCCCATAAGGTAGATGCCATCTATCTTTTTCCAATCACTAAAAATAGCAGTTTTTAGCAACTCATTTTTTCTATCAAAATAATCAATTCTTTTGATTAGATAACTATCTTTATCTACCCATGTTATCTGTTTGGTATAACCACTATTTTTATCTATTGGATATCTTTCACCCTTGTAGCACTTGACACCATCAAGAACTACATCTTCAAGGGTATCTTTATATTTAAATTTCTCCCATGAACTATTTGCTGTATCTTCATACGAAAACTCACTACCCATAAATGACCCAGACTTGTTTGAACTTGCTATTCGTTTGGCTCTTTTAAGTGCTGGCAGATATAACCACTGGTCATCATCTTTGTCTATATGCTCATAAGTTAGCATCTTGGTACCCTTGACATCAGCGGGAGTTAAAAACTCTAAAAGTGATTTGTCGCCATCTTTGCCCTCTAAAATATAGGATTTTAACTTTCTTATAGTTTTTTGGTTGCTTGCATTTATCAGTATCATAGTCATATTTGACTTACTGCTTACAAAACCATCTGTTATCTCATCACTCTTTTTTGCTACTTCTTTATTTGTAACGGCCATCAATATCACGGTCGATAAAAATATTGCGATCAAACTTTTCATAGATTGTCCTTTTTTTTATTATACCATAAAAAAAATAAAATTCATTAACTTATGTTAAAGATAACTCTTAATTCCAACATATCTTTATGACAACTTTTTTAGGATATACTCAAGTGCTTTATCTTTTGCTAATTCTATATTTTTACTATCTTTACCACCAGCTTGAGCAAAATCATCTCTACCGCCACCGCCACCGCCAACTATAGGGGCTATATCTTTTATCCAATCGCCAGCTTTTGTCTTTATGCCTTTGCATCCAGCTACCATCTTAACTGTGTCGTCACTTTTTTTCAATAAAAATACAGCCAACTTATCACAAGAGTTTTTTATCTTATCTGCTATCAATTTTAACTCACCGCTATTTACGATATCTACTATCACTTTGACATCACCTACCATTTGTTCATTTAGCTCATGAGGAAGGTTTTGTGTATTTGATAGTTTTTGTTTTAGTTCTTTGTTTTGTAGTTTTAGTTTCTTTATGAAAGATATGGTATCTTTTGTTTTTGTCAGTTGCTGTAGTTGATCTGCCGTATCTTTTAAACTATTTGTATATCTTATCGCACTTTTGCCACATACAGCTTCTATTCGCCTAACACCAGCACTTACACCGCTCTCTTTAATGATATAAAAAGCACCGATATCTTTACTATTTTTGACATGAGTTCCGCCACAAAACTCTATTGAGATACCCCCAAAATTTACCACACGAACCTTATTGCCATATTTCTCACCAAACATAGCAATAGCCCCTTGCTTCTTTGCTTCATCTATATCCAAAACTTTTGTATCGTTGTTTAGGTTTGACATAATCATATGATTTACTTTTTTTTGAATAATATCTATCTCATCTTTCATAAGAGCTTTGTCATAAGTAAAATCAAATCTGAGTCTATTTTTGTCATTTAAACTACCAGCTTGTGATACATTGTCTCCTAAAATCTCTTTCAAAACAGCTTGAAGTAGATGTGTAGCACTGTGGTGTTTTGCAACCTCTTGTATATCTGTATCTATAGCAGTTATTATATCCCCTGTATTTATAGTTTCGTTTTCTATCTTTATCAAACTTAGATTCAACCCAAAAAAACTTCTCGTATCCAATACTTTTATCTTTTGTTCATTTTTGACAATCAAACCTTCACTTCCTACTTGTCCACCACCATTTGCATAAAATGGTGTTTGCTCCATCATAATCCAGCACTTAGATTCTGTTTTGCTCTGTTTGATTAAAATAAAATTTTCATCAAATATTGCTAATATCTTAGTATCTATCTTAAATTTATCAAAACCTACAAAACTATTTTTGCCTATCGTTTCAAGCACTTGTTTAAAATCACCATTTTTTTGATCTTGACTATCACCCTTCCATGACTTTTTTGCTCTTGTTTTTTGAATATTCATAAGTTTGTCAAACTCGTCTGTATTTAGTGATATATCGTAACTCTTTAGCATATCTTGAGTCAAATCAAGAGGAAACCCGTATGTGTCATATAGCTTAAAAGCGATTTTGCTATCAAATGATTTTTGCCCTTTTGCATTTAACTCATATTCAAAAAGTTCTATACCATTTTTTAATGTTTTGAAAAATCTCTGCTCTTCTAGTGTTATTTGTTCTTTGATAAACTCTTTTTTCTCTTTTATAGAGCTGTAGTGTGGCATAATATCTACTAGTATATCGACCAGCTTTGCCATAAAAGGTTCTTTTAATCCTAGCATATATCCATGCCTTATAGCTCGTCTTATGATTCGTCTTGCTACATAACCTCGCCCATCTTTATCAAAAAGTATGCCATCGCCCAACATAAATGTGATAGCTCTTGTATGGTCAGCTATGACTCTAAAACTTGCTATATTTTTTTCAGTTTTTTCTATCTTGAGCATATCTTCTATCTTGTTAATGATAGGCATAAAAAGCGAACTATCATAGTTGTTTGATACACCCTCTTTTATAGCTACGACTCTTTCAAGTCCCATTCCTGTATCTATAGATGGATTTGGAAGTAGGTTTAATTTGCCAGATTTGTCTCTGTCAAACTGCATAAACACCAAGTTCCATATCTCAAGAAATCTATCGCCATCTCCTCCTAAATAATCCTCTTTGTCATTAAAAAGCTCTTCGCCTTGGTCGTAAAATATCTCACTACAAGGACCACAAGCTCCTGTATCTCCCATAGACCAAAAGTTATCTTTGTCGCCTAATTTTTTGATACGACTTTTATCTATATGTTTTTGCCACAAACTATATGCTTCTTCATCATCTATATGCACTGTAACCCAAAGTTTATCTACAGGCAGTTTAAGCTCTAAAGTTATAAACTCCCAAGCATAAGATATAGCCTCTTTTTTAAAATAATCCCCAAAAGAGAAATTGCCAAGCATCTCAAAAGCAGTATGATGCCTACTTGTGAAGCCCACATTGTCAAGGTCGTTGTGTTTGCCACCAGCTCTTAAACACAACTGACAGCTTGTGGCTTTTGGATTTTGTGGTATTGGTAGTTTGCCTGTAAATATATCTTTAAACTGAACCATACCTGCATTTGTAAACATAACTGTTGGGTCATCTGGAGACAAAGAAGCACTTGGCACTACATCGTGATATCTCTTTTTAAAAAAATTTAAAAACTGCTCTCTTATATTCATAGTTCACCTTTTTTTTCATTTAAAAACCAATAAAATGCAAACATAAGTCCAGATGTTTTGGCTTTGGTTTCATCAAATATAAATTTTTTGGCATCTTTTGTTTTTATAAACTCTAACTTGATAAACTCATCATCAATACCTCCGCCATCGTGTAGCTTCATAGTTTCATCTATATTTGCAAAATATATATGCTGTTTTGAACCACTTACACCAACATTTGCGAAAAATGTTGTAATTTTTTGAATATTTTCAAGTGGCACCACATATCCACACTCCTCATCTATCTCTTCACTAACTATCATATCCAAATCAATATCTTTGTCTATGATACCAGCACACAGCTCATATGTATATTTAAAATTTTTATCAGTCATATATACAGCTGGTCGAAACTGCTTGACTACCAAAAAGGCATCTTTTTTTGTATGATACAAAAGCACCGATACACTGTTGAAGCTTTTTACCGCCTCCCATGTCTTGTGCTTTTTGTTTTGTGTATAGTTCAATCGCATAGGTTTTATATATTTTGGATCGACTAAAGATGATTTGCTAAAGTTTGTTATATTAAAATTCATACACTATTATAACACATTAAGCTTAATATGATAAAATGGCACAAAAAGGATAAAATATGAATAAAGAAAAGTTTGATGTAGCAGGAGCTACTGTTGATTTTTATAGATACAAGCAAGATGGATATACTATATATGAGTTTGATACTAGCAAATCTGGACCACCAGAACCTATGGTAAATGCTATGGCAGGATTGCAACTATTGGATAAAGACTCAAAACTATCTATGATAAACCACAAAGCTCCTGGAGGACTTTTTCCAAAAGTAGAACAAGAGTTTGATTATGAGATAAATCAATTAGATGACGGACGAGTTCAAGTGCTATTTAGCAAAAAAGTTGGCAGTGCGAACACTACAGATTTTAGTGCAAACAGTTGTGGTGGGTGATACTCACAAACACAACTAAACAGACTATTGTTTTAACCGCTTTTATATCATACTATAACAAAACCATAAATATAGTTTAAATATGAATCTTGATATAAATAGCTGTTTTAAATCAATAGATTTGTTGATTTTATTTTATAGTTAGGGGCAAGCTAAAAAAAGAAAATGAAAATGACAAATTTGCTACAAGAAAATATTGAAAATGAAACAAATAGCCAACG
>JAOZJU010000003.1:58490-58698 GCA_029935705.1 Arcobacteraceae bacterium
AAGTTATAAAATGGACCTTACAAAGAAAAATAAAATATATTTCAATTTTATATTAATTTTATTAATATTGCCACAAATATACTCAAGTCCTACGATTAAACATACAGCAATCTTGTTTTTGTTGATTTTATTTTTTTGGTTTTTGTCAAATATAAACAAAATTCTATCTATAGTTTTTATTTTTTATATTACTATAATAAATATATTT
>JAOZJU010000073.1 GCA_029935705.1 Arcobacteraceae bacterium
TTGGTTCTATATCTTTATATTTGGATAGGTTATAAAATTTGATGCCTATTGTATAGCTGTAGTTAGAATAAAGTTTTGTAATTATAGCAAAAATAGTAGTTATTTTGCTCAAATTTTGGCAAATTAAAGAAATAAATGTTATAATATCAAGAGAACAAACTCAAGGAGCCATAATTTGAATAAATCTTTAGAACAGTTGATAGAGATATCGAAACTAAACCAAAGCATAGATGCATTTACACCACAGATAAATACTCATGAAAACAAACAAAAACGACAAGCTAAGCTTATAAAAGCTATAGATCAAGAGATTGATGATATAGATTTTGCTATAGATGATCACCATAAACTTATCAAGAAAAACGAACAACATCTTCTTGAACTTAAAGATAGATTGGTAAATATAAGCAGCAAAACTGATGATGTCCAAAATACAAGAGAGGCAAATGCAGTGCAAGTAGAAGAAGAGATGGCAAAAGAATCAATATCTTTTACAAATGAAGAGATAGAGAGATTGAACAACCTTATCAAAAAAAAGCAGGCTATCAAAAAAGAGAAAAAGAGATTGCTCAAAGAAGAGACAGCAATCTATAAAGATCTTTCATCGCAAGTAAAGGCGGAGGTCAAGGAGCTCAAAGCTGAGATGGCAAAAATATCTAAAATAAAAGAACAACTCACAAATAAAATAGACCTAAATATCCTAAAATTTTACACCAAGATACAAAAGTGGGCTGGAGATACCACTGTAGTGCCACTTAAAGATGGAGCATGTTATGGGTGCTTTTTGAAAGTAGACAACAAAACTTTAAGTAAAATAAAGATAGAAGAGGAGATGATAACTTGCCCTAACTGTGGCAGAATACTTTATATGTAGGCATCTTAAATAAACTATCAAGAAGTCAAGTGCAAAGGCAACTTGACTCAAACAGCTCAAACGACTTTGGTCAAATCACCACTTTCATAAACAGTATCGGCTTCTTTAAGGGGTCTTTACAAACAAAGATATGCTTATATCTCTTTTTTATATCAAAATATATTATTTTTTAATTTTTGTGCTTTTATTTTAAGAGTATAAGTGTATAATACGACACAAAAAAAGGAGAAAGTATGAATATATTTTTGAAATATATGTTGATGTTGGCAGTTTTGTCATCATCTTTGATGGCAGTAAGTGATGCAGAGTTTGAAGCTATGAAGAAAAAGATAGCAAAATTGGAAAAAAAGGTAAGTGTCAATAAAAAATTAGCAGGTGCTGACAACTTGAAGTGGAGTGTTGACTTAAGAACAGCAGTTGATAGTATAGAATACAAGATGGCAGATGAAAAAACTGAAGCGAAAAATGATGGGCTTTTGACAAATAGATTGTGGCTAAATATGGCATATGCACCTACTGACAATATCTCATTTCGTGGTAGATTGTCGTATCTTAAAGCTTTTGGAGCAGAAGCAAACAATGGCCAAAGAGGAATGGGCAACGACAACTTTGATTGGGTATCAAACGAAGCAGTCCAAGGGGACAACAGCTTAAATGTCAAACAGGCATTTTGGTTGTATAGAAATGAGACATTTTTTGGAGCTAATATACCATGGACTGCAAGTATAGGACGACGACCAGCAACCGATGGTTTGCTATCTAACTATAGAGAAGATCAAAATAGACAATCAGCTCT
>JAOZJU010000004.1:0-26634 GCA_029935705.1 Arcobacteraceae bacterium
TTTTCTCAAAAAAATTAGCTGCTTTACCTTTTGGTGTATTTTCACTTACTACATGAGAAAATTTTAAGATAAACTTATCTGTTTTTGCATCTGCTTTTTTCTCAACACTATTTGTATTTGCTTTCTCTTCTTGTTTTTTATCGCCACATCCTGTAAATGCGATAACGAATGACAGTATAGATACTGTAATTAGACCTTTTATTATATTCATAATATTCCTTTTATTTTTTTTGTTTGCTATTATACTATAACAAAACTTAATAGCACCTGAAATGATAACTATCAAATAGTTTTATACAACAAAAACCTTGCCATTTTGAACTTTGATTTTGCCAAGCAGTTCATATTCAAATATCTTGTTACCAAACTTTGATACACATATTTCATAATTTTGCTCTTTTTTACAAAACTTTATCAATTCGTCGTTTATCTCTTGAATCCTGTTTTCAAAGCCAAGCTTTTCTATCATATCATCTATATCGTATATAGCAGTAGCTTCCCCGTTTTTAAGCAAATTGTCAGTGCCTTTACTATCACCTAAACGGTGAGGCAATACAAATATAGGTTTGCCCATACTTTTTGCAAACTCGGCACTTCTTAGACTTCCGCTCTTTTCATCTGCTTGAGTTATGATAAGGGCATCTCCTAAAGCTACGACTATCTCATTTCTATGCACAAAACTATATTTAGTAGCTTTTTGTCCAATCTCATAACTACTAATAACAACTCCTTGCTCCTCTATATGTTTTATCAAGTGTTTATTTACAGATGGATATCGTATATCTAAACCATTTGCTACTACTGCTATAGTGTTATCATATCCAGCTGCACTATGGGCTATACTATCAACTCCCATAGCAGCACCACTAACTACAGTTATGCCTATATCTTTCAATCGATTTGCTATGCTGTTTGTCCACATTTTAGTGTATGATATTGGTTTTCTAGTGCCTACAATTGATATCATATTGCGCTCAAGCAAAGAGATATCGCCTATCCCAAAAAGCTGTTTTGGGTATTGTTTCATATGCTCTAACTGTGTTATATGTTTATCGATTTTGTATATCATAATCTTTTATATATATGACATCTACATCTTTTAAAATATCTTTTGAGTTTTTGATACTCTTTATGCTTATGTTGTGTGGATGAAATATAGCTATCGCTTTGCCATTTTTTATAGCTATCTTGACTGCTTTTTTTAATTGGGCTCTTATATAGTCTGGTTCTATAATATTGTCCAAAAATATATCTCTTATCATAAAATTGACACCATACTTTTTAGCATATTTTTTTCCTACTGTTTTTCCTGAAGTTTTACTATCAAGAAAAGTAAGATTGTTTTCTTTAAAACTTCTCATTAGTCTATCCATAGCTATATCGCTTGATGTAAATTTGCTTCCTGTGTGGTTGTTTAGATATTTTGTATTTGGATACAATCTCATTAGTTTTTTTGTAGTTTGATTGATAGTTTCAAAGCTATCATCTACTTTTAGTGTATTTTGTTCGGGATGTTTATAGTTAAAAGCTTCTAAGGGGTAGTGCACCATATGATTTGGGACATTTTTGGCAATTTTAGCAGACATCTTATGAAATTTCGTAGGTGGCAAAAATGATATAGTGATATTTAAGTTCATATCAGTCAATTTTCGCACCTGTTTTGCTGTGATTACATCATCGCATATCAAAAGTAGTTTTGGCTTATCTGTTTTGTGCGATATTGTAGTAGTTGTTTTGTTGGTAGTTTTGGATATATCTTTATCTATATCTTTTTTTTCATGCAACTCTTGAGCACGAAGAAACATAAAAAACACAAGAC
This sequence comes from Arcobacteraceae bacterium, assembly GCA_029935705.1. GTDB lineage: Bacteria > Campylobacterota > Campylobacteria > Campylobacterales > Arcobacteraceae > B24-G6. The sequence goes on from JAOZJU010000004.1 coordinate 1,820, forward strand.
TGAAAAAAAATACCACTATTAACAATAGTGGTATTTTTCCAATCAAGCTTTTTGTTACTCTTTTTTTATTCAAATTTAGTTTGTGTTTTGATTTACTATTTTATTTTTTGATATCCATGGCATCATATTTCGTAAGCTTTGACCTGTTTTTTCTATATTTGACTCTTTTTGGTTATTTCTTTCGGCATTCATTCGTGGGTATCCCGCTTCACCTTCGAGTATAAAATCTTTGGCAAATCTACCATCTTGGATCTCTTTTAGTATATCTTTCATAGCTTGTTTTGATTGGTCATTTATAACTCTTTTGCCAGATACATAATCCCCATACTCTGCTGTGTTTGATATACTATATCGCATATCAGAAATACCACCTTCAAACATAAGGTCAACTATAAGTTTAAGTTCATGCAAACACTCAAAATATGCCATCTGTGGGTCATATCCAGCTTCAGTTAAAGTCTCAAAACCAGCTTGAACCAAGGCAGTTACTCCACCACAAAGCACTGCTTGCTCTCCAAATAGATCTGTCTCTGTTTCATCTTTGAACGATGTCTCGATGATAGCGGTTCTTCCACCACCAATTGCACTTGCATATGAAAGTGCTAACTCTTTTGTGCTACCGCTTGGATCTTGTCCAATGGCAATAAGGTCAGGTATGCCTCCACCTTTTATAAACTCGCTTCGCACTGTATGTCCTGGAGCTTTTGGAGCTATCATAGTCACATTTATATCTTTAGCTGGAACTATTCGTCCGTAGTGTATGTTGAACCCATGACCAAATGCTATAGTAGCACCGCTTTTGAGGTTTGGCTCTATCTCTTGCTTGTATATCTTGCTTTGATTTTCATCTGGTAGCAATATCATCACCACATCAGCTTTTGCTGTGGCATCTGCTACTGTAAATACATCAAAATTTTTTGCTACTGCTTTTTCCCATGATGCTCCACCCTCTCTTAATCCTACTACTACTTTAACTCCACTATCTCGTAAATTTTCTGCATGTGCATGGCCTTGAGAGCCAAAACCTATCATCGCAACTGTTTTACTTTTTATGATCTCTAAATCACAATCTTTATCATAATATACATTTAATCCCATATTTTTCCTTTTTTATTATTTTATCTAAAAATTATAAAACTAAAGATATAAAAAATAAGTTATTGTTTTTTAAGCTTTGCTAAATAGTAAAAAATAGGGACAATAGTTTTAAAATAGCTTCATATAGTAGATTTTAGTTTAATGTGGTATTATAGAATAAACAACTCTACAAAAAGGATAATTGTGAAAAAAAATAGTGGTTTTTATCAAGATATTTTAAACCAAAAAGATATAAACAGTATATTTGACGATAATTTTATCTCAAACCAAAAAGATATAGATGAAGCGGAATTTTATTATGGTATAAGTAGCTTATTAAACAAAGAGCATATGAGACCTTATCAGATAGAGCTGATAAAACTTCAAAAATATCTTGAGAAAAAAAATCAAAAAATGATAGTGCTTTTTGAAGGTAGAGATGCTTCTGGAAAAGGTGGGGCGATTAGGCGAATCACTAGATTTATGAATAGTCGACACCATAGAGTAGTAGCACTTGGCAAACCAACAGAAAAAGAGAGAAACCAATGGTTTATGCAAAGATATATATCGCACTTTCCAACTGGTGGCGAGATGGTGCTGTTTGATAGAAGCTGGTATAACCGTGCTATGGTGGAGCCAGTATTTGGATTTTGTAGTGAAAAAGAGTATGAAGTATTTATGGAAGATATTGTGCATTTTGAACAAGATTTAGTCAAAGAGGATATGGTGCTTATTAAGCTCTATTTTTCAGTATCAAAAGCGGAACAAAAAAGAAGATTTCAAAGAAGATTAAATGACCCTTTAAGACAATGGAAATTAAGCGAAATTGACCTACAAGCTCAAGACCTATGGGATGAGATAAGTGAGAAAAAATACGAGATGTTAAGGCGAACTCATAGTAGGTCTGCCCCTTGGCATGTCCTAAGAAGTGATGACAAACACAAAGCAAGACTTGAAGCTATCAAAGTGATACTAAATAGCATCGATTATGACAACAAAAATTTATCGCTAAATTTTGAACCAGACAACAAATACAACATAAGTGTCCAAAAAGAACTAACAAGTATGAGAAAAGATAAAAACTATTAGTTTATGACGACACAAAACAGAATAAAACTGGAAAATATTTTAAAAGATAGATTTAAAAACGATAAGCATACTACAATTAGTAGTTTGCCACAACCTGACAGTTTTAAAGATATGAACAAAGCTACCAAAAGAGTAATAGAAGCTATAAATAAAGATGAAACGATAACTATAGTAGGAGATTATGATGTAGATGGAGTGGTATCTACTACTATTATGGTGGAGTTTTTTAACAAAATTGGCAAAAGAGTCAAATGGATAGTTCCAAACAGATTCAAACACGGATATGGGTTGTCACAAAAGATAGCCCAAAAGATAGATGATGGTTTGGTTATCACTGTTGACAATGGTATTACAGCATATGAAACTGCCTTGATACTAAAAAAGAAAAATATAGACCTCATCATCACCGACCACCACACAGTGCCTAAAAATATACCACAATCTTTTGCTATCATAAATCCAAAACAACCAGACTGCAATTTTGCATATAAAAATATCTGCGGGGCTTTTGTAGCTTGGTATTTTTGTGCAAATATAAACAAAAGTTTAGATACAAATATAGATATGTCAAACTTTCTTGATCTCGTAGCTGTCGCTACTGTAGCAGATGTGATGCCTATGAAAGATATCAATCAAACCATAGTGCGATATGGATTAAAAAAACTCAAAAACACCCAAAGAGTATCTATGCAACTATTTAAAAAACATATCAACAAAGATATTTTAGATGAAGTTGATATAGGTTTTGCTATTGCACCTATATTAAATAGTGCAGGCAGACTCAAAGATGCTTCTAAATCTGTAGAGTTTTTACTCTCAAACGACATACAAAAATCGCAAGAGATGTTTGATGATTTGGTTCAATTAAACAACCTTCGAAAAACTATCCAACAAGATACATTTAAAAACACAATAAACGACATAAACAAAGATGACGATGTGATAGTTGTAGCAAACAAGAGTTATCATGAAGGTGTGATAGGCATAGTGGCATCAAAACTATCAGAAACTTTTAACAAACCAGCATTTGTATTTAGTATCAAAGATGATATAGCCAAAGGAAGTGCAAGAACAAGTGGCGATATAGACCTCTATAGCTTAATAGACCAGGTTAAAAGTAGCACAAAAGGTTTTGGTGGGCATAAAGGAGCAGCTGGTGTTGTTGTAAAGCTCAATCAATTAGATGAGTTTAAACAAAAGATAAACAAGGCTATGACCAATCAAAGATATGATACAAAAAAAACCAAGAGAAAATATCTTATGAAACTAACCATAGATGATATAGATAAAGAGTTGTTTGATATAGTCCAAAAGTTTAGTCCATATGGATATGAAAATGAACTACCATCATTTTTATTTGAAGATGAGACAATACAAAAACATATATATATGGGCAAAGAGAAAACTCATCAAAAGTTTCTATTTGATTTAGATGTAGAACTACTTTGTTTTTTCAATCATCAAAAGATAGACCAAAACAAAAAGATATCATTTGTCGCAAATATAGGCAAAAATATATTTAGAGGCAACACAACTTACAATTTGATTTTAAAAGAGTTTTTATAAACCATACTCTATAGCTTCATCATATCCTTATATATTTGCAAAAGTTTATTTGAAGCGGTTTGAAGATCCTCATTGATGATATGGTAGTCATATTTACATATCCACTTTAGTTCATTTGATGCCATCTTTACTCGTTTTTGTATCGTTTGTTTGTCATCTTTGCCTCTTTTTATAAGCCTATTTTCAAGCTCTCTTATAGTTGGAGTGCTGACAAATACAGATGTAATCATATCGCCCATTTTCTCTTGAACTATTTTAAAACCTTGAACATCTATATCAAATACCACAAGTTTGCCCAAAGACAAAGCATGCTCTATAGGTTTTAAACTCGTGCCATAATAGTTCTCATGGACTTTTGCCCACTCTAAAAAGTTGCCATCTTTTATATCTTTTTCAAACTGATCTTTTGTGACAAAGTGATAATCCACTGCTTCTTTTTCGCCATCTCTTTTATCTCTTGTGGTTGTAGATATAGAAAAATAATAGTTTGTAATATCTTTAAAAAGATTATCAAGCATAGAACTTTTGCCACAACCACTCGGACCTGATATGAGTAAAATTTTATTTTTTGACATAAGAGATCTCTATCCTTTTTGTCATTGTATCACATTAAGCTTATATGGATATACTAAAAGGCATCTATATAACAATAGATTGCTATATAATTTTACTAATAAACAAGGATAATATGTGATAGTAAGTGCTGGAAACAATGAGCTATTTAGATATGCCAAAGCTATTGGAGTTGGGTTGATTGATAGTGCGATAGGATTAAGCCAGTTGTGTTTGTTTGATAGACCAGATTTTATACTATTTGTTGGAAGTGCTGGAAGTTATGGATCAAAAAATATATTTGATATAGTTCAAAGTAGAAGTTCATCAAATATAGAGCATAGTTTTTTTAAGGACAAATCCTACACACCCATAAACAACACTATAAAAGCAGACAACAAACTTGTAAAAGATGAAACTATAGTAAATAGCTCAAACTATATCACAACCAACAAAGATATATGTGATTTGTATATCCAAAAAAATATTGGTATAGAAAATATGGAGTTTTATGCAGTGATGAAAGTAGCCCAGCATTTTTCTATAGATGTAGCTGGTATATTTGTGGTTACAAACTACTGTTATGAAGATGCAAAAGAGCAGTTTGCGAAAAATCATCAAAAATCAAAAGATATATTGACAACATTTTTATATCAACACAATATCATAACCTCTTGCAAATAGATATCGTCTCTTAAGTAAAACTATACACGATATAGATGATATAAACTTAAGTTAATACACAAAAAATTAAGATATGTTAATGACAGCAAAGCTATTTTTAGATACAATATAACAAAAAGGGCAGATATGAATATCGTAAAGTTTGTAGATATAATTCAAAAATATAGATGGGGCATCATCATAATCATTCCTATATTAGTAGCGATACTTAGTATTAACTTACAAAAGTTAAGTTTTGAAGGAAGTTATCGTATATGGTTTGGGGAAGATTCTGTCATTCTTAAAAATTATGACAATTTTAGAAAAGTTTTTGGCAATGACGACTCTGTGGTGATTGTCTTTCATGACAAAAACGGTATATTTAATAAAAAAGCTCTAAATTCGGTGCAAAGATTGACTGATATTTTGTGGGAAACAAAATATATAACACGAGTAGATAGTATCACATCTTATCAGTATATACATGCAGATAAACAAGATAAAGATGAGATAATAGTTGAGGATTTTATCAAAGATCTATATAAAGCAGATGAAACATATTTAAAAGAGAAAAAACAAATAGCTCTAAATGACGAACAAATAGTCAACTCAATCATAAGTGCCGATGGTAAAACTACCATGATAGCAGCAAGATTAACAGCTGGTGCTGGTGAAGATGAAGATATAAGTTTTGAACTTATGGATATAATCAACGATATTATAAAAAAAGAGACAAAAATAACTGGATACAAATATTATATTAGTGGTGGTGCTGCTATAACTACTAGTTTTGTAACTATTGCTATGGATGATGGTGGGTTTTTTACTCCGTTGGTATTTGCAGTTGTTTCATTGTTATTATTGATTTTATTTAGAAAATTTAGTGGTGTTGTTATACCTATAGCTGTAGTAGGACTTACAGTTGCTGTGGTGTTGTCAGTTCAAGTTTTATTAGGATACAAACTAAATAACTTCACAGCTAATATACCTGTGTTTATAGTAGCTATTGGTATAGCAGATGCTGTTCATATATACATAATATGGATTATGTATCGCAAAGAGGGTTTAGAAAATATCCAAGCAGTTACAAAAACTTTAGAAAAAAATATGTTGCCTATATTTTTTACATCAGTAACTACCTCTATAGGTTTTGCCTCGTTGGCTATAAGTGAAGTAGTGCCTGTTGCTACTTTGGGTATAGCAACAGCATCTGCTGCTATATTTGCATTTGTATTGAGTGTAGTATATGTGCCAGCTGTGTTATTGACCTTAAACAAAAAGATAGAAAAAAAAGATACTACAAATATGAAGGCTCAAACATTTGATAGATTTTATAAAAAGTATGCTAAATTTATTATAAATCATGATAAAAAAATTATTCAAACTACAGCTTTGATTTTTCTTCTATTTGCTGTAGGATTATTTAAAGTCAATATAGATAGCAATCTTATACGATATTTTGACAAAAAGGTTGATGTGCGACAAGCTATAGAGTTCATAAACAAAAATCTTACAGGTTCTATGAGTTATGAGATAATTGTAGATAGTGGTCAAGCAGATGGTATAAAAAACCCAGAGTTTCTAAATAAAGTTCAAGAGTTTTATGATGATTATAAAAAAGAGTTTAAAGATGTTCAACATATCTCCTCTTTGCTTGATGTGATAAAACAGTTCAATAAAGTGATGAATGCAGATGATGAAAAATTTTACAAAGTGCCACCAAACAAAGAGTTAGTAGCCCAATACTTACTGCTATATTCATTATCTCTTCCACAAGGTATGGAGATAAACGACAAGATGGATATATCTCAACAACTTTTACGAGTTACCGCGCAAGTAAATATGGGAGCTACAAGTGATGATTTACATATGATGAAGTGGGCTGAAACATGGTGGCAAAAGAGTGGTTACAAGGCTGTCGTAAATGGGCAGACTGCTATGTTTGCTTATATGCAAAGTAGTGTAACAGATACTTTGATATACTCCATAAGTATAGCTTTGGTTCTTGTATCATTGATGATGTTGCTGATATTTAGACGCTTTAAGATGATGGCACTATTTATCATACCAAACCTATTGCCTATAGTTTTGGTTTTGGGTATCATGGGCTGGCTGGATATAAACATTGACTTAGGAGTAGCTGTTTCTGGAGCTATTATACTCGGAGTCGCTGTAGATGATACTATTCACTTTTTTGTCAAATATTTTGATGCATCAAAACAAGGATTAAATATTGAACAAAGATTTGTTTATCTGTTTAAGTATGCTGGCAGGGCTATCATATTTACGACTATTATTTTATCTGTAGCATTTTTAATCTTTTTAGGAAGCGATTTTGTACCAAACTACAACTTTGGCATTGTGACAGCATCTGCTTTAATCATAGCACTTGTAGCAGATCTACTTATGTTGCCAGCGATTTTAAGTGTTTTAGAAAAAAAGGGTTTTGATATTTATAAAACCAAATAGAAGCTTATGATTAGCAAGTTGGTTTTAGCTTAGGATATAGTAAATCCAAGCAAGGTTTGAACTGTTTTTAAGGTTGGTTTAGTATACATAATAATATTTTTGCACCAATGTTGGTGCATATGTTTTTACTTCCACTTCAAGATGGTTGATATTGTTGTCTAATATTTTTGTCACTACTCCAACTTTTAATCCTTCGAAAAATATATCGTCCAAACCGTTTGTTATCACCTCATCGCCTATATTTATTTTGCTCCATACAGGGATAAATTTTACTACTATATTGTCGTTATAACCCATACCTTGTGTGATTCCCAGTGCTTTATTTGGTCCTACAAATACACCATAGTTTGCTTTTTCATCGTGATTTAGCAAAGCAAGTGGCCTACCATCTTGATATTTTACTATGCCAGCTGCAAAATTGTTTGTAATCAAGCCATCTATAGAATCATCATCTTTTTCATAACTTAACCAATATCTACTATATTTGTATAGATTTTTTAGGCTTAATACTTTTGCTATTTTTATATTGTTTGTATCTGGTTTGTCTGTATTGACAAAAGCTTTTATATTGTTGTATTTTGACTCAAGAGATGCATATGATATGAGATTTTTTTCATATTTATAATCATTTTCTTGAAATATTTTTATTGTATTTGCTTGATCTGTATGTCGTTGTTTGATCTGATTTAAAAGGGATATTTTTTCATCATAAAATTTTAATACAATATAATTAAGCCCTTCAAGCTTCGTGACAACTACCTTTTTATTTGAAAAAATAAAAGCGATAGTTATAAGAAAAAAGACAAAAAGAAATCTATGCATCCGATATTAACTGAAGTAGTTGTTCGTTTTCTAATACTTTTGCAGTACCTCTAGCTACGGCAAGTAGTGGCTCTTCTGCTACTCTAACTTCTAATTTAATCGCATTTTTAAGATAAGCATCAAGCCCTCTTATGAGTGCTCCTCCACCTGTGAGCACTATGCCATTGTCTACAATATCACCTGCTAAATCTGCTGGCATCTCTTCTAATACATTTCTAATAGCAGTAGCTATCTCTTTGAGTGGTTCTTTTAGAGCATCTTTTATATCTGTGCTTTTTAACTCTATAGTAGACAAAAATCCACTACCATCTCTACCTTTTACAGTCATAGAGAGTTCATCTTTCAAATCATAAGCAGCCCCAATTTCAAACTTGATATTCTCAGCTGTTCTCTCTCCAATATTTAGGTTTGTTGTTTGTCGAACATAATCCACTATAGCTTTATCAAACCTATCCCCTGCTACTTTGATTGATTTGCTAAGCACCAAACCTCCAAGTGAAGTAACTCCTATCTCTGTAGTTCCTCCACCTATATCTACGATCATATTTCCACACGGTTCATTGACAGGTATTCCTGCACCAAGAGCGGCAACCATAGGCTCCTCTACTAAAAACACCTCTCTTGCACCTGCACTTAAAGCTGATTCATATACTGCTTTTCTCTCTACTTGAGTGATACCAAATGGTATACATATCACTATTCGTGGTCGTAAAAATGCCTTTCTTTTGTGAGCTTTCTCTATGAAATATCTTATCATCCTCTCTGTCATCTCAAAATCAGCGATGACACCATCTCTCATAGGACGAACTGCTGTGATATCTACAGGAGTTTTTCCTATCATATCTTTTGCTACACTTCCTACTGCTAAAATTTTGCTTCTGCCATTTTTCTCTTGTTTGACTGCTACTACTGATGGTTCGTTTATAACTATTCCTCGATTTCCAATAGATACTATCGTATTTGCAGTTCCTAAATCGATTGCCATATCCTCACTAAAAATTCCTATAAAATTATCTAAAAACATTTTCTTCCTTATTTTTTATTTTTTCTAAAATATACTTTTTTGTTATTTTGAGATTTTTTTCTTTGATATTTGGTAGTTCAAACATCAAATCCAACATAATCGCCTCCATAACAGACCGTAACCCTCTAGCTCCTGTTTTTCTCTCATTTGCGATATTTGCTATTTGTGATATAGCTTCATCGTTAAACTCAAGTTTTATCTTATCAAGAGCAAAAAGTTTTTTGTATTGTTTGATCAAAGCATTTTTTGGTTTTTTTAAGATAGTTACCATATCATCTATAGTTATCTTTTTCAAAACTGCAAAGAGATGAAGCCTACCTATAAGTTCTGGTATTAAACCATATTTTATCAGATCATCAGGTTCAACATCTTTTAGAAGTTCATCTTTTTGAATATCGCTAAATTTTTTTTGATTAAAACCTAAGTTATTGCCACCTTCTCTTTTAAGAATTATATCCTCCAAACCATCAAAAGCACCACCACAAATAAATAGTATATCAGTCGTGTCAATTTGTATCAATTCGCCAGCTGGGTGTTTTCTACCACCTTTTGGTGGCACATTGACTACACTTCCTTCGATAATTTTAAGCAAAGCTTGTTGGACACCTTCACCAGATACATCTCTAGTGATCGAACGATTTTCACCAAGCCTTGCTATTTTGTCTATCTCATCTATAAATATTATCCCTTTTTGAGCTTTTTGGATATCGCCATTTGATGCTACTAACAATCTTGTGATAACATTCTCTACATCATCTCCAACATACCCAGCTTCAGTTAAACTTGTAGCATCGGCTATGGCAAGAGGAAGATCTAAATATTTTGCTATTGTTTGTGCAAAAAGTGTTTTGCCACTTCCTGTTGGTCCTAACAAAAGCACATTTGATTTTGAAAGTTTTGTGTCATCTTCTGTTTTGTCAAAAACTCTTTTGTAGTGGTTATAAACAGCTACACACAATGATTTTTTTGCTTCATCTTGACCAATTATATATCTATCTAATATCGATTTTAGTTCTTTTGGGCTTTTTATTTTAAAATCATCTGTTTTGTTCATCTTGTTTTTTATGGGTATATTGTTGAAAATTTTGTATGCTGCATCGGTGCAATTTTTGCATATAGATGTTTTGTTGTTTGTGATTGTTGGATTTTTCACACTATCATTTGCCCCACAAAAGTTACAAAAAAGCTTTTTTGTTATATTATCGCTCAAAAGGTATTCCTCTTTTTGTCTCTATGATAAACTTAGATAGATTTTTTACATATATGTTTGTATTTGTTTCGTATAACTCTTTTGCTACTTCTTTGATATTTTTCCCAGAACGAAATATATCTTTATAGGCTTTTTTTATCTCTTGAATGTCACTATTTTTAAAATTTCGTCTTAATCCAGTGATATTTAGATTTCTTAAAACTGCCCTATTTCCTTCACACAATGAATAAGGTGGCATATCTTGAACCAAAATTGAACCACCTCCTATCATACTAAACTCACCAATTTTACAAAACTGATGAACAGCACTCATACCGCCTATGACACAGTTTGCTCCAAACTCTACATGTCCAGCGACTGCACATGAGTTTGCCATGATGACACTGTCTTCCAATAGACAATCGTGTCCTATATGACAATGCCCCATGATTAAACAGTTGTTTTGTATAGTAGTAACTCCACCACCTCCAACAGTTCCTGTGTTTATGAGAGTATGCTCTCTTATTATATTGTTGTTGCCTATATTTAATCTGGTTTTAGTGCCATCATATTTTAGATCTTGCGGTATTGAACCTATAACAGAAAATGCAAAAATTTGATTGTTTTTGCCTATAGTTGTTTTGCCTTCTATGACACAGTGGCTAGCAATAGTCGTGCCTTTATCTATCGACACATCTTTGCCTATATAAGTCCAAGCACCAACTTTGACATCATCTGCCAATTTTGCCCCAGCTTCAACTATAGCAGTTTTGTGTATATTTGCCAATGGTTATTTGTCCACTATCATTGCTTTAAGCACTGCTTCACATACAAGAGTATCATCAACATATGCTTTTCCCTCAAGGACGATGAGAGTTTTTCTTTGTTTTATGACATCTACTTTGTATTGAAGTCTATCTCCAGGACGAACTGGATTTCTAAACTTTGCTTTGTCTATACTCATAAAATACATCACTTTTGATTCCGCTTCCTCTTTAGAAAGTCCAGCACTTAAAAATGCCAATATACCGCCAGCTTGAGCCATACCTTCAAGTATCATCACACCTGGATATATAGGGTGTCCTGGAAAATGTCCTTGAAATATAGGTTCACTAATAGATACATTTTTGTATGCATCTATCGATGTGCCCTCATTTATAGACAACACTTTATCTACAAGTAAAAATGGGTATCTATGTGGTAAAATCTTTTGAATATCTATTACATCTAACATAACTTTCCTTTAAATTTATTTATTATATCATATTAAGCTAAAAGATATTATAATAAATTAGTTTTATTTGTGCAATTTTTAAATATGGTTATCTCAACACCTGTTGGTTAAAACCCCATATTGGCTTTGTAGAAACTATTTTAGCTTCTGTATTGTGAATTTATCTTCACATACTCATATCCCAAATCACACCCATAAGCTGTATAAGAACCATCTGCTACACCAATATCACAAGATATTTTAAAGCTCTCTTGGGTAAATATCTGCGATGCTATTTGCTCAGAAGTTTTATCAAAATTGACCACACCTTTATCGTATATGGTTATATTTGATGGTTTGTTTTCTACAATACCGCTAAATGATATCTTAAGCTTCTTTTCATATACCTCACAGCCACTTGCTCCTATAGTTGATGCTATTCTGCCCCAGTTTGGGTCACCTCCAAATATCGCAGTTTTGACCAAAAGTGAGTTTGAAAGTTTTTTTGCTATTTGTTTTGCTTGCTCTTTATCTTTTGCATTTGTTATCTCAAATGCCACATATCTTTTGGCACCCTCACCATCGCTTATCATATCCATAGCTATATCTTGCATAACCAACTTTAAAACTGTGGCAAATGGATCTTTTTCATATACTTCACTTTTGCCATTTGCCAAAAGCATCACTGTGTCGTTTGTGGAGGTATCGCCATCTACAGATATCGCATCAAATGTGCTATCATTTGCATCAAGAAGCAACTGCTTCATATCTTTTCTTGGAACTTTTGCATCTGTGACGATAAAGCATAACATAGTAGCCATATTTGGATCTATCATACCAGCACCTTTTGCTATAGCACCTATCTTAAATCTTTGATTGTTTGGTAAAATAACCTCATAAAGTGTAGTTTTTGGGTATGCATCTGTAGTTAGGATCGCTTTTGATGCTTTTTTGCCATCTTTAGCAGATAGATCTATATCTTTAAGGCTATTTATGATATTTTCTTTTGGTAGCTTGACACCAATAACACCAGTGCTACTAAATATAGGGTTTGTAATATTTTCAAACTTTTTTGTAAGATTTTTGGATATGGTCTTTATATCATCTAAACCATCTAAACCTGTCATAGCATTTGCATTTTGTGAGTTAATTAGTACAAAATTTGTTTTAAAGTTTTTTGGATAGTTTTGACAATATTTCAAAGGTGCTGCTTGAAAGCTGTTTTTGGTCCACAAAAACTCAACTTCACAAAGAGTATCGCTATAGATAAAAGCTATATCTAAAAAATCTTTTTGGTTTAGCTCTTTTATATTTGCTGATATACCATCGCAAAAAAAGCCATCAACCAAAGATATATCACCCTTTATTGGAGTGATTTGAAACATATATAAACCTATGAGTTCTTTTTCATTGTTCTTAACTCTTTAGCAGATATTTTCATCTTTTTAGTTGTGCCATCTTCAAGTGTTATTCTCACTGTTCTTAAGTTTGGCAAGAACTTTCTTTTTGTTCTGTTGTTTGCATGACTTACATTGTTTCCGCTCATTGGACCTTTGCCAGATATTTCACATCTTCTTGACATAATTTTTCCTTGTTTTTTCTATTATATCATAATAAACTAAAAATAAACCACTACTAAAAAGTGAAATCCTCTCCAAGATAGTTTTTCCTTACTAAATCGTTCTTTTTTATCTCTTGTGCTGTTCCACTTGCTAACAACTTACCACTTTTGATAACATATACACGACTACATATCTGTATAGTTTCTCTTACATTGTGGTCTGTTATTAAGACACCTATTCCTATCTTAACCAACTGCGATATCACTGTTTGTATATCTTTAACAGCCAATGGATCAACTCCAGCAAAAGGTTCATCAAGAAGTAAAAATCTTGGATTTGGCACTAGTGACCTTGCTATCTCCACTCGTCTTCTCTCGCCACCACTTAGACTTACTCCTTTTTGTTTTCTTATAGGTTCTATATCAAACATCTCCAAAAGGTCGTCTATCCTTTCGTGTCTTTTATTTTTATCTTTTATCGATAACTCACCAGCTAACAATAGATTCTCTTCAACAGTTAGATCTTTAAATACAGATGACTCTTGAGGCAGATACCCTACACCTATTAGTGCTCTTTTGTGTAGTGGCTCTTTTGTGATATTTTGCTCATCAAAAAACACCTCTCCAGAGGTGGGAGATACCAAACCGCACACACAATAAAATGTAGTAGTTTTGCCAGCACCATTTGGTCCTAAAAGTCCAACTACCTCTCCGCTTTTTACTTCAAGCGATACTCCAGTTAAGATATCATTTCCTTTTATTGATTTTGATATGTTGTTTATTTTTAATCTATGCATATTTTATATATCCTTTTGTTCTCTTTTTTTGTTATCTCTATATTTATAACATCAAAACCATACTCTTTGGTGAGTTTAATAAGCTTATCATCTGCCCACTCCACAAAATGAACTCCACTATTTTCAAACTCATCAAAAAGCCCCATAGATATGAACTGTTCCAAATTTTTGTTGTATATATCGTAGTGATATATGCAACCGTCATATATATTTTGTAAACAAAATGTGGGACTAACTGCTACTGCTTTAGAGTTTTTTATCTTAAGATACTCTTGCACTAAAGTAGTCTTTCCGCTTGCTATATCCCCTTTTAACAACACAACCATATCTTTATTGTTTATCAAACTATCTATATATTTGACCACTTTTGCTATATCATCTATCGTAGCTTCTATCTTAGTAACTGTTTGATACATCTATTATTTGCTTCAATTTTTTTATAGCTGTTTTTGTTTTTATTATATCTCTTAGATATTTTATGCCATCTTTTATATCATCAATTTTTCCATCTACCCACAAACAATATGCTGTATTTAAAAGCACGACATCAAGTTTTGCATCGGTTATTTTGCCCTCTAAGATATCTTTGGTTATGTGACTATTTGTTATAGCATCACCGCCTTTTAGTTTATCAAGAGTTGATAGCTTAAAGCCAAAATCTCTTGGGTCTATGACCATATCTACTATAGAACCATTTTCAAGTTTGCTAACATATGTGATATCACATATTGATATCTCATCTAAACCATCTTTAGATGATACTACCATAGCTCTTGAAGCACCATTTAACTTCAAAGCATTTGCCATCTTGTTTGTAAATGCTTTATCAAATACCCCTACAAGCTGTTTTTTCACACCAGCTGGCGAAGTTAAAGGACCCAATAGATTGAATATAGTTCTGTGATTTAGTGATCTTCGTATAGGCATGATATGTTTCATAGCTTTGTGGTGATTTATAGCAAACATAAATACAAAACCACATTTTTCAAGCATATCAACTTGAGTTTTAATATCCAAAGAGAGATTTAAACCCAAAGCTTCCAACATATCAGCACTTCCACTTTGACTTGTGATACTTTTGTTGCCATGTTTTGCTACTATAGATCCACAAGCACTTAACAACAAAGAGCAAGTAGTAGATATATTAAATGTTCCGCTTTTATCTCCTCCTGTTCCGCAGTTGTCTATGATTGTATCTTTTAAACTTTCCTCTATAGGCAACTTGGTGCTATATTTTTGCATAACAGATGATGCAGCCGCTATTTGCTCAAAACTCTCACCATCTTGATAGAGTTTTATTAGGTAATTTTTCGTTTTGTCGCTACTCCAGCTATTTGTAAATATATTTTCAAAATCATCTAAGGTTTCATTAAAAAGTTTGTTGTTCATCTATTTTCCTATTAAAGGTATCTTAAAACCATTTTATCATAATATTCTTATAAAACAAAACTGGTTTTTCTATTTTTTATATACCTTACATATCTATCTATCATCGTTTCGTTGCCTTTTAAACCGCCTTGATGTATATATATGATATTTGTATTTGGGTTCTCTTTTTTGTATTGTAAGATAGTTATCCAACCTATTGGGTCATATAAAAGTTCAAACTCAATCTTTGTTTCTTGTAGCAGTTTGTTATATATCTCAAAAAACTCTTTATACAACTTACCAAAATGATATTTTTTTGCTCTTGGCAAAATAGTAGGATAGGTTTTGTTATCTTTTTCAAGCATACTAAACTGTTTTAACAGATAGTTTTCATCCCCTACACAACAACATGTAAGCACCTCTATATCTTTTAGATATTTTTGCAAATATAAAGCAGTGGTTCCTGTGCCAGATGGCAACATAATCTTTGTTTGATTATATTTTAAACCATTTTTATCTATCCAGTTTTTTAACTCTTGGGACAATATCTTTATACCAAATTGTGCTCTTTTATCTCTGCCACCCTCTTGTATAAATAGCTCTTGTTTTTTAGCTACATATTTTTCTTTTGGAAAGTTTATATCTTCTATGATATTTGCTTTAAACTCTAAAGCACCTTTGTAGTTTCCTTTTGGTTCCAGTTTTATCTGTTTTGCTATATGATCTACATAAAAGTCAAACTTCCAGTTACGATTTTGGGCAAGTTTAGATAAAGAGTAAAGCAGATTTGATTGAGATGAACCATATGATACAATTTTGTTGATATTTTTGATATCATTTGTCAAAAACCAATGCAGCTTTCTAGCTTTGTTTCCGCTAAAAAACTCATCTATCATATCATCTCTTTTTACAAAAAAATCAAACTGCTCAAACTTGATTTTCTCTATTGGTGTATCAAAATTCAAAGTGGTATAGTCATAAGTTTTGATTTTAAAAATCCGCTTTTATCCATAAATCTATCTCTTTTTAGTCTTAGCTCTATCTTGCTTAAATAGTTCATAAGTTCATAAAACTTTTTTATACTTATCTTTGTAGATATAATCACTTTTTTATTCCATATCTTTGGTGGTGGAATAAAACCAAATATAACTTTTGGGTCAGGTTCTCCATATGCTCTTGTATAACTATTTATCATAAACAACTCATGAACAAATCTTGATATAGAAGAGAGTAAAAATATAGCATCTAAATCTTCTACTATTTTATCTATTTCATGATTTTTTAATTTTTTTTCAAACATATCAAATAAAAAATCCTGCAGATCAATATGTCCCAAACCAAAACAGGTCTTATAGACTATATCAGTAGTAATTGTAGTTTGACAAAGTTGTAGTTTTGTTAAGTCGTTTGCACTTAAAGATATATTTTCATCGTGAAGTTTATGCAACTGAACTATTGCATCGTCATGATAATCAAGCTTTAGATTATCTGCTTGTGTTTTAAGCAATCTTATGGCTTGATTAAAATCAGGTTG
The DNA here is from genome assembly GCA_029935705.1 of Arcobacteraceae bacterium. Classification (GTDB taxonomy): domain Bacteria; phylum Campylobacterota; class Campylobacteria; order Campylobacterales; family Arcobacteraceae; genus B24-G6. The sequence goes on from JAOZJU010000004.1 coordinate 18,744, forward strand.
AAAAAATCGCACAAATACACCATCTACTTTTGTAGTAAAATATCTCTCATATGTTTGAAGTTTTTCTTTTGTATAAACAGCGAGTATCATAGTGGAGTTTTTATTTGTTTGGCAAATTTGAACTAACTCTTTTACCTCTTTTGAATCAATTTTTTTGGATATTTTGATGATATAGAAGTTTTTATCTAAAAAGAGTGAATTTTGTTTAAGGTTGGTTGATATATCTTTAAAATTGTATTGGTCAAAATATATTGTTGTAGTATCTTTTTTCTCTATGTTGTTAGAGAGTATCGTTCTGTTGATATACAAATCTATAAGATAATCACTACTACCATAAAAAAGATATGAGTTGTAAGTTTTTGCAGATTTTAGTTGATTGTCAAATTGGTTAACATACATTGTTATTTAAATCTATGAACGATTCTTCCTTTGTCCAAACTATATGGAGTGATCTCCACTGTTACTTTGTCATTTAAAAGTATCTTTATATAGTGCATTCTCATTTTGCCAGATATATGACACAACACTATCAAACCATTTTCAAGCTCTACATTAAATGTCGCATTTGGTAATACTTCTACAACTTTTCCGTCCATTGTTATTAGATCATTTTTCGCCATTATCTACTCCTGTAATTTTGTTAATATCTTTATTTGATTGTTTATCACTGCTATTTGATGTTCATGATGACTTGTTCTTAAGCCATCTTCACTTCGCACACTCCATTTGTCCTTTTTATCTACAATTGGTTTTGAACTTTTTTGACAAATCATAGGTTCAAGACAAAATACCATACCATTTTTGATTTTTGGACCTTGGTTTGGATTGTTTCCTTCAAGATAGTTTAAAATCTCTGGTTCGCTATGAGCAGATCTTCCAATTCCATGACCACAAAAATTAAACAAAGGCAAAAAACCACTCTGCTTAATAAAGTTTTCTATTTTAAAACTTAACTCTTTAAATCTCATACCTACTTTGATATTTTTTATAGCAAAATCAAGTGTATCTTTGCTACATTGTATTAATTTTTCATCAGTTTGAGAGATTTTGCCTATAGGTATAGTAATAGCCGCATCTCCATACCAGCCATCTTTTACACTTCCTATATCCACTCCTAATATATCACCATCTTTTAATACTCGCTCATCTGGCACTCCATGTATGACAACTTCATTTAAAGATGTACATACAGCTGCTGGAAATCCATAAAGCCCCTTAAAAGATGGTTTGTATCCCAAAGAGAGTATAAACTTCTCGCCCATACTATCTACCTCTTTTAGGCTCATACCTATTTTGATATTTTCTTCGAGATAGTTTAAAGTTTTTGCTACTGCTTGACCACACTGATAGAGCTTGTCAATATCAGTTGGTTTATATAAAGCGATAGCCATCTATTTTGTTTATAGTCCCACTGCTGACAATGTGTCGTATTTGTTCATATATTGTTGAGCTTCAATTTTTCTCATAGTATCTATTGCAACTTGCACCACGATAAGCACAGCTACTCCACCAAAATAAAATGGCACTCCCATAGCTTGAACCACGAGAAGCGGTATAGTAGATATAGATGCTAGATAGATTGAGCCAAAAAATGTCAATCTACTAGCAGTATCGTTTAAAAAATCAGCAGTGCTGCCACCTGGACGAACTCCAGGAATAAACCCACCTTGTCGTTTTAGATTGTCTGCTATATCTTTAGAGTTAAATGTAATAGATGCATAAAAATAAGCAAAAAATACAACAAACAAAAACATAAACACATTAAACGAATAGCTAGATGGACTTAAAATATCAGCTAACATATTGACATATTGATTGCTACTTCCTTGAAGCAAAGTGCCTGGAAACATCAATATAGCACTTGCAAATATAGGTGGTATTACTCCACTTAGATTTAACTTTATTGGTATATAGTTCATCACTCTTCTGTTTTGATTTTGCATCATAACTTTTCTTGAATAAGATACTGGAACTCTTCTCTCACCTAACTCTACATAGATGATCAAACCTATAGTAGCTACGACAACCAAAAGCATACCAATAACTGTGATAAAATTTATCTGTCCATTGTTAACCAAATCTACAGTTCCACCTATTGCACTAGGGATTGCAGATACAATACCAGCAAAGATGATTAAGGATATACCATTTCCTATACCTTTTTGAGTGATCTGCTCACCTATCCACATAAGCATCATAGTTCCTGCGAGCATTGATATAGCCGCAACTGCTACAAATGTATCCATATCTATAGATATAGCACTTTGACCATTTGTGCCAGTAAGCGAATTAAGCCCCATAGATACACCGATAGCCTGTATAAGAGTGATCACAATTGTAGTATATCTAATAATTTGCATATACTTTGTCATACCGTCTCTCTCTTTTTTCATCTTGCCAAGAGCTGGAAATGTAGCAGCTAACAGTTCCATGATAATAGATGCTGTAATATATGGCATAATTCCAAGAGAGATGATACTTAGTCTTTCTACTGCATTTCCACTAAACATATTTATCATGCCAAGTGCATTGCCAGAGTTTGTATCAAAAAACTCTTTAACTACATCTATATTTACACCTGGAACTGGCACATAAGCCAATATTCTATATACGAGTATAAACCCAAGTGTGATAAGAATTTTATTTAATAGATCTTTACTCATAGTTATTTGCCAGTATAAGTGATATTTTCATCATTTATTTTTTTGCTTAACTCTTTTGCATTTTTGCCTATTAGTTTTATCTTTGTGACTTTTTTAGATACTGAGTGAATTTTTCTTATATTTTCTACTGTTATCTCATCAAGCTCTGCTACTGTTTTGACTTTATCTACATTTATTGATAAAGGTTTAACAACTCTTGAAAAAAAGCCAACTTTTGGAAGTCGTTTTGCAAGTGGCAACTGCCCACCTTCAAAGTTTCTCTTGATCTTATAACCACTTCTTGCTTTTTGTCCTTTGTTTCCTTTACCGGCTGTTTTGCCTGTGCCAGAACCTTGACCTCGGCCTACTCTTTTGATATTTTTTGTACTATTTTTTGCTGGTTTTAGATTTTCTAACATATATACTCCTAACTTTTAATTTTACTTAAAGCTTCAACAGTTGCTTGCACCAAGTTGTTTGGATTGTTTGAACCTAACGATTTAGCAATAATATCTGTAATGCCCGCGAGCATAAGAACTGGTCGTGCTGCTCCACCTGCTATAAGACCTGTTCCTTGACTTGCTGGTTTTAGAAGTATCTTGCTTGCATTATATTTGTATTCTATATCATGTGATATTGTAGTGCCTTTTAGCGATACATTAACCAAACTTTTAAAAGCATCATCAAGTGCTTTTTTGATAGCATCTGGAACCTCTTTTGCTTTTCCTGTACCAAACCCGATTGTTCCTTTTTTGTCACCTACGACAACCAAAGCAGTAAATCTAAATCGTCTACCGCCTTTTACGACTTTAGTTACTCGTCCAACATTTACAACTGCTTCTTCAAAATCATCTCTATTTATTGCCATATTATACCTTTATTCCATTCTCTCTTAGTGTATCAGCAAATGCTTTGACTACACCATGATATAGATAACCATTTCTATCAAAAACTATTTGTGTAATTTTGCTCTCATTTAGTTTAATTGCAAATGCTTCTGCTATTTTTACAGCATTCTCTTTTGTAGGGTTCATATTTAGTGTTTTGCTATGAATTGATGCCATTGTGTTTCCAGTTACATCATCAATAGCTTGGGCAAAAATATATCTATTTGATTTGTATATAGATACTCTTGGTTTATCTACTGTCCCTTGACCTATGCTACCTCTGACTCTTTTTTTTCTTTTAATTTTTAATGCAATTTTTTTCTTTATATCTTTTGCTCTGCTCATATCTTATCCTTAACTTGCTGTCTTACCAGCTTTTCTAACAATATGCTCATCAACATATTTGACACCTTTGCCTTTGTATGGTTCTGGTTTTCTGTATCCTCGTATTATAGCCGCTGTTTGACCTACTTCTTGTTTGCTCATACCTTTGATATTTATGATATTTTTTTCAACTTTTATCTCAATATCTTTTGGTATCTCAAAATTTATAGGATGAGAATATCCAAGCTGAAGCTCAAGAGTTTTACCCTTTATTGCAGCTCTATAACCTACCCCGTTTATCTCCAAAGATTTTTCAAAACCTTTATCAAGTCCCTCTATAGCATTTGCTACAAGTGCTCTATATGTACCCCAAAAAGCAGAACTTTGTGTATCTTCACCTACTCTTTCAAAACTTATTGAACTTTTTTCTATAACTGTTTTTACTCTATTTTTTGTATCTACCTCTATGGTTTTGTTACCTTTTTTAACTGTAACTACTCCATTGTTCTCTTGTATCTCTACACCTGAAGGTATAGTTATCTCTTGTTTTCCAACTCTTGACATCTAATCTACCTTTACCAAACTGTACACAACACTTCACCGCCAGTGTTGTTTTCGTATGCTTTATCGTTTGGAACGATACCTTTGTTTGTGCTTATAACGATAGTGCCATATCCGCTTTTGAAGTTTTTTACCTCTTTAGCAGACTTATAGACTCGTCGTCCCGGTTTAGAAACTCTTTTTAGTTCATTTATAGCACTCTTTTCATTTTCATCATATTTTAAAACTATTTTTATAGTTTTTTTGTTGTTATCTCCATCGATAACATCAAATGCCTCTATATACTCTTTTTGTAGTAACACTTGTACTACTCCTTCGACGGCCTTTGAGTGAAGTAACGATGTAACATCAAGTTTTCTTGACGATGCGTTTCGTATTCTTGTCAAAGCGTCTGCGATTAGGTCATTCATCATGGGCTTTTCTCCTTATTTTTTGCTTACCAGCTTGATTTTCTAACACCGGGTATCAAACCCTCGTTAGCCATTTTTCTAAAACATATTCTACATATACCAAAGTCTCTTAACACAGAGTGTGGTCTGCCACATATAGAACATCTCGTGTATGCTCTTGCACTAAATTTTGGTTTTCTTTTAGCTTTTGCTATCATGGATTTTTTAGCCATTAGTTATTTCCTTTAGTAAATGGTAACCCAAACAATTCAAGAAGTCTAAAAGCTTCTTTGTCATCATCTGTGCTTGTTATAATTGATATGTTCATACCGTGTGTTTGTATGATATCGTCGTAGTTTATCTCTGGAAACATCAATTGTTCTGTTAGACCAAAGTTGTAGTTTCCTTTACCATCAAAGCCATTTGCATTTACACCAGCAAAATCTTTTACTCGCGGAAGTGCTATTGATATAAGTTTATCAAGAAAGTCATACATTTTAGATGCTCTTAAAGTAACTTTGATGCCTACGGGCATATCCTCTCTAACCTTAAATCCAGCTATACTCTTTTTTGACTTTATCACTACTGCTTTTTGACCAGCTAACAGCGATATTGTATCTTGGATATTTTGTATAAGTTTACTATCTTTCATAGCAAAACCAGTTCCTACAGATATAACTATCTTTTCCAATTTTGGTATAAGCATTTTGTTTGTATTTAACTCTTTTTGAAGTGTTGGTTTGATATCGTTGTTGTATTTTTCATAAAATCTTGACTGCATATTAAACCTCTACTTTCTTAACATTTGAGATATCTATTGGCATCTCTTTGTTGACAAAACCACCATCTGGATTTTTTTCTTGATCTGGCTTGATTGTTTTTTTAGCTACTTTACAATCTTTGACTATGATTTTTCTGTTTGTAGGATCTACTGACAACACTTCACCTTGTTTGCCTTTGTCATCTCCGCAAATTATTTGCACTGTGTCGCCTTTTTTTATCTTAAGTTTATTTGCCATTATAATACCTCCGGTGCAAGTGAAACTATCTTCATAAAACCACTATATCGCACTTCTCTTGCAACTGGACCAAATATTCTTGTGCCTATTGGATCTTTTTTGGTGTCTAATATCACAGCTGCATTGTCATCAAATCTAATAAGTGAGCCATTTTCTCTTTGGACCTCTTTGTGAGTTCGAACAATTACTGCTTTTACTACTTGTCCTTTTTTGACTTTTCCTGTTGGTATTGCTTTTTTAACAGATGCTACAATCACATCTCCAACTGTAGCATATCTTCTTTTAGAACCACCAAGCACCTTGATACACATTATCTCTTTTGCTCCAGTATTATCTGCAACATTTAATCTGCTAAAACCTTGTATCATTATTTTACTCCTTTAGAGACAATATTGTTCAGTCTATATGATTTTGTTTTTGATATTGGTCTACACTCTATCGCTGTAACAACATCATTTACTTCAAGTTCTGACTTCTCGTCATGTATTAGGTATTTTTTAAATCTTTTGACGGTTTTATGATATTTTGGATGCATAACTTTTCTCTCTACTATAATTGTAGCAGTTTTTATACCAGCAACCTTTACTACTTTTCCTTGTATTACTCTTTGGTTTGACATATCTCCCCCTTAACCTATCGCCGAAATAGCAGTTTTAATCTTTGCTATATCTTTTTTGACAACTTTAAGATCACTTGTCTTGGTAAGTTGCATCGTTTTTTGTTTAACTTTTAACTCAAACAACAAGAGTTTTTTATCTTTTAAAAGAGTAGTTAACTCCTCTTTGCTTTTCTCTTTTATCTCAGTATATTTCATTTTCTACCTCTGCTGTTATTATCTTGGTTTTAAATGGAAGTTTGCTTTTTGCCAATTTTAAGGCATCTTTAGCAAGAGATATCTCAACTCCTGCTATCTCAAAACAAACTCGTCCAGGTTTTATATTCATAACCCACTCTTCAACACTACCTTTACCTTTACCCATACGAACCTCAAGTGGTCTTTTAGTAAGTGGCTTTGCTGGAAATACATTTATCCATACTTTACCTTGTCGGTTTATCTTTCTTGTCATTGCTATTCTTGCTGCTTCTATTTGACGAGAGTTTATTCGTCCAAGTTCAAGAGCTTTGAGTCCAACTTCACCTTGTGTTAGTGTATTTGCTCGAAAAGATTTTCCTCTATTTCGACCTTTCATCATCTTTCTATATTTTGTTCTTTTAGGCATCAACATAATCAATCACCTCTTTTATCATTGTTTTGGTTGTTTTCTTTTGAACCAATTTTATTTTTAGCAAGAACTTCGCCTGTAAATATCCATACCTTGATACCTATACAACCATAAGTTGTATGTCCTTCAGCAAAACCATAATCAATCTTTGCTCTTATGGTATGAAGAGGCACTCTACCCTCAAGATACCACTCAGTTCTTGCCATCTCAGCTCCGCCTAATCTTCCAGCAACTGCTACTTTGATCCCTTTTGCTCCAGCTTTTATAGCATTTTGCATCACTCTTTTCATCGCTCTACGAAATGCTACTCTTCGTTCTAATTGTTGTGCAATATTTTCAGCAGAAAGTTGTCCGTTTAAAAATGGTCTTCTCTCCTCTTTGATATTGACAGCAACTGTGTTTCCAGCTATTTTAGCAAGGTTGCTTTTGAGTTTTTCAACATCAGCACCTTTTTTACCTATGATAATACCTGGTCTTGCTGCTACTATTGTCACTCTTGCTTTTTTTGCTGTTCTTTCAATAATCACAGATGCCACTCCTGCATAATATAGCTCTTTTTTGATAAATTTTCTTAGTTTGTTATCTAAAGCTATATTTTCAGGCATTGATGCATATGATGGAAACCATCTTGAATCCCAGTTTCTATTTATGCCCAATCTTAGTCCTATTGGATTAACTTTTTGACCCATTGTTGTCTCCTTCTTGTTTCTTAACCTCTACAAATATATGTGAAGTTGGTTTGTGTATTGGTGTAGCACTTCCTCTTGCTCTTGGGATAAACCTCTTAAGAACAGGACCTTTCTCTACAACACAGCTATAAATAGTAGCATTTTCAGCTTCTAAACC
>JAOZJU010000004.1:26644-57050 GCA_029935705.1 Arcobacteraceae bacterium
TTTGCTACAGCAGATGCAACTACTTTTGCTATCACTCTTGCTGCTTTATTTGGTGTAAAATCCAAAGATGCGATAGCTAATTCAGCATTCATTCCTTGAATCTCTCTTGCTATTAGTCTAGCTTTTGTAGAAGAGAGTCGGATAAATTTAAGTGTGGCACTATTTTGTTTGTTTATGCCTTTTGCTTTTCTCTCTTTTTTTGTAAGTTGTTTTACTCTTTTGTTGGCTCTTATACTCATATTCTCTATCCAACCTTTCTTTGAACTGAACCTTTATGGCCCTTAAATGTTCGAGTTGGTGCAAATTCACCAAGTTTATAACCTACATGATTTTCAGTAACTTTAACTGGAACAAAATTTCTGCCGTTGTGTACATTAAATGTAAGACCTATCATATCAGGTAGCACCATGCTTCGTCTTGACCATGTTTTTATTGGTTTTTTATCACCACTATCCAATGCTTTTTTGACCTTTTTTGTCAAGTGGTCGTCTACAAATGGACCTTTTTTTATACTTCTTGCCATATATCCTCCTACTTCTTTCTTCTTGAGATTATTAGTTTATCGCTGGCTTTTTTCTTTCTTGTTTTATAACCTTTTGTAGGCATACCCCAAGGAGATACAGGATGTCGTCCAGAGTTTGTTTTACCTTCACCACCACCGTGAGGGTGATCAATAGGGTTCATAGCACTACCTCTTGTTTGTGGTCGTTTTCCCATATGTCTTTGTCGTCCAGCTTTTCCTATAACAGTGTTTGAGAAATCTTCGTTGCCAACTATACCTATAGTCGCCATACAAACACCCAATATCTTTCTCATCTCGCTACTAGGAAGTCTAACTATGACATACTTCTCTTCTCTACCCATCACTTGAGCATAAGCTCCAGCACTACGAACTATCTGTCCGCCTTTGCCAGGTTTCATCTCAAGGTTATGAACCATAGTTCCTACTGGTATATTTTTTAGTTGCATTGCATTTCCAGGTTTGCTATCAAGTCCTTTTATGCTTGAACTAATCTTATCGCCCACTTTTAGTCCGCTTGGTTGTAGGATATATCTTTTGTCGCCATCTATATAGTGTATCAAACATATACGACAGTTTCTATATGGGTCATACTCTACAGTTGCTACAGTTCCTATGACATCAAATTTGTCTCTTTTAAAATCAATAATTCTATACTGTTTTTTAGCTCCTGCTTCTTTGTGTCTGCTTGTGATTCTACCAGCATTATTTCTACCAGCTGTTGATTTAATTTTCTTTAGTAGTTTTCTTACTGTTGGTTTTGATGTTATATCGCCACTATCCATAACTGCCATAAATCTTCTAGCTGGGGTTATTGCTTTAAATTTTTTTATCGCCATATTCTACTCCTACGCTGAAAGGTTCGCAATCTCTGCGCCATGTGGTAACGAAACATAAAATTTCTTAAAACTAGGACGAGTTCCTGGTTTGCCTCTAAACTTTTTGGTTTTGCCTTTTTGGTTAAGCGAATTAACCTTCAAAGGAACAACTCCAAAATACTCTTTAAACACTTGTTTAAGACTATTTTTAGTCACTCGTTGACTAGTTTGTACTACCATTACACCACTATCTTGTTGTTCTATAGTTTTCTCTGTGTAAAGTATTGTTTTTATATCTGTAATATCTGCCATAATTATACCTCTTTTGTCAAACTATCCATAACAGTTTTTTCCATCAGGACTGACCTGTATGCTGCTACTAGATATGCATTTAGCTCTTGTTTTTCTATCATATAGCATTTTTGTATGTTTCTAAATGATAAATATGTTTTTTCATCCATAGTCTCTACTACTATCAAAGTATCTCTTTGTTTGAGTTTATCGACTATTTTTACTGCGTCTTTTGTTTTGCCACTTTCTACAGATAACTTATCTAAAAGAAAGATAGAATCTTTTTTTGCATGCTCGTTTATAGCATATTTTAGAGCAAGTATTTTTTGCTTTTTGTTTATCTTTTGGTCGTAGTTTCTTTTAGTAGGGCCAAATATTTGACCACCACCAACAAACAAAGGAGATCTTTTTGAACCAGCTCTTGCTCGTCCTCCACCTTTTTGAGCCCATGGTTTTTTACCACCACCACGAACTTGAGATCTATTTTTAACTGAAGCTGTATTTGCTCTAATGCCACTCAAATATGATTTGACATATAGATACAAGTTGTGTTGATTTATACCATCAAAGCTATCTGGCAACTCATATTTGGTTTTACTTTTTGCAAAACTTTTTGTTAGTGTTGTTATCTCTCTCATCTACTCACCTTTATTTTACCTATTGCACCATTTGGTCCAGATATTGAACCAGCTACTATCAATACTTTTGTATTTTTATCAAAAGATATCACTTCGCTTTTAACAGAAGCTGTTACATTGCCATACTGACCTGGCATTTTTTTGCCTGGCATTACTCGTCCTGGCCACTCTGCATTTCCTATAGAACCTGTTCTTTTGCCCATACGGTGTCCGTGACTAGCTCGCCCACCTGCAAAGTTCCATCGTTTGACAACACCAGTAAAACCTTTACCTTTTGTGGTAAATGTTGATTTTAAAGTTTTTGCATCTTCTAATGGTTTTGTATCTATATCCCCTGGTTCTGTATTTGCTACATTTATACTTGCAAATCTATTAAACTCTTTACTTAAATTGTATTTTGCTTGTTTGCCCTGTATTGCTTTGTTTGTTTTTTTGCCTTTTGCATATGACACAACTGATTTTTCATCATTTTTGACTTCACAAACTTTTGTATCCAACACTTTTAGTATTGTTACAGCTTTACTTGGCACCGATATAGTTCTACTCATGCCAATTTTTTCTACTATAAATTCCATTTTATCTACTCCTACTCTTTGTCCATCGATCTTACTTCTACATTTACCTCTGGGGCTAAATTTAGTTTCATTAACGAATCAATTGTATCAGGAGTTGAAGATATGATATCTACTACTCTTGTATGTACCCTTATCTCAAACTGTTCTCTACTATCTTTGTTTACATGCGGTGATTTAAGAACTGTATATTTTCGTCTTTTTGTAGGCATAGGTATTGGTCCTACAAGTTGAGCTCCAGTTCGCTTAACTGCATCTACTATTGATTCTATAGAGCGATCCAACACTCTATGGTCGTAAGCTTTTAGTCTTAGTCTTATTTTTTCCATTGTTTTCCTTTAAAGAACCCGTTACATATGTAACAAAATTTTATGGTAGGTGCATTATAGCAAAAAATTTTTAAACTACCTATGTTTTGTGGGATTTTTTTGAATATTTGATATATTCTTGTCCTTTTGATAAGGACAAGAATACAGATTTGTAACTATTTTTTTGTGATATATGCGGCTATTGCTTTTATCTCATTTGGCTTCATATTTAGAACTTGTCCTTGCATTAGTTCTTTCATAGCACCTCCGTAAGTTTGTTTTTGATAACCCAAAATTGCATCTTCAAACTCTTTTGCAGACATCTTGTTTATGATTTTGCTTTTTCCTAGTGCTACTTTTTCCCCTTTTGCTCCATGACAACCTTGACATTTGCCATACAACATCTCTCCGCTTAACTCTTCAGCTGGTTCAGTTTTTTTAGTTTTTTCATCTGCTACTTCTACTTTTGGGATATTTTCTTGAGTTATTTCATTTTCTTCCATTTGGCTGACTGGTTTGACTACCTCTTCATCTTTGACTGTTACATCATCTATAGTAGAGTTGTCTATTTTGTTTGCACTCTCATCTGTTTGTACTTGTTTGTTTTCCTCTTTTTTCTCTCCACAACCACCAAACTGTAGTATCGCTACTATCATCACTACGATATATATATATCTTTTCATATATTCTCCTTTTTTTTTCTATTTTATCATATTAAACTTAAGAGAGCTCTAATATGTGACATTATATATAGATAAAGGTTTTTAAACAACTTCAAGAAAGAAGTTGTTTTAATAGTTTTGTGATAAAATAACAAAAAGGCAATAGTATGATAATAATTCCAGCAAGATTAAACTCAAGTAGGTTTGAAAATAAAATATTAGTAGATATCTTTGGCAAACCTATGGTCATAGCTACTGCTTTAGCGGTAAAAGATATAGATGAAGTAGTGATAGCTACAGATAGTCTTGAAGTGATAAAGTTAGCAAAAAAATACAACATACAAGCAGTGATGACTGATAGTAGCCACCAAAGTGGCACAGATAGGATAAACGAAGTATCCTCTAAATTGGGTTTAAAAGATGATGAGATAATTTTAAATCTCCAAGCAGATGAACCATTTGTAGAGACCGATGTGATAAAAGCTGTATTGGAAACTACCAAAAAAACTGTAGGCAAAAACAATGTTTTGGTCTCAAGCTGTTATAAGATAGTAGATAGTGAGATGGCAGATGACCCAAACCATGTGAAAGTGGTTTTAGATGAGAACAATATGGCTATATATTTCTCAAGAGGCAAGATTCCATACAACAGAGATCATCATAAAGGGTTGGAATACAAGGGTCATCTAGGTATATATGGTTTTACTGCGGCGACTTTAAGAAAATTTTGCACTATACAAAATAGCAGTTTGGAAAATATAGAAAAACTCGAACAACTAAGAGTGATAGAAGCTGGATACAAGATATCTATGACAAAAGTGATCTCAAAAAGTTTTGGCATAGATACAAAAGAGGATTTGGATATGGCTTTGAAGATGTTTTCTTAAAAAGTCTATCTTCACAACTATTATACAAAAATCAAAGAATAGTATAAGATAAAAATACAACAATCCCATAATAATAGATTTAACAAAGTAGTAAAAACCATCATAACCAAACTTCTTTTAGATATAATTGTATCATCAAATTTTAAAACTGCCACAAAACTATTAGATACTCTTAGTATAGCACACTTTAAGTATAATATTGTAAAATATATCTATGAAAGATAAAAAGAGAGTAAAAATAGCAATATCAATAGGTGATATAAATGGCATAGGATTAGAGTTGGCGATAAAAAATCACGACTATATATCTACTATAGCTTCCCCTATATATTGTATAAATCAATATATGTTGTCACAAGCATATAAACTTTGTGGTATAGAAAAGATAAAAAATTTTGATATCTTCCCTACAAAAGGAGAGTTTGATATATCACCAGGCATAAACACCAAAGAAGCTGGGCTGTATAGTTATAATTCATTTCAAGATGCTATATCGTTGGTCAAAAATGGCAAAGCAGATGCTATATGCACTATGCCTATAAATAAAAACTCCTGGAATATGGCAAATATAAACTATATAGGCCATACAGATATGTTAAGAGATATATTTAAAAAAGATGCTATCATGATGATGGGTTGCGATAAACTTTTTGTAGCTTTATACACAGAACATATAGCCTTAAAAGATGTGCCAAAAGAGATAAACAAAGATAGATTAAAAAAGTTTTTTCATCACTTTTATAACTGTGTGAAAGATAAAAACCCAAAGATAGGAGTATTAGCACTAAATCCACATGCAAGTGATGGTGGTATCATAGGGGATGAAGAGATAGAGATAAATAAAGCAGCAGATGAGACAAATCAAGCTTTAAACAAAGATATATTTAGTCAAGCTTTAGTGCCAGATGTTGCTTTTGTCAAACAAAACAGAGAAAAGTTTGATTATTTTATAGCTATGTATCACGATATAGCACTATCTCCACTAAAAGCCCTCTATTTTGAAGAGGTGATAAACATATCTTTAAATCTACCTATATTAAGGACTAGTGTAGGCCATGGCACTGCTTTTGATAAAGCATATAAAAATATAAAACTATCAAATAGAAGTTACATAAATGCTATAAGATATATCAAGGAGCATTTTGATACCTGTAGATGAGATATTTGGTCCTACGATACAAGGTGAGGGCAAATATATGGGCAACATATCTGTATTTGTAAGATTTTCACGATGCAATATGAACTGTAGTGGGTTTGTCGTGCCATATGGCGATGGAAAATTTGGTTGTGATAGTTTTCATGCTGTTGATAAGATGTTTCAAAAAAGTTGGCAAAATTTTGACAACTCTTATGAACTAATAGATCACATAGAGAAGCTAAGTCTTTATGATGATGTAGTATTTACAGGCGGTGAGCCATTGTTGTATTGGGATACAGATATTTTTCAACAAACTCTAAAATATTTACATGAGAAAAAAAGAAAAGTAACCATAGAGACAAATGGCACAATAGTTATAGATATACAAAAGTTATACCAAAAAGATATTGTATTTTCTATTGGTTTGAAGCTGTCAAATAGTGGCGAATCTAAACAAACAAGATTTAATCAAAAAGCTATAGATATCATAACAAAAAAAGCAAATATAAGTTATTTTAAATTTGTCATAGATGAAAAAAATTTAACCAGTTTAGAAGATGAGATACTCTCTATCACAAAGATATTTGACAAAACTGAAGTTTTTCTTATGCCACTTGGTGATAGTGCCAAGAAAATAGAACAAAACAGCCACAGCACGATAGATTTGGTTTTGAAACACAAGTTTAAATACAGCGATAGATTGCATATAAGATTGTGGGACAATGAACGAAAAAGATAGTTTTTGTTTCTATCCAAAAGTGAGCTTAAGATTATTTAGATATAATAACAAAAAGGTATCATATATATGGCTTCAAACTTAAACTTATTAACATCATTTAAAGATAATTGTGGTTTTGGACTTATTTGTGATTTGCAAAATAGGTTTAACCATAAAAATCTTGAAAATGCTATAGAATCATTGTCAAGGATGATGCACCGCGGGGCAGTAGCAGCAGATGGCAAGAGTGCTGACGGAAGTGGGCTTTTGCTCTCTATGCCAAATGAATTTTTCAAAAAAGAACTAAAAAAACAAAAGATAGACTTGCCAAAACAGTATGCAGTTGCTATGATCTTTTTGACAGATAAAAAGCAGTTAGAGGTATTTGACAAACGGTGTCAAGTAAACGGTCTAAAAACAATATTTACAAGAGCGGTTCCTATAGACAAGAGTGTATTGGGTGAAAGTGCTTTAAAAATTTTGCCTTTGATATACCAAGTTTTTGTGGTTTCAAACTCTATAAGCTCATACAATAGATTTGATGCTATGTTGTATCTAACAAGAAAAGAGTGTGAACATGAGTTAAAAGAAGATGAGAATTTTTATATAACATCATTTTCATCAAAAGTGATATCATACAAAGGTTTGGTTATGCCTACAACCATCAAACTTTTTTATAAAGATCTTCAAGATAAAAACTTCAAGATAAGTTTTGCACTTTTTCATCAAAGATTTTCTACAAACACTTTACCAAAATGGCGATTGGCTCAACCTTTTAGAACTATAGCACACAATGGAGAGATAAACTCAATAGAAGCAAATAGATTTAGTGCACTTATAAAACAAGAGCAGTTGGTCAGTCATATCTTTACATCAAGTGAACTAAAACGAATACTACCAATACTACAAGATGACATAAGCGATAGTGCAAGTTTGGACAATATGTTTGAGTTTTTGATAGTAAATGGGGTTGATTTTTTCAAAGCATGTAGGGCTTTGGTTCCAGCTCCTTGGCAAAACTCACCACATATGGACCCACAACTTAGGGCATTTTACGAATATATGTCTACTTGTTTTGAAGCATGGGACGGACCTGCGGCTATTAGCTTAACAGATGGCAACTATATAGGATGTCTAATAGACAGAAACGGTTTAAGACCTAGTAAATATATCATCACTAAAGATGACAGGCTTTTTGTCACAAGCGAATATGGCACTGTCGATATAGATGAGAACAATATAAAACAAAGAGACAAACTAAAATCAGGACAGATGATAGCAGTCGATCTTAAAAATGGAAAAGTATTAAAAGATGATGATATAAACAGCTATCTAAAAAACTCACAAAACTATTCAAAATGGCTTGTCAAAGATATGGTATATCTGCAAGAACATATCGATGAATCATTTGTAAATTTTACTGATTATAAGTTTGAAGATATTCAAAACAAACAAAAGTTTTTTAATATCACTTATGAGGTGATTGCACAGATGATTGAACCTATGGCAAATGAGGGCAAAGAACCAACTGCATCTATGGGCGACGATACACCACTTAGCTGTTTTAGTTTGTTTCATAGGAACTTCACAGATTTTTTTAGACAAAAGTTTGCACAAGTTACAAACCCGCCAATTGATCCTTATAGAGAAAAATTGGTTATGAGTTTAAATACTGGTTTTGGACAGATGCACAATATACTAGAAGAGCAAGAGAGTTTTGCAAAAAGAATCAAAGTAACTAGCCCTATTCTTATGAAAGAGAAGATGGATGTGCTTTTGAGTTTTGGTAATACAAGAAGCAAAAGATATGATAAGTATTACAAATACAGAAATTTTGACACCACTTTTAAAACCAATCTAAAAGCTTCACTTGAGCAACTTTATCAAACAATAAAAAAAGCCATATTAAACGATGGCATAAAAATAGTTGTGCTTGATGATAGAGCTTTATCTGAACACAACAAACCAATACCTATGGTTATGGCAGTTGGGTATATAAATCAAAACTTAACCAAAGAGAACCTAAAAAGCGATATATCTATACTTGTAATTAGTGGCGAGGTATATGACCCACATAGTTGTGCAGTGATGATATCTTTTGGAGCCACTGCTGTATATCCATATCTTTTATATGGAACAATAGTAGCAAATGCAAAAAGAAAAAAATATAACAAAAAAGAGACAACTTTGATGCTAAAAAATACTCACAAAGCTTTGGGTGCTGGTATTATGAAAATTATGTCAAAGATGGGTATAGCAACAGTAGCATCATATAGACACTCATCGCTTTTTGATATCATAGGGTTAAGTGATGATATAATAAATAGCTGTTTTCAATATGCCAAAAGTGATATATGTGGGCTTTGTTTTGATGATATAGAAAAAAGAGTAAACAACTCAATAAAAGATGCTTTTAATGTAACTAATACAAACTATCCTTTGCAGTTTGGTGGTATTTATAAATATCTGTTTGATGGTGAGTATCATGATTTTTCACCAGCATTTACTAAAGCTATCAATCACACAAAAGACCTATCAAAAGTCAAAGATATGATAGAGAACAGAGACAAAAAATTTATAAGAGATTTTTTTGAGTTTAAAAGCGATAAAAAACCTATAGATATAAAAGAGGTTGAAGATATTAAAGATATTTTCAAAAGGTTTGATGCAGCCGCTATGAGTTGTGGTTCTATATCTGTTGAAGCTCATGAAGCAATAGCAGTAGCTATGAATAAAATAGGAGCAAAAAGCAACTCAGGTGAAGGTGGAGAAGATCCAAAAAGATTCAATACAAACAAAAATTCCAAAATAAAACAGATAGCAAGTGGTAGATTTGGTGTGACTCCAGCATATTTGCGAAGTGCAGATGAGTTACAGATAAAAGTAGCCCAAGGTGCAAAACCAGGCGAGGGAGGTCAGCTTCCTGGCTCTAAAGTTACCGCTATGATAGCTACTTTAAGACATACAACTGCTGGAGTTACTTTGATATCACCACCACCACATCATGATATATATAGCATAGAGGATCTATCTCAACTTATATTTGACTTAAAACAGATAAATCCAAATGCACAAATAACAGTCAAATTGGTATCTACTATAGGTGTAGGCACTATAGCAGCTGGTGTAGCTAAAGCATATGCTGATAAGATAATAATATCAGGAAGCGATGGAGGCACAGGGGCTGCTCCACTTACATCTATAAAACATACAGGAAATCCATGGGAGCTTGGTCTAAGTGAAGCACACAATGCTCTTAAAGCAAACGATTTGAGAAAATTTGTCACAATTCAAACAGATGGAGGATTGAAATCTGGTATAGATATAGTCAAAGCTTCTATGTTAGGGGCTGAGAGTTTTGGTTTTGGAACCACTATGCTTACTATTTTAGGTTGTAAGATATTAAGGATTTGTCATACAAACAAATGTAGTGTAGGTGTAGCAACTCAAGATGAAAGTTTGCGAGAACACTTCAACGGCGAAGTAGATAAGATAGTGCGATATTTTGAGTTTATAGCAAATGATATTAGAGAGATTTTAGCATCGCTTGGTTATAAAAGCTTGTCTGATATCGTAGGTAGAAGCGACCTTTTAAAAGTGATCGACGACAAGTTTGCTTCAAAGTTTGATTTTACAAACATCTTAAGAAAGATAGATGGTATCGATACAAATCAATACAGTTCAAACAAACCTTTTGATCAACACAAGATGGAGAAAAAACTATTACAAAAGTTACTGCCTACTATAAACAATCCAAAAGAGAGGATAAAAATAGATATAGATATAAACAATACAAACAGAAGTTTTGGTGCTTTGATATCTGGCGAGATTGCTCAAAGATATGGCAATAAAGGTCTTAGAAACGATACTATCAAGATGAATATCACAGGAGTCGCTGGTCAGTCATTTGGTGTATTTTTAATCAGTGGAATAAAAATAACTCTAAATGGAGTAGCAAATGATTATGTAGGCAAAGGTATGAGTGGTGGCAAAATCATCATAAATCCAGTTCATCAAGGCAAACAAAATGCTGGAGCTGGAAACACTTGTCTATATGGTGCTACTGGTGGATTGCTTTATGTTCGTGCTAGTGTTGGCGAAAGGTTTGCTGTGCGAAACTCAGGAGCTATTGCTATAGTTGAAGGCACAGGAGATAATGCTTGTGAATATATGACAGGTGGTATAGTAGTTACCTTAGGTGAAACAGGCACAAACTTTGGTGCTGGTATGACTGGTGGTGTGGCATTTGTTTATGATGAGTTTAGAAACTTTATAGACAATATGAACCAAGAACTTGTAGAAGCAATTCGTATAGATACAGATGAATCTGAAACTCAAAAGATATATTTGAAAAAACTTTTAAACAACTATATAAAAGAGACAAACTCAAAAAAAGCAAAATATATTATAGAAAACTTTAGAGCACAGATACGAAACTTTTGGATGATAAAACCAAAAGATATGGTAGAGTTACCACTTAATCCAGTAGAGGGAGAGTAGATATGCTTGAGTTTACAAAAATCCAAAGAGATGACCCAAACAAGCGAGGTGTGATGAACAGAATCAAAGATTTTGATGAA
The DNA here is from genome assembly GCA_029935705.1 of Arcobacteraceae bacterium. Taxonomy (GTDB): domain Bacteria; phylum Campylobacterota; class Campylobacteria; order Campylobacterales; family Arcobacteraceae; genus B24-G6. The sequence continues at coordinate 37,777 of JAOZJU010000004.1, forward strand.
GTTTATGAAGTTTTTAGTGAGTTACAATCAGCTGAACAATCAAGCAGATGTATGCAGTGTGGCGATCCATATTGTCATACTGGTTGTCCTTTGCACAACATAATACCAGCTTGGCTTAAACAAACAGCCGAAAATGACCTTGAACTTGGATTTGATATATCTAACGAAACTTCACCATTTCCTGAAATACTTGGTAGAATTTGTCCTCAAGATGTGTTATGTGAGGGAGCATGTAGTCTAAACGATACACACAAAGCCGTAACAATTGGTTCAGTAGAGACCTACATAAGCGAAACTGGTCTTAACAGTGGACTTAAACCAAAATTTAGCAAAACAAAAATAGGCAAAAAAGTAGCTATCGTAGGTAGTGGTCCTGCTGGTATATCTTGTGCTACATTTTTACTTCGAGCTGGTGTTGATGTCGTTATCTATGAAAGAGCATTAAAACCTGGTGGTCTTTTGACATATGGCATACCTGGTTTTAAGCTTGACAAAAAAGTAGTATCAAGAAGAATAGGACTATTAGAAGAGATGGGACTAAAACTTAAAACTCAGTGTGAAGTTGGAAAGGATATATCTTTTGAAACTTTACAAAAAGATTTTGATGCTGTTTTTTTATCTATAGGAGCAACTAAAGGCAACTATCCAGATATAAAAGGTGAAAAAAATGACAATGTTTATCTTGCTATGGATTTTTTGATAAATATCCAAAAAAAGCAGTTTGGTGAAAAGAGAGATAAACTCATAGATGTCAAAAATAAAGATGTAGTAATAATAGGTGGTGGAGATACCGCTATGGATTGTTTAAGAACAGCGGTAAGACAAGGTGCAAATAGTGTCAAATGTTTATATAGGCGAGATGAAAAAAGTATGCCCGGAAGCAAAAAAGAGGTAACAAACTCAAAAGAAGAGGGTGTAGAGTTTGTATTTAATGTCACACCAAAAGAGATATTAAGCAATTGTATTGTGTTGCAAAAAACAAAAATCATAAACAATAAAATTGTAAATATAAAAAATAGCACCTATGAACAAAAGGCAGATATCGTGATATTGGCACTTGGTTTCTCTCAAGAGTTACCTCAGTTTTTAACTAAAACAAAGATAAAACTTGACAAATGGAATGGAGTGATAGTAGATAAAAACCAGCAAACATCTATCAAAAATATCTATGCTGGTGGCGATATGACAAGAGGTGCTCACTTAGCAGTGACAGCGACAAACGATGGAAAAATAGCAGCAAATAGTATTTTAAAATCATTTGTTTGATAAAGATATTGGTTTTAAACAACCTTAACACTATCTAAACTTCGATGCTCTATTTTTGATTTGTAAAACCAAAGATTGACTCAAATTTTAAACTATTTGTCATATTTTAAGATTCTATTTTAGCTATAGACTAATTGAAGTTTAGTCTGTAGCTGATCTTTTTTTCTGCATTTTATCCAAATATTCACTATAAAAGCCTGTAGCAAAAAATTATCTCTTTTGGATATTTAAAAAAGCTTTATTTAATCTTTTTTAGATATAATCCATATTCAATAAAAATTTAAAAGGAAAAATATGGCAAAACATCAATTTCAAACAGAAGTAGGACAACTGCTTCACCTTATGACACACTCGCTCTATTCACACAAAGAGATATTTATAAGAGAACTTGTTTCAAATGCAAGTGATGCAATAGACAAACTAAACTATTTAAGACTAACAGACAAGAAGCTAAAAGATGACGAATACAAAGGTGTCATCAACATAAAAATAGATGAAAAAGATAGTTCAATTACAATTGCTGACAACGGCATAGGTATGAACGAAGAGGAGCTTATAAGCTCTATAGGAACTATAGCAAAATCAGGCACTAAATCATTTGTAGAAGCTATGAGTGGCGATGCTAAAAAAGATAGCAATCTTATAGGTCAATTTGGTGTAGGGTTTTATAGTGTATTTATGGTAGCATCAAAAGTAGATGTGATATCTAAAAAAGCAGGCGAAGATGTGGCTTATAAATGGTCAAGCGATGGTAGTGGAGAGTTTGATATTAGTAGTTGCACCAAAGATGAAAGTGGAACTGTGATATATATCAAACTAAATGATGAAAATAAAAGTGACTACACATCAAAATACAAGGTCAAAGAGGTTGTCAAAAAATACTCAGACCATATAGCATATCCTATATTTTTGAACTACCAAGAAGAGGTTACTCAAGAGTTAAGCGAAGAGGATAAAAAAGCAAACGAAACAAAAGATGAAAATGAGAAAATCAAACCAACCACAAAGATAGAAAACAAAAGAGAACAGATAAACGAAGCAACTGCTCTTTGGACTCAACCAAAAGCGAAGCTAAAAAAAGATGAATATCACGACTTTTATAAAACTATCTCACATGATAGCGATGAGCCTATGGCATATGTTCATACAAAAGCAGAAGGGGTAAATAATTATACCACTTTATTTTATATACCAAAAAAAGCACCGATGGATATGTATAGGGTGGATTATAAACCAGGTGTCAAACTATATGTCAAACGAGTCTTTATCACAGATGATGAAAAGGAACTGCTACCTACATACTTACGATTTGTCAAAGGTATCATAGATAGCGATGATCTGCCACTCAATGTAAGTCGTGAACTACTTCAAGAAAATAAAATTATGGCAAATATCAAACAATCATCTATCAAAAAAGTGCTAAGTGAGATAAAAAAACTTTCAAAAAAAGAGGATCTATACAAAGAGTTTATAGACCAATACAACCGCCCACTAAAAGAGGGAGCATACCAAGATTATACCAACAAAGAAGCGATACTTGAGCTTATACGATACAAATCAACAAACGACAAAGAGCTTAAAACATCTTTAGAGGATTATAAAACACGAGCTTCTACTGACCAAAAAGCTATATTTTATATAGTTGGAGATGATGAAAATATGTTAAGAAACTCACCACTACTTGAGAGTTATACCAAAAACAAAATAGAGGTTTTGATACTTGATGACAAAGAGGTAGATGAGGTAGTTACTCCATCTCTTGGTGCTTATAAAGATTGGGAGTTTAAAGATGTATCATCAGTCAAAGCACCTGAAACTAAAACAGACGAGAAAAAAGAGGAAAAAACCAAAAAAGAGTTTGAACCACTTACTAAAAAGATCAAGGATATATTAGGCGATGAAGTAAAAGAGGTACAAATCACCAACAGATTGGACACCTCGCCATCGTGTGTAGTCAAAGATCCAGATGATCCTATGGCACAGATGGCTGGTATGATGAAAGCTATGGGACAAGAGGTGCCAGAATCACCACCAATCTTACAGATAAACCCAGAGCACGAAATAGTCAAATCCCTAAACAGTTCAAAAGATAAAAAAATGATTGAAAATATATCACACTTGCTACTTGATCAAGCAAAACTAAGTGAAGGTTTAAATATCAAAGATACAGTAGCATACATAAATCGTGTAAACTTTATGTTAAAAAAAGCGATCAAATAGTCGTGAAAAAGCTAGTAGGGTTTGTGACGGCTAGTTTACCAAACCCTAATTTTACTATTGATTTGGTGCAAAGTATGGCACAAGCGGGACTTGATATAGTGGAGCTTGGAGTGCCATTTAGTGACCCAGTAGCAGATGGAGCGGTTATTGAAAAAGCAAGTTTAAAAGCTATAAAATCTGGTTTTAAGTTTGAAGATATTTTTGATATATCAGCACAAATTTCAAACCAAATAGATACATACATAATGGGATATACAAATATGTTTTATAAGTATGGATTTGAAAACTATATAAAAAAAGCAAATAGTTTAAAGATAAAAGGCTCACTTATCCCTGATATGCCTTTTGAAGAGTCAAAACTGTATCAAAATATCCAAAAAAAATATAACCATAAGTTTATAGATTTTGTAGCTCCCACAGATAGCAAACAAAGAATAAAAAAGTTAGTTAGCACAACTTCAAACTTTGTCTATCTTGTAGCATATGCTGGCATCACAGGTCAAGCAAAACAGACAAACTTGTCGCAAACTATCAAAAATATAAGAGATACCACAGATACTCCAATCTATTTGGGGTTTGGAGTAAATGAGAAAAATGCTAAAGAAAAATCACAAGATGTAGATGGTCTCATCGTAGGCAGTGCATTTGTCAAACATCTTTTAGATGATAGTTTGAACTTTAAAGAAAAGTTGGATATAATAACAAATAAAACAAAAACAATAAAGGAACTTATATGCTCAAAAGATTAACTATAGCATCGCTTATATCAATACTATTTATAAGCTGTGCTGGTATGGACCCACAAGGAAGAGGAGTCAGTATGGTGATACCGCTTGGATCTATCAATGCCACACTAAATCAAAAGTTCCCAATGGACAAAAAGGTTGGTGAAGGTTTTTTTAGTGGTTTGTTAAATATATCAAACCCAACTGTTCTTGGCAAAAGCGGTAAAGACAAGCTTGATATTGGTTCAAGTTTTAAGTTTACAAACTCACTTTTACCAGACGGTTTAAATGGAGCAGTAAGCTTAGCCAGTGGTGTGCGATATGACAAAGCTACAAAAAGTTTGTATCTAAAAGATCCAGAGGTTCAAGAACTAAAGATACAAAACTTTACTTTGTCAAAATTTGTCACAAAAGATACAAGAGAGTTGATAACAAGTATGATAGTCAAGGTGCTTAAAAAAGAGAAGATATATACCTTAAGCGAAAAAGATATAAGCACTGGTTTTGTCAAAGCTGTAGATGTTCGAAATGGTCAAGTTTATTTGACATTTGGTCTATAAAATTTAGGTTTAGTTATGTTTGGTATGGGTTTTATGGAGATATTGTTTATAGCTGTTATAGCTATCATAGCTTTAGGGCCTGAAAAATTGCCAAATGCCATAGTGCAGATGGTCAAAATGTTTAAAAAGATTAAACACGGCATAGAAGATGCCAAATCTTCACTTGACAATGAACTTCACATATCACAGATGAAAGAGGAAGCCTCAAGCTTAAAAGCAAATATTGAAAATACAACTATGAGTTTAAATAGTGGTTTAGACAATATCATAGAGGATGAAAAACCAAAAAAAATCAAAAAACCAAAAACCCCAAAAAAAGAGGCAAATATAAGTTTTGAAAATGAAGAGAACAAATAGTGTTTGACAATATTAAACCACATCTTGCTGACTTAAGAAAGAGATTGACTATATCTTTAGCAGTGTTAATTGCAGCATTTTTTGCCTGTTTTTATGTCTATGAACCTATATTAAACTGGATGATGGTACCTGTAAATGAGGTGTTGCCAGAGGGTTCACATATGGTAGCTATAGAGGTTCAAGAAACATTTTTCACCGCTTTAAAGGTGGCATTTTTTTCTGGTTTTATACTATCTTTGCCTATAATATTTTGGCAGTTTTGGCTTTTTGTAGCTCCTGGGCTTTATGAAAATGAAAAAAAATTTATTTTTCCTTTTGTTTTTTTTGCTACAGTTATGTTTTTAACTGGTTCTAGTTTTGCATATTTTGTAGTTGTACCAATAGGTTTTGAATTTTTGATAAATTTTGGTAACACTGTAGTTACTGTGCTACCTAGTATCGGTAAATATGTTGGATTTTTTACTAAACTTTTATTTGGATTTGGAGTAGCTTTTGAGTTGCCTGTGATTACATTTTTTTTAGCTACAGTTGGATTAGTTACAGATAAAACTTTGACAGACTTTTTTAGATATGCTATTATTATGATATTTATCCTCTCTGCACTTTTGACACCTCCGGATGTTTTAACTCAGTTTTTAATGTCTGGACCACTTATCTTGCTATATGGGGTATCGATTCTTATAGCTAAAGCTGTAAATCCACACAAAGATGATGAGTTTGAAGAGAGTAGCGAGGAAGAGTATTAGATTTTATACCAAAAACTATGACTTTTTTTTGCCAAAAGATCTAATAGCCTCTAAACCTGTCTATCCAGCTGACGAAGCAAAACTTCTGATATTTGATAGAAAAACCAAAAAAACAACTCACGATACTTTTAAAAATATCATAAACTATCTACCACAAAACTTATCTGTATATCTTAACAACACCAAAGTAATAAAAGCAAGAATTTATGGCTTTAAACCTACAAAAGGTAAGATAGAGTTGCTAGTATTAAGATACCTTGACGATATCAAATGTCTTGTATATATAAAAGGTAAAGTTCAAAAAGATATGGAGCTTTTATTTGAAGATAATCTTATAGCAAAAGTTATAGATATATTGGATGATGGTAGCAAAATTGTCCACTTTTATCAAAACAACCAAAAAATAAAATTTGACAACCTTGTAACTATACTTGACAAGATAGGTCATGTCCCATTGCCATCATATATCAAAAGAGATGATGATATAGAAGATATAAAAGATTATCAAACTATATTTGCTAAAACTTATGGAGCTGTAGCATCGCCTACAGCATCTTTGCACTTTACTCAAGAGTTGTTTAACAGATTTAAAGAAAAGTTTGATATAAACTATCTGACACTTCATATAGGTGCTGGCACTTTCAAACCTGTGGATGTTGAGGATATAAGAGAGTTTAAGATACATAAAGAGTGTTATGATATCCCAAAAACTACCATTGAATCATTGCAAAACAAAACTACCAAAAAGATGGCAATAGGTACGACTGTTACAAGAACAATAGAGTATTATAACAAAACCAAACTATCAAGTGGTTTGTGTGATCTGTTTTTACATCCGCACAACAAACCACAAATTACCGATATATTGCTTACAAACTTTCATCTACCAAGGTCTACTTTGATTATGCTTGTGGCATCTTTTGTAGGAGTAGAACAAACTATCAAACTATACGATGAAGCTATAAAAAAAGATTATCGTTTTTATTCATACGGCGATGCTATGCTTGTAGTATAACTTTTAGTTTTAAGACCTCTATAAACTAAATTGTTGACAATCGCTTTGTATGCTGTCTTACTATCTCATATGATATTATAGATACACTATTTGACAGATTTAAACTTCTTGCTTCATTTTTCATAGGTATTGTTATGCAGTTGTGTTGGTTTTTCTCAAGTATATATTGCGGCAAACCAGCATCCTCTCTACCAAAATATATATATGTATTGTGTGAAAAATTGACATCAAAATAGTTTTTGTCTGTTTTGGTTGTAGCAAAATAGTGGTTGTTTGATATGGTGTGTTTATGCCAAAAACTTTGAATATCTTCATATTCAAAAACTTTCAAAAACTCCCAATAATCCAAACCAGCCCTACGAAGCTCTTTTTTAGTTATATCTCCAAACCCATATGGTTTGATAAGATGAAGTGTAGCATCTATAGCATAACAAAGCCTACCAATAGTGCCTACATTGCCCGGGATTCGTGGTTCTAATAAAACTATGTTTATGGTGCTATTGTAGCTATCCATCTGTATTGAAAAAAGGGGTTAAAATTTTTAAGTTATATTTTGCCATATTATTTATGATAACTCATAGTTAATCTTGCCATATCTACAAGTCTGCTACTGTAGCCCCACTCATTGTCATACCAGCTTAAAACTTTTGCCATATTTTTTGAAGCTACTTGTGTGGTATCAAGTGGCACTACAGTGCTAAGATGCGAGCCTACAAAATCGTTGCTAACACGATATATATCATCTATACCCAATATACCTTTCATGGTGGTTTGTGAAGCTTTGATAAAAACATCATTTATCATATCGACTGTAACATCTTGTTTTAAATTTACTGTCAAATCCACCATAGAGACATTTGGTGTGGGCACTCTTATTGCTTGTCCGTTGATTTTGCCTTTTAGATTTGGTAAAACTTTTGATATAGCTTTGGCAGCTCCTGTTGATGTAGGTATTAGATTGATAGCTCCTGCTCTTGATTTTCGTGGGTCTTTGCTATGTTTGCTATCAAGTATAGGTTGGCTTGATGTATATGAATGAATAGTTGTCATAAGAGCTTCTACTATACCAAAATTCTCATCAAGCAGTTTGGCTACTGGAGCTAAAGCATTTGTAGTGCATGAAGCATTTGATATGATACTTTCTGCTTTATATTCATCTTCATTTGCTCCAAAAACATATGTAGCAGTATCATCTTTAGCAGGAGCTGACATCACTACTTTTTTGACACCATTGTCTATAAATGGCTGGACCAATTGAGTTGTCAAAAAAGCACCAGTACACTCAAGCACTACATCTGCTCCACACGAAGCAAAATCTATCTTTGATGGGTCTCTTTGTGAAAATAGTTTTGCTTTTTCTTTTCCTATAAATATATATCCATCTTTTACTTCAATAGTTTCATCTACTCCATGAACTGAGTCGTATCGCAAGTTGTATTGTATCATATACTCATCTCCTGTGGCATTTATTGCTACTAGTTGCATATCCTCTGTTTTGGCTACTATCTTTGCTACACATCGCCCTATCCTTCCTAAACCATTTATAGCTATATTTATCATACAATTCCTTTTTTTGTTAGTCTATCTAAATAAGTTTAAAACTATTTGGGTATAATAGATAAAAAGGAAAAAAGTGCAATATAAATTAAACAAAATAAACAGCTCAAACATAGAAGTGTTTGCAACAATAGAAAAACAAAATATAGACAAAAATGTTGACAAGATGGCAAGAGAAGCTTCAAAAACTATGGATATACAAGGTTTTAGAAAAGGCAAAGTGCCACTTGCTGTAGTCAAGCAAAGATATGGAAAAAAACTTGAAGATGATGCTACAAACGAATCTCTCAAAGAGTTGTTTGACCAAGTATTAAAAGATGAAAAACTAAAATTTGATGATTTAACTGGAGAACCATCTATTCCTAAGTTTGATAAAAAAGAGGACAACTCAATAGAGATACAGATGAATCTATATCTAAAACCAGTTATTGATTTGGGTGATTACAAACAATACATACCAGAACTTACTCCAATAAAAATAAGCGAAAAAGAGATAAACGATAGATTAAAAACCATCTCACAAGATCATGCACCCATGGAGGATATCAAAACCCCAAGAGAGCTTAAAGATGGCGATTTTGCTGTGATTGATTTCAAAGGTTTTAAAGATGACAAACCATTTGATGGTGGCGAAGCTACAAACTACACACTCAAAATAGGTAGCAATACATTTGTGCCTGGATTTGAAGAGCAACTTATTGGTATGAAATATATGGAAAAAAAAGATATTAAAGTGAAGTTTCCCCAAAACTATCAATCAAAAGAGTTAGCAGATGCAGATGTGATATTTGAGGTTCAACTCAAAAAGATACAACAAAAAGGCGAAACAAAGTTAGATGATGAGTTTGCTAAAAAGATTTTATCAAACAAAAAAGATGCCACTTTGGATATGTTAAAAGATGAGATAAAAGAACAGATCAAAAGTGAAAAGCGAAACGAATACTTTATGCACGAGATTAAACCACAATATACAAAACTACTTGTCGAAAATTATGAGTTTGATATACCTGAAAATATAGTTCAAAATGAGATAAACCAGCAAATAAACAAAAAACTATCTTCTATGAGTGAAGATGAGATAAAAGATATACAAAAAGACCCAAAATTTGTAGACAAATTAAAAGATGACTTAAAAGATGTAGCAAGACAGAGTGTAAAAGCTACTTTTCTAATAGACAGCATAGCCAAAAATGAAAAAATCAAAGTATCGGACGAACAAGTAAATCAAACTATCTATTATGAAGCTATGATGAGTGGGCAAGATGGCAAAGAGCTTATAACACAATATGAAAAAAAGGGTTATTTGCCAGCAGTTAAACTCTCTATGATAGAGCAACAGCTTATGATGAAACTTTTTGATGAAAAGATGGAACAAAAATAGATGAGCTATATACCATATGTTGTAGAACAAACAGGGCGAGGAGAGAGAAGTTATGATATATACTCAAGACTTCTTAAAGATAGAATTATTATGTTAAGTGGAGAGATAAACGATGCAGTTGCTTCAACTGTAGTAGCACAACTGCTATTTTTAGAAGCTGACAATCCTACTAAAGATATATTTTTATACATAAATTCACCAGGTGGTATCATCACAAGTGGTATGAGCATATATGATACTATGAACTATATCAAGTGCGATGTTAGCACCATATGTATAGGACAAGCGGCATCTATGGGGTCATTTCTTTTAAGTAGTGGAGCAAAAAACAAAAGATTTTCACTACCAAATAGTCGTATCATGATACATCAACCACTCGGTGGCACAAAAGGACAAGCAACCGACATACAAATACAAGCACAAGAGATACAAAAACTAAAAAACAATCTTAATAAAATTTTATCTTCGCAAACAGGAAAAACGATAAGAACAATAGAAAAAGATACTGAAAGAGATTTTTTCTTAAGTGCAGATGAAGCAAAAGATTATGGTCTTGTGGACAAAGTAATACAAAAGCACAATTGATGATCAAAGATATACTGGTATATCCAAATCCAATCTTAAGAAAAATATCAAAACCAGTCACAAAGTTTGATGACAAACTTCATAAACTACTTGATGATATGAATGATACTATGAAAAACTCAAAAGGAGTTGGATTAGCAGCTATTCAAATAGGCACTGCTTTGTCTGTGTTGATTATCAACTTACCAGTAATAGATGAAAACGATGAAGATATTCAAAAAGATGAAAACCTAATAGAAGCTATAAATCCCAAAATTATATATCAAGATGGCGAACAGATATCAAATGAGGGTTGTTTGAGTGTGCCTGCATTTACTACTGATATAAAAAGAGCAAAAACTATAAAAGTAAAATATCAAGACAGATATGGTAAAGAACTGACAATGCAAGCAGATGATTATATGGCTGTAGCTTGGCAACACGAGATAGAACACTTAAGTGGTCATGTTTTTATAGAAAATTTGAAATTTGCCGAACGAAAAAAGTTTGAAAAACTTTGGAAAAAGAAACAAAAGAAGAAAAAGTGACAAAGATACAAAATATCATCTTGTCACTTCTTGTGCTCTTTTTTATAACAGGGTGTGCGAGCAAACAAGCAAACACTTCAAAACCTGCTATTGTCATATTTAAGACAAAAAAGCTGAACTTTTATGACCAAGGGTTTGTTACACATTTTGACAACTATACGAAGCTACAGGTATATTCTATGGGGCAGTCGGTATTAGAGTTAGATGTATCACCTAAAAAAGTATGTAGTCCTATGTTTAGTTGTATAAAATCCCAAACATTTAACAACAAATTTTTGCACCACAGTTATGAAGATGATTTTTTATATAAACTTTTAAACAAAAAAAGAATCCACCACAAAGACAAAAAAAATAAAATTTTTATAAAGGTAAAATATGTCAAATAAATATGTAGGAGCACACACAAGTATAAGTGGCGGTGTTGAAAATGCAATAAAAGAAGCGGTATATTTAGAGGCAAAAGCATTTGCTATATTTACTAAAAATCAACGACGGTGGGATGCAAAACCATTTGACAGCAAAACTCTTGACAATTGGTTTAAACTACTTGAAAATAGTGGCATCAAAACAAAACATATATTGCCACACGATAGTTATCTTATAAATTTAGGGCATCCAGATGAACAAAAACTTATCAAAAGCCAAATGGCATTTGTAGATGAGCTTGAAAGATGTGATATGTTAGGATTGGATAAGTTAAATTTTCACCCAGGAAGCCACTTGGTAAAAATAGCTAAAAAAGATGAAAACTACGACGAACTTATATATGAAGCAGAGATAAATACACTCGAAGTTATAGCTGACTCTATCAACAAAGCACTTGACAAAACCAAAAGAGTCAAAGCAGTGATAGAAAATACAGCCGGACAAGGTAGCAACTTAGGCTACAAGTTTGAACATTTGGCTTATATCATAGACAAAGTTGAAGATAAAAGCAGAATAGGAGTTTGTATAGATACTTGCCATATGTTTGTAGCAGGATACGATATACGAACCAAAGAGGCTTATGATAAAACATGGGCAGAGTTTGACAAAATAGTAGGCAGAGAGTTTTTATCGGGTATGCATATAAACGATAGCAAACCAAAACTTGGCAGCAAAGTAGATAGACACCACTCTTTAGGAGCTGGAGAGATTGGGTGGGATGCATTTGAATATATCATGAACGACAAAAGAATGGATGATATACCTATGATATTGGAAACTATAGACAAAAATTTGTGGAAAGATGAGATAAAACAGTTATACAAACTTGAAAATAGATCAAATTAGATAACCCCCCCCCTTAGAGTCACTTTAGGTATCTTTGGAGTATAATCGAAGCAGACAAGCTATCTATCCTGCCATCTCTTTTTTGTTTCATCTCGCCTTTGATTAGTTCTTTTGCTTCATTTGAACTCATATTTTCATCTTGATAAACTATAGTTTTGTCAAACTCTATAAGCTCTACAAAATGTTTAATCCGCTTTGTGGTAGTCTCGTGACTGCTTGGCACACCTACTACTAATATATCTATATTCCACAAATTTAAAAACTCTTTTATCTCTTTTGATGCTTGAGTTCTATTTTTTCTCAAAACTGCTTTTTGAGGTGTGATGACACCAAAACCAAAAGATGTAGCTATACCAATTCGTTTTAGCCCCACATCAATACAAGCATATCTCAATCAACCCTCCAGTAAAATTTTAGCTATATCAAACTTGTCTGCTGTCATTATATGAGTTTTGTTGTGAATTTTTTTTATATCTTTGTATAGATTTAAGCTAAGTTCCATACCCACTTTATACTCCTCTTTTTCGCCTATTTTAGATGCTATGCTTAATTTGTCTATCCACAGCTGTGGGACATTTATACCTGGCACATGAGAAGCTAAAAACTGAGCAGTTCTTAGCTTGGTTATTGCAAATATACCAAAGATTATCTGAGATTTTGCTCTATCGTCATCAAACATAGATGAACAGTTGTTGAAACTTTCTAGTAGTTTAATCGCATTTTGTTTGTCAAAAACAGGCTGAGTGATGATACCTACTGCTCCGTATTTTATCTTATTTAATATCTTTTTTTCAAGAGTTTTATAACTTTTTGAATATGAGTTTATTACAGCAAAAGGATATATCTGTTTTGGTTTTGTTTTAAACATCTTGCCACTATAATCCATACCATTGTTAAACGAATAGATCATCTGTAAAAGTAGGTTTGAGTTGTTTTCAAATACTCCTTTGCTTTTTGGTTGGTCTGACATATTTGCAGGATCGCCTGTCAAGCACAACACTGCTCTTAGGTCAAAATCATTTGCTCCAAGAAGATCAGACTGCAAAGCTATTTTGTTTCTATCTCTCATAGTAGATGTCCAGATCACTGGTTTTTTGAACCTATCAAATAGTTTTATACTAGCAAGTAGTGAGCTGTATTTTAGTCTTGCTAAGGGGTTGTCCGTCACTGTAAAAGCATCAATTTTATCTAAAAAATCTTTTGATTTTAGATCACTTATGATACTATCTAAAGTTGGTTCGTGTAGTGGTGTGGTTTCTAAAGTAGTGAAACTGCTGTTTTGTAGTTTTTCTATAAAGTTTTTGTATATCATATCTTATCTTGTCTCGTTTATTATTTTTTTCATCTTTTTGATAGCTTTTTCAAGCCCTATAAATACAGATTTGGCAACTATACTTTGACCTATATTTAGCTCTTTTATATTTTTAATTTTTAAAATATCTTTTACATTTTCATAGTTTAGTCCATGACCAGCTGCCACTTTGATACCATAAAACTCTGATAGATTTGCACTAGCTATTATCGCTTTATATGTATCATTTAGCTTTTGTTTTAACTGCTCTTTTGGAAGTTCAAGCTCTTTTATACTGTGTGATGATAATCCCAAATTGCCATAGAGCATAGCATAGATATTTGCATATTTGCCAGTGTGTAGTTCTACATTTGATATTTGTAACTTATGGCACATATCTATGACATCGTTTGATGGATCAACAAACAAAGATACTATTATACCCTCATCTTCAAGTATTTTTTTGGTTTTTAATATCTCTTTTTCAAACTTTTTAAGATCAAGCCCCCCTTCTGTGGTAAGCTCCTCTCTTTTTTCTGGCACTATTGTAGCCATATATGGCTTGTGAGTTTTGACTATATCTATGATATCTTTATTTAAACTACACTCAAGATTGACAGGAAGTGGCGAAAGGCTTATGATATCTTTGACATCTTTATCATTGATATGTCGCCTATCTTCTCTTAGATGGATAGTGATCATATTTGCACCAGCATTTTTACAAAAAAACAAAGCATCAGTTATGATAGGATCGTTTATCTGTCTTGCTTGCCTTAACACTGCTATATGGTCTATATTTACACCAAGTTTCATCATCGTCCTTATTTCTATATTTTATGCTTTATACTATTATATCATATTAAGATTATTTTTCATCTTTTATATCTTGTTTGTTAAAAATTGGTTTACAATAAATTATTTTATTGATGGATCTATTTTTATAAAGATATCTTGTAGAAAATTCACACCCACAAAGAGGTGCATATATACCAAAATATTCTAAAAAAAATCCACTATGATATTTTTCATCGTTTGTGCATCTTCTGTATTGTTGATAGTCTGTCTAAATATGGCGGATTTTTGGTATCCTTTTGAGTATGTATGCAGATGTTTTCTAAACATAATAACCCCATGGTTGCCAAAACAGTTGATCATAGCTGTAAAATGTTTTAAGATAACCTCTTTTTTAATTTCACAACTTATATCTTCAATATTGTTTAAAATTTGATAAAATATCCAAGGTTTTCCAATAGCACCTCTACCTATCATAAGTCCATCTGCTTTGGTTTTATCAAGCACATATCTTGCTTTTTGATTGTCTGTTATGTCACCATTTGCTATGATTGGTATCTTGCTTTGCTCTTTTATTTTGGCTATCTCATCATAATCTACTGCAGATTTGTATGCTCCTTTTTTTGTCCTACCATGAACAGACAAAAAATCAACCCCAGCATATTCACACACTTTTGCTATACTACAGCCTATCTTTTCATCTATGCCGATTCGTATTTTTGCAGATAGGGTTTTTTTGGTTGAGTGTTTTTTGATAGTTTTTAATATATTTTCAAGTTTATTCAAGTCGCCCAACAGACTCGAACCACTACCGTGGTTAAATACTTTAGAAGCAGGACAACCACAATTTAGATCAATACCATCTACAAAGTCAAAATCATTTAGTATAGCTACTGCTTCTTTTATGATATTTTCACTATTTCCAGCTATTTGGACTATATATGGTGTTTCATTTGGAGATTTTTCGAGCATCTTTAGTGTTTTTTTGGAGTTATATACAAGTGCATTTGAGCTAATCATCTCACTTATTGTCAAATCAGCTCCAAAATCTTTAACAACACTTCTAAACGGTAAGTCGGTATAACCAGCAAGTGGAGCGAGAACCAAAAGTGGTTCTGGCGAGTTTAGTTTATCTAATATATCCAATACTAAAAAAGGCTATCGTAGTTATAATATTTACCAGCTTCTTTTAGTTGCATAAGCACTTTAAATCTTGTATATTCATCTTTTTTGCTATTTGAGAGTATCTCTCTTACATCATCTAACATACCCAACTCAAATAAAACATACAAATACCCATCACTTGAGTCTTCATCTATGGTATAAAACTGTTCATATAGGTTTGACAACTGTTCTGGAGACATAGTTTTGATATAACTTCTTGCTATTTTAAGATAATCATTTCTGTTTAAATCCAAACTTTTACACATAGTTAGTATCTCTTCATTTGAAAATATAAGCTCTTTGTTCTCTTTGGCATTTGCACTTATAAGTTCAAGGAACATATCATTTGAAAGAGTGATATTTGCAAGATATGGTTTTATATCACCTATTTTATTTTTTGACAAAAGTGACTTAAATGCTATCTTTATCAAAAGCTCATCGTGATTTTGTGATTTTTTGATGATATTTAGAGCATATGTTTCATCGTTTTGTGCTTTGTTTAAACTGTTTAGCATAACTATTTCACAATCTTTATCAAGAGAAAACTCTTTTATATCTTTATATTTTCCATCTTTTATCTCTTTTATTGTTGTTATAAGTTTTGTTATATTTTCATCTGCAAAGACAGGTTTCTCTTTGCCGTCTATTATGCTTAGTTTAATCAATATATCAGCTAGATCTTTAAACTCACTAGTTGTAAACTGTTTGTTAAACTCACAACCACATAGTTTTTTTTGTATCAAGTCTATTAGTTTAATCTTGTCATTTTTGATAGAGGTTTTTAAGATATAAAACTTAACAGAATAAAACATAAGATGAAATAGTGTTGCTACAAACAACACAGCCACAGGCAATATAACCCATATTGCTATTGGCAATTCTAAACTATAATCAAATATCTCAAATTTGTAATCTCCAGCTTGAATATATAGTAAATAGCCAAGCACTGCTACGATAAATATTAAACTAAAAAAAACATATTTTTTTATACCCATAATCTACTCCTTGTTTTTGCTTTCAAATATCTCACGACATGTTACACAGTATTTTGCATATGGTTTTGCCTTCAAACGCTTGAACCCTATGTTTTCATCACACATATCACATATACCGTAAGTGCCGTCATCTATTCTTAAGATAGCAGCTTCAACCTCTTCTAATTCGCAAGCTAATTTTGTCGTAAGTATCTCTTCGTTAAATGTATCAAAGCTCATCTCTGCAAAATCCAAATCATCTTTACACTCTTGGAGTTTGAGCTGGTCAATTGATATTTGACCATCTTTAATATATCCTATAAGTTTTCTTTTTCTTTTTTCTAAAATATCTAATAATTTTTTTCTTTTTTCTTTTTTTGTCATATGGCATTATATCTAAAGATTATAAATATAACCACTCTTTATAAAAAAATCACTTTTTATTGCTTATATTTAGTTTTTTTCGCTTATCCCACAATGTCTTTCTGCTTACTCCAAGAGCTGAAGCTATCTTTATATCTGTCATACTATTTTGAAAACTCTGGACTATATATTTAAAATACTCATCAATCGTTAAAATATCATCTGGCAAAAAACTATTCTTTGTATTTTTTATCTTTAAAAGCTCAAATTTAGCATACTGATTAAACTGATATGGCAAACATACTATAAGTTTATATTTACAAAACTCATTCATATATCTGTTTATCTCGCTTGAGTCTAGTCTGCTTGTATCATATACATAAGGGACTACTTTTGTAAAATCACAGCTTTTTATTTTATATATAATTTTGTCAAAATTAAATCGTATAGGCAATAAAGTTTTGTTTTGTTGTTTTGCTACATTAAATGCAAAAGCAAAACTCTCTAAAGAGCTTGAACTATTTATCTGTAAAGGCAAATCATATTTTTTTTGTAAACCATATTCTGTTTTGAAAAAATTATCAAAATGGTTGTTGATTATTTTTAGTTTATATCTCATATTGGCATACTCTATATAGTGAAGTACCACTTGATATAACTCGTCTATCAAGATAGGTTTTGGCATATATCTATCCGCCCCATACGACAAAAGCAATATAGCATCTTCGTCATTTATCTTTGGTGATAACAATATTATAGTTGTTTGTGAGTATTTTTTGACAAATGTGATATAATCAAGTTTAGCAGGAGTGATAGATAAAACTATAGCATCAAATACAAAATCATCTACATCAAGGTCTCTGCTTTCGTGGCAGATAAATCCATGTTTTTCAAATTTTGTACAGATATTGTTTGATAAAAATATCTCCTCTTCTATCACTAATAAAGTTTTTATTTTCTAAACCTTGCTGATACTACACTATAGACACAAACTGCTTTGTTTTGACCTATTGAGTCCATCTTTTCATTTGTTGTGGCTTTTATATTGATATATCTTTTTTTAAGATTCAATATATTTGACAGATTTTCTTTTATGATATCTTTTTTTGGAGTTATTTTTGGTTTTTGGGCTACAATTGTTATATCTATGTTGATTATCTCATATCCTACACCATATGCAAAATCTCTTATATACTCTAACAGTTTGACAGAACTTATATTTTTGTATTTTTTGTCGTTATCTGGAAAAAACTCACCAATATCACCAGCTCCTATAGAACCCAATATGGCATCAATCAAACTGTGTATCAGAACATCGCCATCGCTATGTGCTTTAAATCCAAAATCCTCATCAAACTTAACTCCACCAAGATACATAGGTTTGTTTATCTCAAATTGGTGGATATCATATCCAAAACCTATGAAAGTTTTTTTTGAAGGTTTTTTGAGGCATTTTAGCTTTTTTTTGTCTGTTTTTGTTGTCAATTTTATACTTTTTGAACTACCTTTGGTATAATAGACACTTCCTTCTACTGCTTTTATAGCGGAACTGTCATCTGTAAAACTATTTTTAGTCATAAGTGCTTTTTGAAGTAGTGAAAGTTTGGATAGTTGTGGAGTTTGGATAAGTTTGACATCATCTCTGTTTATGATATTTCTATCTAAAGTTACTGTATCGGTCACATCCAATACAGGAGTGATACAGTCTGCTTTTTGTTTATTTTCTATAATTTTATCTATAACTTTTTTTGTGATACAACATCTTGCTACATCTGTAACCATTACAAATTTTGTTTTTAAAGTTTTGATGGCATTGAGCACTGAATCTTTTCTTGTGTTGCCACCTACTACAAAAGAAAATTTCTCTGTAAAGTTTGAAGAGTATTTTAGTTCATCTTGACAAACTACTATAACAATTTTATCAAAATCGTAAAATTTTGACAATCTTTTTGCTACATACAACCAAAGCGGGTCATCTCCTGTTCGTATCCATTGTTTTTTTGGATATTTACCAAATCTATTTGAATCTCCTGCACTTAAAACTACCAATGATATATCTTTCATATGTGATTGTATCTAAACTTTCTAAAATTTGTCAACTTCTAATACTTTTGATTTGATTTTTGTTTTATTGTTTTGCAACTCAATCACATCATCTACTATCAACTTATCTATAGATATAGTTTTGTTGTTTTTTGATACTTGGACATATCGTTTTAAGTTTTTATTTGCTGGGTCATTTTGGGCAAACATATCAAATATATTTTGAAGTTTGTTTTGTTTATGAGACCATATCATCGAGATTTGAAACTTAAAATTCTCTTGCATATTTATAATATTTTTTTCAATAAGTTTAAGTTTTGAACTTATTGAGTATAAAGCAAAGTTCTCTTTTAGACTCTGTAGTGTTGATTGTTTTTTATCAATAGTATTTGAGTGTATATTTTTAAAACTTGTTTTCATCTCATCAATATATTGT
>JAOZJU010000019.1 GCA_029935705.1 Arcobacteraceae bacterium
GAATGCCGCCCTGTCACGGCGGAGGTCGCGAGTTCAAGTCTCGTCAACCGCGCCATTTGTTCATCTTGGACATATGTCGCACTTTTATTTTTTGTGATACTCACATTTTTATAACTCATTTGCAGTTTTTATTATATCTATACCATATTTTTCTCTTATGCTGTTTGTTGTTTTGTCTATCATATTTTTATTATCTTTACTGTTAATATCAAAAAGTGTTTTGTTTTTGTTTTCATCTTTGAAGTTTGTTGCTGTTATATTTAGCTGTATTATCGCTTGATTTGTATTTGTGTGTATTGATGAAAACAGTTTTATAATCTCACTTTTAAACAATCTTTCACTAAACTTCTCATCTATGTTTATATAGTTTTTCTTTTTTTGACCATACTCATATCTAATAGATAGGTGATAACTATGAGGTTTTAGATTTTGTTTAAAACACAAAAAAGATATATGCCTACAAAGCACTAACAATCTTCTTTTTAGTTCATCTGTATCAAGTATGGCATCAAATGTCCTACCGATACCAATTGACTTTTTGTCTGTTTGTTCTATACTGATTTTCTCATCGTCTAAACCAAGAACTCTATTGTACAGTGCTACACCATATTTGCCCCACGAAAAAAACTCTTTTTTATGTTTTTTTATATCTATTAGATATTTTATATTTAATTTTGCAAGTTTTTTTTGGTATCCTTTGCCAATGCCTGGAAATTTTTCTACTTTTATGTTGCTTATATATTTTTCTATATCCTCTTTTTTTACATATTTTATGCCATAAGGTTTCGCTGTATTTGTCGCAAGTTTTGCTATCCATTTTGCTTCACATATACCAATAGAGACTGGTATTTTGATAATTTTTTTTATATCTTTTTGCAGTTTTGTAGCAAATGAAACAATATCTTGTTCATTGATATATCCACGAACATCGCCAAAAAATTCATCTATACTAAACTGTTCTATAGTTGGGATTTGTGTTTTTAAAAACTCTTTTAACTCATATGACAACTTATGATATAGTGGATAGTTTGGTGGCAAAACAATCAAATCTGGACAAAATCTCAATGCCTCACTCACACTCATAGCAGTTTTGACACCATAAGCTCTCGCTTCATAACTTGAAGTAGTGATTATACCACGAATTTTTTTATTTTTGTCGACAAAATACTCTTTGAAATTTTTGTCGTTAGAGCTTAGTATGGAGCTGCTAAAAGCCCCATCAATTTTACTCAATTCTATTTTTTGTTTATTTTTGTCAAATATATTTAAGTTGCTTCTGCCACCAACTGCTATAGGCATATCATCATATATTTTTGTATCGATTCTATGAGCAGATGCAAAAAAGCAGTCTATATCTATATGCAAAATCATAAGCAACCTTTAGAACTTCTATATCTTATAGAAGTGGTAATTTTATATCAAGCAAAGGTTAAAAAACTTTTGCTTTATATGATAATATCTTCTAATATCTCTTTTGCTTGAATCATATCTTTGTCACCTCGCCCACTTAAGTTTACTACAACAGTCTTGCCTTTGAGTGAGTCTTTGGCTTTTTTTAAGTATGCAATCGCATGAGCAGTTTCAAAAGCTGGTATTATGCCCTCTTGTTGAGACAACCAAACAAAAGCATCTATAGCTTCATCATCTGTGATATTGTCATAATCTATAGTGCCGTTGTCTTTATGAAAACTATGTTCAGGACCAATTCCAGGATAGTCAAGTCCAGCAGATATGCTATGAGCTTCGCTTATTTGACCATCTTCATCTTGCAATATATAACTAAGTTGTCCGTGTAAAACTCCTGGCGAGCCTTTTTCTAAACTACAGCCATGTTTGTCTGTATCTATGCCTAAACCACCAGCTTCTATACCAATACATTTGACATCTTTATCCTCTAAGAAGTGGCTAAATATACCTATGGCATTTGAACCACCACCAATACAAGCTATAACTATATCAGGCAAAGAGTTCTCTTTTTCAAGTATCTGCTGTCTTGTTTCCCACCCTATAATTGCTTGAAAATCTCTCACCATCATAGGATATGGGTGAGGACCAGCAACAGTGCCTATGATATAAAATGTATCTGTAGCATTTGTAACCCAAAATCTAATAGCATCGTTCATGGCATCTTTCAAAGTTTGGCTACCACTTTCTACTGAGACGACTGTAGCTCCCAATAGTTTCATACGAAATAGATTTAACTCTTGTCTTTTAACATCTTTTGCCCCCATAAATATAGTGCATTGCAATCCTAAAAGTGAAGCAATTGTAGCAGTAGCCACTCCATGTTGTCCTGCACCTGTCTCTGCTATCACTTTTGTTTTGCCCAATTTTTTAGCTAACAAACCTTGAGCTATGACATTGTTTACTTTATGAGCTCCTGTATGGTTTAAATCTTCTCTTTTGAGATATATCTTTGCTCCGATTTGCTCGCTTATGTTTTTTGCCTCGTATAAAGCAGTAGGTCTGCCTACATAGTTTTTAAGTAGATCATTTACTTCGCTCCAAAACTTCTTGTCAAATCTGTATTTTTTATACTGTTGTTCAAGTTCCAAAAGTATAGGCATAAGTGTTTCTGGCACAAACCTGCCACCAAATTTACCAAAGTGTCCATCTATATCTGGATCAAATTTACTATCTTTTGGTATATAATTATTCATAATCTACTGCCTTTAGTTCTTTTTTTGGTTTGATATTTGATACATCTTTTAGCATAGTAGCTTGTCTTACTAAACTTCCTTGCCCTTTTGAGAGTTTGCTATATGCATTTTCATAACTATCATTTGCTCTATTTATATGTTTGCCTATATCATCCATATCATCTACAAAACCTACAAACTTTTTATACAACTCTTCTGCTCTGCTATAAACTTTGGTTATACTTTTTGCTTGT
This sequence comes from Arcobacteraceae bacterium, assembly GCA_029935705.1. Taxonomy (GTDB): domain Bacteria; phylum Campylobacterota; class Campylobacteria; order Campylobacterales; family Arcobacteraceae; genus B24-G6. Next base: position 2,894 of record JAOZJU010000019.1, read on the forward strand.
TTTTCATATCTCCAGCTATTTTCCACTGCTCTTAGTGCTACTAACAAAGTAGATGGACTTACTAAAATAATCTTTTGCTTAAAAGCTTCATCAAAAAGATTGACATCGGTTTCCATGGCTATAAGCAAAGCACTCTCTATAGGAATAAACATAAAGATAAAATCCAAACTATTTATACCTTTTAACTCTTCATATTTTTTCTTTGACAAACCTTTTATGTGGTTTTTGATAGATATAGTATGGTTTTTTATATGGTTTTGTCTTTGTGTCTCATCTTCACAAGATATAGATAGATTGTATGATACAAGTGATGTTTTGGCATCTATGATTATTTGTCTATCATCTGGCAGATAGACTACTACATCTGGCTGAAACTGTTTGTCGTTGGCATCTTTTAGTGATATTTGTCTTTTATATTCGTGGTTTAGCCTCAATCCTGAGTTTTCAAGAACTCTATCAAGCACTATCTCACCCCAACTACCTTGTGTTTTGTTGTCGTGTCTTAAAGCAGATGTTAAGTTGTTTGCCTCTTTTGACATCTGTAGATTTAACTCTTTTAACTCTTTTAGTTCGTTTGATAGATTTAATCTATCTTTGGTATCTTTCTCGTAGATATCTTCTACCTTTTTCTTAAAATCACTTAGCTGTATCTTGACAGGCGAGAGGATATATTCGAGTGATTTTTTATTTTCATCTTGTAGTTTCTTTTGGCTTTTGTCTATTATCTCATTTGATAAGTTTTCAAACTTTTGGATAAATATCTGTTCGTTGTTTAACATAAGTTTTAACTTTTCATCAAATGATATTTTTTGTTGTTGAAGTTTTGTTTGTAGTGTTGAGTTAAGCTGTTTGGATACGATAAGTTGATCTTGAAAACTACTATTTTGCTCTTTTGTTTCATCTAAGAGCTCCAACTGTTGAAGCTGTTTTGCTATAGTGATACTCTTTTGATGGTTTTGCTCTTGTATTGTTTGTATCATATCGTTTTGTTGTTGAAGTTTTTTGTTTGTGTTTGTGTTGTTTATATACAAGACATAAAGAGTGATAGCAAGTAAAACAATAACAAATATCAAGATAAAAGAGAAAATATCAATCATCTACATATCCAATACACAAAATACAGGAGCTAGTTTGCTAAGTTGTTCTTTAACATTGTCAAGATTTATATCTATCACAAAACAAAACTCAATTAGATTGGCATCTAATTTTTTTATCAGTTCATATGCTGCTTTTGCTGTGCCTCCAGTAGCACATAGGTCATCTACTATCAATACTTTTGCTTTTTTGTGTTTGAAAGCATTTTTATGTATTTGAAGTTCATTTTCTCCATACTCTAAGCTATATTTTAAAGATATCGTTTCTTGTGGAAGTTTGCCCTTTTTTCTTATAGGCACAAAACCTATATTTAATCTATGTGCTAATGCCCCACCAAATATAAAACCTCTTGCATCTAACCCTACGACATAGTCTATATCCAAATTTTCATATCTTTTGTATAATATATTCATCAAAGTTTTGTATGCTACTTTGTCATTTAACATAGTTGTAATATCTTTAAAAACTATCCCTTTTTTTGGAAAATCAGCAACATCTGTGATGCTGTTGTGTAAAATCTGCTTTTCATTCTTCGTCATATCTATCCTTTGAGGCTACTTTTAATTTGACTATTGTATCCAAAAGTGCTTTAAGATAGTCGATATTTTGGCTTTTTGCTATCACTCTTAATATAGGTTTTAAGACAGTTGGTTGTCTTATAGCACCGACATCAAAACCTGCATTTGCTATATCTTGCTGAAGTTTAAGAACCTCTTTATTTGAAGTTGAGGATATTGGGATTATTAAACCATCTATATCTATATTTAATATATCTTTGACTATCTTTTGTCTTTGTTTTATACTATCTTTTAGCTTTTGTTTATTTTTTTTGATATATTTTATAGCCTCTAAACCATATTTGGTATCAAAAAGCGACAAAGCGGTGCTATAGATGATAGGTTTTGCTCTATTTTCAAGATATTTTATAATCTTATAAGATGATAGTATATATGCTCCATAACTACCATATGTTTTGCTTAAAGTTCCCATCTTTATGTGGTTGTGTTTGATTTGAAAGTTAAAAAAATCAAACCAACCATTTAGATTTTCCCCTATGATACCAGCACTATGGGCTTCATCTACTATAAGTATGCAGTTGTTTTGGTTGCATATGTGGTATATATTTTTATTTGCCATATCTCCGCTCATTGAGTATATGCCCTCTACTGCTACGATGATACGATTGAAATTTTTTTTGTTTTTTTGGATTATCTCTTGAAGTTGTTTGTCGTTGTTGTGTGAAAATTTTTTTGTCTTGCCTTGGCATAGTTTTAGTGACATTATACCACTTGCATGATAAAGCTCGTCTATTATTAGAAGATCACCTTTTCGTATTAGTGATTCAAACATAGCGATGTTTGCTAAAAAACCACTACCTACAATGATACCATTTTCAAAACCATTTAGTTTGCATAGTTTTTTTTCAAGTTTTTTGTGGATATTGTGGTATCCATTTATGAGCGAAGATGATTTTGGAGAAAAAAAAGTTTGTTTTTCTATATAAGATATAGTTTTTTTTAAAATTTTTTTATTTGAGCCTATGTTTAGATAATCATTTGAAGCAAAATCAAGAAGATTTTTCTCTTTTATAGTTCTTGCTCTTACTCTGTTTGCTTTTTCTAATATCTTAAGCTCTTTGTCATAAAAGAGATTATCGTCTGACAAATGCACCATCTTTGGTTTTGTATATATCTATCCCATACAAAACTTGATTCTCTACAATATTTGGCTCGATCTTTTCACCATCTTGGTTCATAAAGTGGTCAACCCCTACGACAGTTGCAAATCCTATCCAGTTGAATCTAACCTTGCCACCTAGCAACAATATATTTTCTGTGATTTTTGGATCAATATCTTTTATGCTGTTTGTTATAAAAAGGTTTGACCTATCAGATGGACGAACCAAAGTTAAAAGTAGTGGCGAATAATTTATCTGTGTAGATAGAGATCTTTTTGTTTTGACTCTTGTACCTTTTAAAGTAGATAGTATCATAGATGTTCTTATTAGATTTGTATTTAAAAATAGGTTTGAAGAGTTTAAGTTGTGTCTATTTTTTGCGATAATGTTTCGCACTGAGTTATCTTTTTGTTCAATAATTCTCGAAAATTTAAGGTTTCCACCTGAGTTTATCAGTGATTTATGGAGCAAAAACCCCAAAGATGACCTATCGTAAAATTCAGAACTTTCGCCATTTATTTTATCTGTAAGTAGTTGTAGCTGTTTTTTATAATCAAGACCCCCATATGTAAAATTGTCTCGTATTTCACTTATATTGTTTTTGTTTATGATAGGTAAAAATATATTAAAATCATCCGCAAAATCTGCATTGATTAGGTTTTGATAACTTTTGTTTGTAATTATTGCTATTATATCTTTGTGTCCATATTGTTTTGCTTTTGTTAGTGCTTTGTTTATAGAGGGCAAACTCTCTGTGCTCATATCAATAGTATCTATCAAAAATGGTGTTTTTGAAGACAAAGCATACCCCAAAGCAGAGCTTGAGGCTATTTTTGCATATTTGCCTATAGTGTTTGATGAGTATAAAAGCAATACACTTCTTACTTCATCTATATCTTTATATTGAATTGTATCATTTTTTGAAAATGGAACTTTAGTTTCTCCACTTTCATCAAATAGTTCATTTGGTCCATCTTGTACTTCATCTTCGTTTGATTGCTCTTTTTTTATCTTTTTTGTCTCATCTTTTTTTATCTTATCTTTTTTTATCTTTTTTGTTTTGTCAAACTCCAAATTGTAAAGTTTTTGTTGACAACCTGTAAAAAAGAGCATAAATATAAGTGTCCCAAATATCAATCTCATGTTGTAGCCTCCATATGATGTTTTACTTTTTTCATATCGTCAAATACCCTTTGTTTTAAATTTTGATTTTTTAAAACCATGGTTGGACTGTATGTTTTGATTATTTTAACATTTTTTGCTTTAATCTCCAACATACTTGAAGTTTTATTTTCAAATACCACTATCACTTTTGGTTTTATTATCTCTATTTGTTTTTCTAAAAAACCTTTGCAACTATCTATGTATTGTTGTTGGATATCACTACTATTTTTTACTGGACATTTTAAAATTGTAGTAAAATATATATCATCTGTTTTTATCTTTAAAACATTTTGACAGATATTTTTAAGCATCAAACCAGCTTGCCCCATAAATGGATCGTCATAATTGCTTGTCATAAAATCAGCTACAAACATAACTTTTGTGTCAAATTGTTGGGTGTAGTTTTGTCTATTTTTTCTTCTTTTACAAAGCTCACATATTGTGCATTGGTCTATAGTTTTTAATAACATCTCCATATCATCTGGTAGGTTTTGTTCTATTTGGTTATTTAAGCTTATATCTATATCATCTATATACTCTATACCAAATGATTTAAGTGTTTGAAGATGTTTTATTATGTTGATTTTTCTATTATTTGTCATAATAGTATTATAACATAATAAACTTTAGATATAATAGTAAAAAACCAAACAATCACTAAGGAGATTTGATGATAAAAAAAGAGAACCTAAACAAAAGAGTAGCGACAGCCGTGGCATTGGTGCTATTTGTAGCATTTGTAGGCCTGATTGATAATATGTTCTTAATTTGGTTCTGTATTGGTTTGTTTATGATAGTATCAGTAGATGAAGCAAGAATACTATTTGGTATAGAAAACAAAGCACCAATAACATATGCTTTGATTGTATGGATTGTAGCTTTGTTTTATCCAAAACCTGAAGATTTAGTATTTGTTGTGGCGATTGTTTTTGCTTCTATTTTAGCATATAAAGGCACAGCTGACAAAAGAGTTTTTTCTGTATTGTTGTATCCTGTTGTTTCATATTTGTTTTTGTTTTCACTCTATTTAGGTTTTGGTATTGGTGGTTTGTTGTGGTTGATTGTAATCGTTGTATCAGTTGATATAGGAGCATATTTTACGGGGAAAAAGTTTGGCAAACGAAAGTTTAGTAGCACAAGTCCAAACAAAACCATAGAGGGTGTAGTAGGTGGTGTAACAATAGCTACTATAGTTGGTTCATTTTTTACAATAACCGAGCTTTCACTTGTAGTTGGTATAGTTATATCGTTTGTGGTAGCTGTGTCATCTATATTTGGTGACCTTTTTGAGAGTTATCTCAAAAGAGAAGCAGGTGTAAAAGATAGTGGCAATATCCTACCAGGACACGGTGGTGTTCTTGATAGAACCGATGGTTATTTGTTTGCTGGGATTGTTATGGTAGTGTTGATTAGGATGGTTGTTTGATCATATTAGGATGCACAGGTTCTATTGGTGTAAGCACTATAAATATAGTCTTAAAATACAACTTATATGTAGATGTTTTAGTAGCTGGTAAAAATATCAAACTACTAAACTCACAGATAAAAAAAGTCAAACCAAAAGTAGTAGTAATAGCATCAAAAGAGGATATACACAAGGTTGATTTTGATAAAGTATATGCTGGCAAAAAGGCTATGTTGGAGGCTATAAAAAACTCACCATCAACTTTAGTGATCAATGGTTTAGTGGGGTTTGTAGGTCTTGCTCCAACTATATTGGCTATATCACTTAAAAAGCATATAGCTTTAGCAAACAAAGAATCTCTCGTAGTAGCAGGGAAGTTTATAGATAGCTCATATATCACCCCTATAGATAGCGAGCATTTTAGCTTGTCATATATCATAAATCGCAACAAAAAGATAAACAAACTTATAATTACAGCATCTGGTGGTAGTTTTAGAGATATTGATATAGATAACTTAAAAGATGTATCTATCAAAGAGGCATTAGACCATCCAAACTGGTCTATGGGGGATAAAATTACTATAGATAGTGCCACCATGACAAATAAGCTTTTTGAGTTACTTGAAGCTTATTGGTTGTTTGATATCAAAGATATAGATGCAATAATAGAGAGAAAATCAATCATACATGCGATTGTGTCGTATGTAGATGGTTCGATGGTAGCACATATGTCAAAACCTACTATGAATTTGCCTATATATTATGCTATATTTGGCAATACAGATAGAAAAATAAGTGAACATATAGACCTAGTGAAGTTATCAAATCTAAGTTTTACAGCTATTGATACAAAAAGATATCCCATATGGTCTATAAGAGAGAAACTGTTATCAAATCCAGACTTAGGAGTGGTGTTAAATGCTTCAAATGAGGTAGCAGTAAATATGTTTCTTAACAATCAAATAAAATTTGTAGATATAAGCAAAATAGTTTTACACTCAATTGAAAAATATCAAGATATAAGCATAGATAGTTTAGATGAGGTGTATAAAATTCACCAAAATATTACAGATGATTTGATATCAAAAAAAGGTTAAAAAATGATAATAAAAATAGTTATATTTCTGATAATTATGTTTCTAATATGGACATTATTTTTCAAAAAAACAAGAGAAAATAGTATTGGAAAAAAGAAGCAAGACAATATGATAGAGACGATGCAAGAGTGTCAAAACTGCAAAACACTTGTATCAAAAGATGAAGCGATATTAAGCAACGGCAGATATTTTTGCTCAAAAGAGTGTTTGGTTTGATATTTTTAGGAAAGAGTGATCTAAATATATCAAATATAATAAAAATCAAAGATATATCACAGATAAAAGATACAAAACCAGATGATATAGTGCAGATAGATTATGATATCAAATTTATGAGATATCTATCAAACAACGATATTGATTTTATAGTAAAAATTCAAAATATAAAAGAACTTTTATATTCAAATGCTATCAAAGCTAACTATATATTAGTAGATAAGAGTATAGCTAAAAAGTGCCAGGATATAGCAGACAACTATATGTTTGATAGTAAAATTATTGTCCTAATTTGTGATGATAATCAACTTGAAAATATGGCAGATATAGGTATAGATGGTGTTTTATTTGAATAAAAGCACTAAAAACCTATAACCTTTCACAACTATTTTTTATATCTTTTGATATATCATATTTTTTGTTTTCTTCTATAACCTTTTGAAGTATATCATCTTGTGTTTTAACAATTTTTTGAAAAGCTACAAGCTGTTTTCCTCTTAGTTTTGTTTTTATAACTCTTTTTACTCTATTTGCAGGATTTATAGCTCTTGAGCCTTTGTATAAACCAAAATGCAAGTGCGGTCCAGTGCTAACACCTGTGCTACCAACATAACCTACAAGTGTGCCTTGTTTGATATGTTGTCCTCTTTTTGCACGGCTATACCTATCCATATGAGCATAGAGTGTTTTGAAACCATGTTTGTGTTGGATTATAACAGTTTTGCCATATCCACCTTTTCGTCCTTTGAATATTATCTTGCCAGTTCCAGAAGCATATATTCGCCTACCCCTTGGAGCAGCATAATCAATACCATGATGAGCTCTATACTTTTTCAAAATAGGATGCCATCTTCTATATGTAAATCCGCTTGATATTCTTTTGTACTTTAAAGGAACTTTTAAAAAGAAGTTTGACTTCGAGACTCCTTTTTTGTCATAATATCTTTCATCTTTTGGATTTAAATATTGATAATATCTCTTTTTGCCGACCTCTATAGAGGCGGATATTATACGAGGCCAAGCAAAAGTTTTGCCGTCTCTTGTGTATGTGTTAAAGTTTATAGATATTTTGTCGTCAAGCTTCATCTTCTTAAAATTGATACCACGAAAGAGTGATATAAACTGAGCGGCCAAAGCTTTATTTTTGGTTTTTGTATATATATCAGAAAAAAGTGTAGTTTTAAGTTTCAAACTGACACTTTTTTGATGCTCTTTAACTACAATTGGGATAAAATCAATAGAGTATCCTATATCCTCTTTTCTTAAGTGTATCTGTATCTTGTGATTTATAGGTATAAGATATTGTTTGGTTATATTGTTCTCTACAAGCACTTCATATCGCACACCAGCTACTATCTCTGCACACAGTTGTTTGTCACTGTCGTCTAAATTGTAGTAAATATCTTTTGAGATATTTTTGTGTTTTAAAAATAGTAAAAATGATTCACCTTTAGGCCAACTTCTATACTCAAGTTTTGATCCATACAAAGATGTAGTAAAAAAAAATAAAACTATAAATAAAAAACTATTTTTTAATCTCAATATCAAATACCTTGTTGTTGTTTTTATCTTTTTGTTGATTGTTTTGTGCTACTGGTTCTTTCTCTTGAGATATTTTTTTTGTTTTTGTGTCATATCTGTTGTGATAGTTTGAACTTTTGTTTTTACCTTCACCTTCAAATATGCCATTTTTTTCTATCTCAAGACTTTTGTATGTTACTTTTCCATATATTTTACCTATCTCTAAGATATGTATATCATCGGCAGTTATATCACCGTCAAGTAAACCATTTACTATAAGATTTTTGGCTTTAACTTCACCTACTACTACACCTTTTTTGCCTATAGTCAAACTTTGATCTATATTGATATCTCCCTCAAATCTACCATTCATGATAACTGAACCAGATGATTTGATTGAACCTTTTATTAAGACACCGTCTGCTATAATTGTTGAATTGTTATTGTTTCCTAATACATTTGGTTTATCTACTGTTAATTTATTGAACATTTTCTTCTCCTTGTTGTTCTTTTTTGATAGCTCCACTTTTTTCAATCATGGTTGCCATCTTGTTTTGTCTCGCCAATGTTTGCACCAACGAATCCCAGTTTACTTTTCTCTCTTGAGTAAACAACATCTCATAATTTTTAATACTCCAATTCATAAAATTGTATGGGTTTAATACTTTTTTAGCATGTAAAACCTCATAATGCACATGTGGCCCAGTGCTTCGACCTGAATTGCCCGTATAACCTATAAGCTGACCTTTTTGGATAAAATCACCTACATTTACAGTCACACTTTTAAGATGCCCAAAAGCAGTCTCAAAGCCATAATTGTGTGCTAATATAACACGCCTTCCATATGAACCTTTATTTTGGTTTTGGACATATTTTACTACACCATCTGCCGTAGCAAAAAGCTTACTGCCTCGTGCTATAGCAAGGTCGATGCCTTTGTGGAAAGTTTTTGTCTTTTTAACTGGATGAACCCTCCAGCCAAATGGCGAAGAGATGTTTATCTTTTTGACAGGATTTCCACTTGGTACTATACGAAGCATCTGTAGCTTTTGTGTTCTTGATAGATTGTCTAAAGTTGCTTTTTTTATTATCTCTTGCATATCATCAGTATTGATGCCTACAATTGTTTTAAGCTCTTCTAAATTGTCATCTAACTTGTCAAACTCTTTTTTCTTTTTTGCTATTTTTATGGTTTGCTCTTGGTTTAATAGCACCAATTTGTCTACTTTGTTGTTTAGATAAGTCAAAAATACAAACGATATAGATAAAACAAACACTATAAATATAGCAAAATACTCTATAAACTTTTGTATAAAACTACTTAAGTTGTATGATTTTGATTGACCTATATTTGAAAAAGTTATTACTATATCATCTTTTTTCATCTAAACTCCAATAGAATCATTATATCATATAAAGATAAAAGAAGCACTACAGATACTCTTTTTCCAATTTTATCATATCTTCAAAAGTTTCAGATGCTCCTATTAGCCTATCTTTACCATCAATAATAGCTATTTGAGATGCTTTGCCTCTTGTGTTGTAGTTGCTCGACATTGTATACCCATATGCACCAGCATCAAATATCACGACAATATCGTTGCTATTGGTTATAGGCAGATAAATATCTTTTGCAAAAAAATCACCACTTTCACACACAGGCCCAACTACACTACATAGAGTTTTGGTCTGTTTGTTGTTTATCACTTCTATTTTGTGCTTTGTTTGATATAAAGATGGGCGAATAAAATCATTCATAGCTCCATCTACTATGATAAATCTTTTTTCCCCATTCATTTTTTCATATAATGCTTGCGTGATAAAATACCCACTATCCCCAACTATATATCTTCCAGGCTCCAATACTATAGTCACATCAAGTCCATTTAGCTCCCCCATAATCATCTGTGCATAATCTTTTGGTTCTATAAGTTTTTCATCTTGATATTTGATAGCCAAACCACCTCCTACATCAAAAAACTTTATATCTATATCCAAAGCTTTTAAGTTTTTTGTCAAATTTGCTACAATCTTAACAGATTGGCGAATAGGTTCTATGTCGGTCAATTGACTGCCTATATGCATATGTATACCTATAGGGTCTAAGTGGTCGCTATTTTTAGAGTAGATATATATGCGACTTGCTGTATCCATATCTACACCAAACTTATTTTCATGTAAACCAGTTGAGATATATGGTTGTGTTTTTGGGTCAATGTTTGGATTTATTCTTACTGATATTCTTGCTTTTTTCTTTATCTTTTGAGCTATCTTTTCTACCTCTTTAAGTTCTGCAAAACTCTCTATATTTATCATCAATATATTTTGTTCTAAAGCATATTTTATCTCATCGTTTTTTTTACCAACTCCCGAAAATATAATCTTGTATGGTTTTATGCCAGATATAAGTGCTCGTTTTATCTCACCAACACTTACACAATCTGCTCCTGCTTCTTCATTTGAGAGATGTTTGATAAGAGTTAAGTTTGAGTTTGCCTTTACAGCATAACATACCAGAGATTTTCTTGCTTTAAAAGCATCTTTTAGTTCTTTATATTTTTTTGAAATATTGTCAAAATCATACACATAACAAGGAGTGCCATATTTTTCAGCAATAGCTTTAAAATCAATCTTCATTTTTATCCTTTTTAGCTTCATCTACAAACAGATCAAACGATCTGTCCATAGCTATAACTTTTTTTCTTATCATAGGTAGGTGTCCATAATACCAAGCGAACTGTTTATTTGCTTCTTGTTTTGAACTATTTTTTATAGCATAGATATATAAAGCTGAAGCTAATGATGTCCTATCTGCACCACCTAGACAGTGTATTAGCATAGGTTTTTTGGCATCTTTCATAAGTTGGACCAACTGTTTTGTGGTGTTTGTATCATATATGATGCTGTTTTTTAGTTTAAAATCAATATGTGTTATATCGTTTTGTTTTGATATATTTTTCTCATCTTTATACCAGCTTTTTGAGCTTTTGCCATGTAGATTTATGATAGTTTTAAAGTTGTAGATTTTATGATAAAACTGAAGATTGTAACTATTTAGTTTGCCACTTCTGTAAACATATTTGTCTATCTTATAAAAGTTGCCAAAAACCTCTATGATTAAAAATATCACCACTGTTATAGATAGGATAAAGAACAAAAGATATTTAAAAAACTTTTTCAAAGTAAAAATACCACCCAACAACTTATATGTAAAATCACAGAAAATAGCACAGCGCAAGCACCTATATCTTTAGCAGATTTTGCCAATGGGTGTATCTGTTGGGTTACCAAATCAACAGTATTTTCTATACTACTGTTTAAAAGTTCAACTATCATGATGATAAAATATGTTACAAACAGCACTATCTTTTGCCACAATAAAAAAGGAGTCAAGATGATAATAGGAATAGCCACTAAAGCTATGATAAACTCTATCCTAAAAGATTGCTCAGTTTTTATCGCATGCATAAATCCATCTATGGCATATTGTGAGTTTTTAAATAAATTGTATTTTGGTTTATTGTTCATAAGGGTGATTATATCATTAGTTTCTTAAAAGTTGTTTTTTGTTGCAAATATCTATTTAACTTGTGTGTGGTTTTGCACCATAAGCCATATGATAGAGTCTGTAAAAAACTTCTATGACTCATACTAGGTAAATATAGATTGTGATCTTTACAAAAAGGTTTTTGCTTTTAAAAACCAATTTTTATAATTTGCCAAAAAACTCAAAAACTCATTTGTTGTTATTTTAATATCTATACTATTTGTATCAAATTTTATTTAAATACGATATAATAACTCTATGAAAAGATATACAAAAATTTTACTAATATTCTTATCTTTGTTTGTGTACGGTTGTGCAAATAGTGAGGATACAAAGAAACAAAACAACGATACAGCTAACCAAACCAACCAAAACAAAAAGATAGTTATAGAACCTTATTTCTCTAAAACTTCAGGTAGTTATTATGACAATGGAGTTGATCAACTTATTATAGAGGATATAAAAAAAGCAAACAAATCTATAAATATCATGATCTACAACTGGACAAACAAATACCTAAAAGATGCAATAATATATGCTAAAAACAAAGGCATAAAAGTCAAGATATATACAGATGACCAAGAGATTAACAACCCTATCTACAAGCAGTTAATAGACAGCGGTATAGAGGTATCTTCTGATCAAGATAGCGATGCTATTATGCACAACAAAGTTTTAATTGTAGATGACAATATTGTATGGAGTGGTTCTGGCAACTGGACTGTTTATTCATTTTATAGAAACTTTGAAAACTATATAAAAATAGTATCAAAAGATATAAATCAAATATACCAAGATAAGTTTGACAATCTATATCAAAATAGCTCGAAAAGAAGCAAAAGTTATAAAGATGAAAATATAGAGATATATTTTTCACCAGAACACAATATAGAAGATATCTTGATAAACAATATACAAAAAGCAACAAAAAGTATAAAAGTTATGGTATTTTCATTTACCAACAGTCTCATAAGCAAAAGCTTAATTGATGCCAAAAATCGTGGAGTAGATGTGAAAATAATCATAGATGATAAGCAACACAAATATCAAAAATACTCAAAATATGATCAACTTTTATCAAGTTCAATTGAGATAAAACTTGATAGCGACAAACAAAAGATGCACAACAAAGTGATCATACTTGATGACAATATAGTCATAACTGGTTCATACAACTATACAAACAAAGCAAACGATACAAACGATGAAAATATAGTGGTGATAAAAGATAAAAATATAAGCAAAGTTTACAAAGATGAGTTCAAAAAAATCTACAACGACTAAACACAAACAGCAGTTTCTAAACAAAAAAGCAACATATGAGTATGAGATACTTGAGAGATTTGAAGCTGGAATATCTCTTGAAGGTAGCGAGATAAAAGCGATAAGAAAAGGGCAGATTAACCTAAAAGAGAGTTATATCAAGATCATCAACAATGAAGCTTGGCTTTTAAACTCACATATTACACACATATCAACAACCCATAAAACATATAGACCCGATGAAAATCGCGATAGAAAACTGCTCTTAAAAAGAAAAGAGATAGACAAACTCAATAAAAAAGTAGCAAAAGATGGCTTGTCTATCGTGGTTTTGAAGCTATATTTCAATCAACGAAATCTTCTTAAAGCTACTATTGCTTTAGCAAGAGGCAAAAAGCTCCACGACAAAAGAGAAGCTATCAAACAAAAAACACAAAAAAGAGATGCTCAAATAGCTATGAAAAATTATCAATAAACAGCTGTGTTTACTTTTTAAGATAGTTTAAGGAATTTTAGATACAATAATAAAAAGGAGATTTTATAAAATATATTTTAATTTTATTTTTCTTTCTGTCGTTTAATTTTGCTTCTATATTGCAAGATGATGGTTTGATAGATTTACGAGCAGCAGCCAAAATGGATGAGATAATCCAAGAGTTGAAAGATAAAACATCTACTGATATCTATATCCATCTGTCAAATGACAACGGTCTTGACAGTAGCGAAGATATCGCACAGATGATAAAAAAAACAAAACAAAAAGAGCAAGATATTTTATCCAACATAGAGGGTTCTTATGTGGTGCTTTTTCTATCTATCAAGCAAAAATATATCAATATAATATCAAGTAAGGATTTAGAGGATATTATTGATAAAGATGATATCATAGATGGTTATATGGTGCCACTTCTTGCATCGTTTGATAAAAATGACCTCAAATCAAAAGTAAGTGCAGCTGTCCTAAATGGAGTAGCCCAAATAGGAGATGTAGTAGCTTTGTCGCACAATATAGAGTTGCAAAGCAGTATAGGAAGTGTTGGAAAAACTACTGGCACTATATGGAAGATGTTTATGTATAGTGTAGTTTTGTTTGGAATTATAGCTTATTTTTATATTATTTTAAGAGAAAGAAAAAGAAGGCAAAGTGAATAAATATCTATTGTATACAATATTTATCCTTAAGTTTATGCTAGGAATCGCTTTTATTGTATGGACAATATATGTAACCATAGGTAGCGATGTGGGTGAAGATGAGGATCAAAGTCTTTTAAGCACATATCACAAAGTAGATGACCAGTTTAACAAGATTCAAAAATCAAACAAACTGTTAAATGAAAATTATGATATAAAATTTATATTTAACGATACGATTATAGATGGTGTTGATACTAACGATATCTTTTATTCTCAAAGAGTTATTAAAAATAGAGAGACAAGAAAAACGATATTAAACATAGGCTCAAACGAGTTTAAAGTCATAGTTCAAACAAAAGATGGCAAAAAAGTCAAAAACTATGAGACAGATATAGTAGTGACAAAAACTACAAACCATCTATATGATAAAATTCTCAAACTAAAAGATGACAAAATAGGCAAGTTTGATATAAAAAATAAAGGATCATGGAATATCACAGGTAAAATTAAGATAGAAAATATCACAGGTTCTTTTATGATAAAGACAGATGCAAAATAGTAGCTTGTCATGCGAATATGTCGGTATTTGCGGTGGATGTAGTATGGGTCTTTTGGATATGAAGAGTCAACTTCAACTAAAAACAGACGATATTAAACAAAAGTTTGCTTGCTTTAATATAGAAAAGTTTGAGATATTTTCATCAACAAACTTAGCATATAGAAGTAGGGCAGAGTTTAGAATATTTCACAAAGATTCAAAGATATATTATGCTATGAGTGATAAAAACAAAAAACTATTTACGATAAACAACTGTGCTATTGTAGATAAAAATATAGCCAAAACTATGCAGAAGCTCCTTTTGAAACTACAAGAAAATGAGATATTGTCAAAAAAACTTTTTGCAGTAGAGTTTTTAAACTCAACACAAAATGATATTATAGTAACTCTAATCTACCATAAAAAACTCGATGATATTTGGAGCGAAAAAGCAAAAGAGATAGAAAATATACTACATATCAAACTAATAGGCCGAAGCAAAAAACAAAAAATTGTAGTATCAACTGATATTATCACAAATATCATCAAGATAAACGATACAAAATATCTCTATGAGTATAAAGATACTACATTTGTGCAACCAAATCATGAGATAAATCAAAAGATGATAGATTTTATAAATCAACATATAAAAACAGGTGGTGATATGTGTGAGCTCTATTGTGGTGCTGGTAACTTTACTATACCACTATCAGCTAAATTTGACAAGTTGTTAGCTACTGAGATAAACAAAACTTCAATAAAACTATCAAAACAAAATGCCAAGATAAACAAAATTGAAAATATAAAATTTGCACGATTAAGCAGTAGTGAGTTTGCACAAGCTAAAAATAAACTAAGAGAGTTTAGGAGATTAAAAGAGCTTGATATAGATCTATTAGAGTATAATTTTAGCACTATTTTAGTAGATCCGCCAAGAGCTGGGTTAGATGAGCAAACTCTTTTTTTGCTCAAAGAGTTTGAACAAATTGTATATATATCGTGCAATCCAGATACACTAAAAGAGAATCTTAAAACAATTTTAAAAACACACAAGATAAAAAAGTTTGCTTTTTTTGATCAATTTGTATGGACAAAACATATAGAGATCATTGTAATATTGGAGAGTATATAATGTCAAGAGTAGTTATAAACAAACAAAATTTGTATTCAAATATGGACTTTTTTGTCCAAAAATTGGGTTCAGTGGATAAGCTTTGTGTTGGTTTAAAAGACAATGCATATGGACATGGTATAGAACCTATAGCAAAACTTTGCAAATCGTATGGCATAACAAATGTATTTGTCAAAAATCTAAAAGAAGCAAAAATGATAGATAGATTTGATTTTGATAAAGTGCATATACTAAACTATATTCCAAAAATCAAGACAAAATATGATATCACCATAAATTATCTTGAAGATATAAAAAAAATACCACAAAACTCAAATGTTCAACTCAAAGTAGATACAGGAATGCATAGAAATGGTATCAAACCAGATGAGATAAAAAAAGCGATCAATCAAATAACCAAATACAAATTAAACCTAAGTGGCATATTTTCACACTATTGTTGTGCAGATGAAGAGACAATCAAAACAATCAATCAACACAAAATTTTCCAAAAACTACTTAAAAAAGTAGAAGGTAAAGGCAATTTTGAAAAACATATTGCAAATAGTAGTGGAGTTTTTAGAACAGATAATGAGTTGTATGATAAAGCTAGAGTAGGAATAGGAGTCTATGGATATATAGATATTCCAAAATACCAAAAATATCTCAAACCAGTTATGAGTCTAATAGCAAACAAAAGCTCTACAAGAATTGTAAGAAAGGGCGATAGAGTTGGTTATGGAAGTGATTCTTATGAAGTTGTCAAAAATACTCTTGCTATTTCAAATTATGATATAGGATATGGCGATGGTTTTTTTAGAATAGATGAAAACAAAAGTTACTTTACACCAAACAACAAAGAGATATTAGGACGAGTATCTATGGATAGTTTGAGTTTAAATAGCATAGCCGATGAGGTTGTGTTGTTTGACGATGTTAGAGAGTTAGCAAAACTTCACAATACTATCACATATGAGATACTTACAAGCATAAATAGTGAGCTTAAAAGAGTAGTTGTTTACTGACATTTTCACTACTGCCATATTTAAGATAATCTCTCAAGATTTTTGAGTTGGTTATAAATTTTTGTTTGTTGCAGTATAGATATTCATCTGTAAGATTTTTAACAGTTGCTTCGTTTTGTAGATATTCGTTGTGAAATTTTTTGCCACTAATTTTATCAAACATTATGTTAGCTAAGCCAATATATTTTATATCTAAAAAAAAGTTTGCTATAAAAAAGTCCAACTTTTTAGCTATATAGACCAAAGCAAATGCAGTGCCTATGATACTAGCTTCTAAAGTCGCTGTGCCACTACATATATATGCAAACTCTACTGTTGTCAAAACTTCTCTTGCATCTGTTTGGATTTGAAAGTTTGAAATATCGCCATAGTTTTCATCTATAAAAGTTTTGTCAAAATTATCTGGGATGATTAGTATGTGTGTTTTGTTTGGCATATTTATAGATAGTTGTCTAAATAGTGGCATAAGAGCTTTTATCTCTGCTTTTCTGCTACCTGGCATATATGCTATGGAGTTGTTTGGTTCTATTTTGTGTTTAAATTTTTTGATTTGGTCCAACAAAGGGTGTCCAACATATGTGATTTTATCTTTTTTTTGATAAAACTCTATCTCAAATGGCAATATAGAAAATAGCTTATCGCAGATATTTTCCAAAGTTTTAATTCGCCCTTTTTTCCAAGCCCAAGCTTGAGGCAAGATATAATAATATATCTTTTTTTTAGGATGTAGATTTCGTATCTTTTTTGCCAAAGGCAAGTTAAATCCAGAGCTATCCATAAGAAGCACTATATCTGCATCTTTTGAGAGCTTGAGCATATCGTTGTTGATTTTGTTTAAATATCTTAATTTTTTCAATACATCAACAAAACCCATAATCGTATCAGCAGAGGTATCATAGTCGCTATTGCCTAACTCTTTGCTAAATATACCACAAAACTCAACACTATCATCAAGATGTTTCATAAGTTCTTTTAAGTGAGTATTTGATGACTTTTCTAAAGCACTGACAAGTATTTTCATATTGTATTATACCAAACAAAAATAAAATGATAGCAAATCTTTAAAAACTACTACTATAAATATTGTTCGCTATTAGATTTTCTTAATAGAAAAAACCCTTTTTGATATAGCTTTGCTGTGTGCTTTGTTTATTTTAAGCTATCTATTCAAGTGGGTTTAAGATCTTTGTAGTGTTGTATCGTTTTTAAACAAAAGAGGAGTGCTAAAACCCAATTTTAAATATATTATGCTATAATAGTAAAAATTTAAAAAAAGGCAAAAATGAAAAAATACAACATAGCAATTGTAGGCGCCACTGGAGCAGTAGGCGAAGAGTTACTTTTGGTTTTACAGCAGTTAAATTTTCCAGTAAACAAGATACTACCACTCGCATCAAAAAATAGTTTAGGAACCTCTGTAACATTTGCAAACAAAGATTATGCAGTAGTAGAACTAACTGAGGATTCGTTTAAAACTCACCAAATAGATATAGCATTTTTTAGTGCTGGTGGGGCTATTAGTGAGAAGTTTGCTAAATATGCTGTTCGTAGTGGAGCTTTGGTTATAGACAACACAAGCCATTTTCGTATGCAAGAGAATGTGCCACTTGTGGTTCCTGAGGTAAATCCTCAAGATATAGCGATGTGGAAAGAGACAGGAATTATAGCAAATCCAAACTGCTC
>JAOZJU010000054.1 GCA_029935705.1 Arcobacteraceae bacterium
AGATGTGAAATCTGTATCAATTCCTAACAAATGTTCGCAGTGGCGAGCTTGTTGGTTTTAACCAATTTAATAGTTAGATATCAACTCTTAAATTGGTCAAAACAATCCTAAAATCATAAACAGAAGTTCAACTTCTGTTTATAAAGTGTGGTTAGTATTTGTATCCATCTCCAGGAACTGCCAATCTCCAAGTTTTTTTTGCTTCTTTTGCTTGTGTCAATGCCGTAATAGCAAAATGACAAGCTCTTTGTGCTGCATATTTGAGTTCTAATTTTGTTTTAGATCTCTTTTTGCCTTTGAAGTGCATAGGTTGGACAGTTTTTGCTCCGCTTGCTATTGCTTCTTCAACTGCTTTGATTAAGTCTGTGTTGTTTACATTGAGTCGCCTAAACTCCAACCCCTTTGCTTTGGCTTCTTTGTTGTAAACTTTTGCATTTGTTACTACTTTTTTTATGCCTAACTTTTCTACATCGCACTGCTTGTTTACATCTAGTGCAAAACTATTTGTAGTCCAAACCAAAGTAGCTACTACCGATATTTTTAATAAATTTTTCATATACATACTCCTACTTTCTTATATCTGGACCATCGATTTTCATACCATTTGACATATATGCCATAAAGTATAAAAGCTCTTTCATCTCTTTGCTGTCTGCTTTTGGAGGCACTTGACCTTCATCTTTGATACAACCTGCCATTCGTCTTTCTAATGTCCCCAAACCATCAGATGTCTTACTTTTAGCTCCCCATTTTAGTCTATAAACTGGAAAATGTGTAGTATGACCCAACAGTTGCGACAAGCTTTCATTTCGCACTCTTTGTGCTGCACCTTGGACATGACAAGATGCACATGAAAGTTTTAGATAACCTCTTTGTGAATAATAATATTTTTTGCCTCTATCATAAGCTTCTGCTGCTTTTTTAGAGTTTATTTTTATATTTGTTTTTTTGCCTGCTTGTTTACTTTGGTCAGCAAAATATGCCTCTATATGAGCGATTTTGCCTTTTTTCAAATTGAGCTTTTTCTCTCCAGCTTTTGTGACACAATCATTGATAGCTACACTCAATGTGATTACACTATTTTTCTTTTTGTCAAAATATGGATACTCTCCACTTATTTTTGTATCTGGAAAACATTTTTGTAAAACTTTGCTTTTTTTATAAATTGCTTCACCTTTTTCTATAAACTCTTCGTATGGTGGCATCTCTTTTATCTCATCGTATTGAGCTTTGCCCTGTTTTGAAAATGCATAGTTGCCTATAGCAAAATCATGGTGTTTTAGACCTTTTGTTATATTTTCTTTAAGCTCCTTATCTGTAGAGTATGGAAAAAAATTATTTCTATTTTTTTCTGGGTCTTCAAATTTTGCTTCAAAATATTTGATCAGTGCTTTTCTGTCCTTTTGGGCTTGTTTGTCATATTTGCCAGCATTTGAAGCTACAGCAAATATAGCCAAAACAATGACCATTTTTATCATTTTTGATAACATATTTTCTCCTTTTTTGTGTTTGATTTAGATATTGGTTATTCTCTATTTTACTTTGCCTTCGCTTGTGTTTGTACCACCTAACAAATCAACCCAACTTATGGTGATTTTGTCACCTTTTTTTCCTTTGTATTTAAACTTAAGAAATGGATCTTTTGAGAAAAATTGTGAGCTATTTACTTCATATACAATTTTACCATCAACTTTTGCTGTTAGATAAGTTATATAATTTTGTTTTACTTTCAATTTTTTTGCCTCAACTCCACTATACATAGGGTGTTTAGCAAGTGCCATCACTGTTACTATGCCATCTTTTTCTTTTGCTTTTATTCTTGTTTTTCCTGCCATTTGTTTTCCTTTATTTTGTTTATTTTTGATGTTTTGGTTAAATTATCAACCGCCACATCCACCTTTTGTAACTTTGACCAATTTTTTAGCTGAATACAATTTTCCATCTGATTGGACCACTGCTGTTACTGTGCCTGTTTTTTGCATCTTTATTCGTATTGAATAATCCACAACTCCACCAGCTGGCACTGTCCATATAGCCACTGCTGCTTCTGGGTTTGAGTCTTGATACAACGATACCGTCGTAGCACTTAGATCTGAAGTGATAGTAATCGGCACTATAGCTCCATTTTCTGCAATATCTGGAGCTTTTAGTTTGACTTTAGCTTCTGTCGTAGAACTGCTTCCGTGCAAACCTTTTATCGCTTTTGATACATCTTTTTCCATCCATGCTTTCTCTTTTGTTTTTCTAAAATCAACCGCACTCAAATTTACTGGTATTGCCGCTGATGCCGCAACTGTAAGTCCTATTCCTATAAAATTTCTTCTGTTCATATTTTTCCTTTTTTTTATTTAATTGTTTTAAGATATGCTACTAAGGCATCTATCTCACTTTTGCTTAGCCAACCACTTTTGCCAAATGCTGGCATTTGTGATATAGGGTTGGTCGTATATGGGTCATATATCTTATCAAACAGTGCCTTTTTTGGCCATGCTGACAACGATACCAATTTTGGCCCCATACTTCCTGGTCCCATCTTTGCGATATCTTCTTTACCATTTATATCATGACAAGCTATACAATTGCCCAAAGTTTTGGTCTTGAACAGCTCCTCGCCTTTCTTGACTAAGTCGTTTGACAACCCCATAGTCGCTACTAAACTACTAATAGTAAAGACTATTGATAGTTTTTTAAACATATTCATATTTTCTCCTTTTTGCTTATTTGCTACTATTTAGCATATATTTTACTATATTTTCAATAGCTTGATCATTTAGATCCATAGCACCACCTTTTGGTGGCATAGCTCCTGTGCCGTTTATTGCATTGGAGACTACTTTTTTGAAATCTTTTTTTACTATTTTTTTCCAATCATCCACTGCTTTTAATCTTGGTGCTCCTGCTACACCATCATCGTGACAGCCAGCACACGAAGCTTCATAGTCAGCTTGCCCTGGTTTTTTTGAACCTGTTTTTGATTCTATTTTGCCATAATAGTGTCTCTCTTCACCAAACTTCGGCTCAACTATAGTCGCATCTACTTTGATACGATTTATCTTTGTTTTGCCTTTGATGCAATTTTTCATACATCTTGTGTTTTTGGTATCTGGGACTCTTAGATTGTTATAAGCAAACCCTTTTTCATTTGGCATATGCACTGCTTTTAAAAACTTTGCATCTATTATCGTATCATCTTCTATATCTTTGCCGTTTACTTTTATCTCATTTACTTGTAGCAAATAACCTATGATACCATAAGTATCGCTATTTGAAAGTGATTTTGGAGCCGACAATGGCATAGCTGTCTGTATATACCAAAAGACAGGTGCTACATATGGCATATAGCTACCAAAAGTTTTCAGTGGTGCTGGGTCTCCACCAGATGCTGGTTTCAATTTTAAAGTTCCTTTACCTCCTGATAGTATAGGAAATCTAGCAACTCCCTCACCAAACTCACCATGACAAGAAGCACACTTCGCACTATAAACTTCAGCTCCTTTTTCTACACTCATAGATCCTTTTGGCAAACCTTTGCCATCGGGTCTTACATCTGTATTCCAAGCATCTGATTGTTTTTTTGTCGCTTTTTTGCCAAGATGAAAACCTTTTGCACTATAAGGCGAATGATAAACATCTTTGACTTTGAAATTTTTTGGTTTTTTTATAGCACCATCTATATTTATCTTGTTGCCTTTTTTGTCTATTGTTTCGCTTGGGTATGGATATTTGTCTGGATCTACTGGAGTATAACTCTTCGCATAAACAAACACAGACGACAACAACAACACTAAGATAATCTTAACTTTCATAGATATGAACATTGTTAACCTCCCCATTTGATTTTACTTCCCAAGTTTGTATGGCATTTCTATGGTATATACCCTCTTTGCCTCTTGATTTGTTTAGCTGTGTAGCAGTAGGTTGTGTAAAGCCTGTATCGTCTGTAGCCCTACTTTGTATCATCATAGGTTTATTTCTCCATTTTGTTTTGAAAGCAAACCTTGTGACAGCTTTTGGTAGTTGCATACTAGTAAATTGAGCTTTTTGCCAATTTTTACCACCATCTATCGATATATCGACAGCAGTTATGGTGCCTTTTCCGCTCCAAGCTATCCCCTCTATCATGATCAAGCCTCTCTTTTTGTTTTTCCAATTTCGTTCTGGACAAGGTGAAGTTATAACACTATTTGCACTAAAAGCCCAGTTGTACATCAAAGCATGACCATCTTTGGTCAGCATGGTGTATTTGGTGCTCTCTTCACGAACCATCCATGATTTGGTATCAAATTTTAGTCGTCTTAACCATTTGATTTGCATCACTCCTTCCCAACCAGGCAGAAACAACCGCACAGGATAACCCTGCTCTGGTCTTAGTGCTTCGCCATTTTGTGCATATACGAGCATAGCATCGTCAAGCACCTTTTCGATAGGTATAGACCTTCCTACACCAGCTGGGTCTGAACCCTCTGGAAACATCCATTTGGCACCTTTTTTGAGTCCCAAATCCTCCAATATAGTTCTAAGTGGCACTCCAGTTACTTCACTACATGCTAACATACCGTGTGTCACTTGAAGTGAGTTTAAGTTTGCACCCCTCCATTCCATACCGTTGTTTGCTGCACACTCAAATGAGTGTATCACCGAAATACTTGGATATCGCTTGATATCCTCAAGTGTCAGTATGATATCTTTTTTGACAAGTCCATGTATGAGTAGTCTATACTCTTTTGGATTTATATCTATGACACCACCATGACACCTTGTAAAATGCAAACCATTTGGCACTATTATGCCCTTTAGGTCTTGCCAAGGAGTGAAACTCACCGATGCCTTTTTATCAGCGGTAAGCCACGGCACCTCTCGTCGCACTACATGTTTTTCAAATCTCGATGGCGAACCATATGGGTCGTGATTGTTATCTCTACCCCACTTTAGCCCCCATTCGGGATTGTTTGGTGGAAGATTGTTTTTGTTGATTTTGTATTTTGCATTTGCATCTGTAGTCAAACCACCAATTGATACAAAAGCTGCAGTTGATAGCATTACACTTTTTTTCAAAAACTCTCTTCGCTTTGATTGTTTGCCAATACTATCTACATCTTTTGATATATCTTTCTTGAAAATTTCCAATTTTACCTCCTTTGTTTATCGTACAAAACCCAATTTACTCAAATCTTGTTGAACTATTATATCATATATTTTTATATTTATCAAGTAAAATGTAGGTAAATTTTCAAATTTGAAGCTATGATAATACTGATTTATATGAAGTTTAATCACCTCTTATACCAGTTTTGTCCCCTATCTGCTACAAAGCTTTGAAGTGTAACAAAGATAAGATATTCTTATAAAATAATAAAATTTCAAACTAATTTTTATATTTAAGATGTTTTTAAGGTTAAGATGAATTCAAAGGATATTAAAAGCCAATTTTCTTTGATATTTGTCATTTTTTATCTATTTTTGGTCAAAACTAGCAAAAAATGCAGATAAATATTATCTCACCATTTAGATTAAAAACAATCACTTCTATAATAGGCATAAAAAATATCAACTACAATTTAAAACTTTATCCA
>JAOZJU010000055.1:0-3243 GCA_029935705.1 Arcobacteraceae bacterium
GATATAAGTAGCATGTTCGTGTGAGTTACGATAAAAACTCAAAAATTTTAGACGCAAATAATACAAATTATTCTCCAGCTTTTGCTAAAGTAGCATAAGTTTAATTTTTGGAGCCAGCTTTTATGTGTTGCTATCGCATATATTTTAAGTTGGTCATAGTCTGATAGCTTATTGTTTTAAGTTTGGTTCGCTTATCACAAAACATTTTGAACCTTGGTGTATGGTGGCTTTTGGAAATTTAGCCCCATATTACGACATATAAATTTTGCTAAGCATGTAGAAGCTTATGTTAGGTTGGTTTAGGACTGGGGTTCGATCCCCCACTGGTCCACCATATTTATATTTTAAACAATTAAACTATTTTTTAACATACCAATACCAAAAAAGGAAAATTATGAAAAACTATTGTTTATGGAGTGAAAGCTTATAAAATATATCAAAGATAACTACTCCTATATATATGAGATAAAAAAGTCAAAATTTGTATGCTATATATTTGCATATGATAGATTTGATGAAACTATGAAAAGAGTAAAATCAACACACCCAAAAGCCAATCATTTTGTCTATGGTTATAGATATTTAAACAAGATGGAACAAATAGTAGAAAACAGCAGTGACGATGGCGAACCCAAAGGAACTTCGGGCAAACCAGTCTTGTCGGTGCTTCGTGGAAACAATATCATAAATACAGCAGTCATCGTAGTGCGATATTTTGGAGGGGTGAAGTTAGGAACTGGTGGTTTGGTTCGTGCATATACTCAAGCTACAAACAGTCTATTGGATATATCTAGTTTTCAAGACTATCATAAACTCATAGATAAAAGACTCACAGTAAGTTATGACTATCTTGATAAACTTAAATATAAACTAAAACAATTAGAGATAACTACAATAAAAACAAAGTTTGCTACAGATGTAGTTTTGTATATCAAAGCTACAAAAGAACAATTGGATATGTTAGAACTGCCCTTTAGCAAATCAAATTAGAGAGTTTTTAACTGTAGTAGTTTGGTTTATAGATTGTGACAGTTTGTTGTTCTATTTATCTTGTTAAATTATATTTTTTTATTATTTTACAATCTTGATGGCTCTGAACTTTAAGATAAATATGATATAGTATGTAACTTTAAAAAAGGATAATATATGTTTAACAATAATTTAAGTGCAGTTGGTGCACAACCGCGAATAGTATATAACGACCGTTCACAGATGCTTGGATTTTTAAAAGCAACTTACCAGCTTTTTGCTGGCTCTCTTTTAGCAGGTGCTACTGGAGCTTATGTAGGGCTTGGTTTTGCTCAAACTATATCTACATGGTTTTGGGGTATTTTTGCTTTAGAGTTGGTACTGCTTTTTGCTATCTTTAAAGTCAAAGAAAAACCAGGTATAAATCTTGTAGTTTTGTTTGCTTTTACATTTGTAAGCGGATTGGTCTTGGCTCCATTGATGATAAATATCTTAAATATGCCAAACGGTGGCAGTATAATAGCCCAAAGTTTTCTTATGACTTCAGCGGCATTTGGTGGTATATCTATCTTTGCACTTACCACTAAAAGAGATTTCAGCTCAATGGGAAAGATGCTTTTTATATCGCTTATAGTCCTAATAGTAGCTTCAGTTATCAATATTTTCACCCAATCAACTATCTTTCAACTTGCGATATCAAGTATAGGGGCTATTTTGTTTAGTGCATTTATACTCTACGATACACAAAAGATAGTCCAAGGGGCATTTGCTACACCAATAGAAGCAGCTGTATCTTTATATCTTGATTTTTTAAATCTTTTTATATCTTTGCTTCAAATATTTGGTATATTAGGAAGTGATGACTAAAAAAGGTTTATATAGGTTAATAGATGCGAACTTAAACAGAGCATCAGAAGGTCTTAGAGTCGTTGAGGATATATACAGATATGTTTTCAACGACAAAAGCATAGCTATGGATATAAAAATAGTTCGTCACAGATGCAAGCTAGATAGTTATGATACTCTTGTAGAGTGTAGAGATATTGAAAATGACCCACTAAAAAACTCTACAAAAAGTGAATTAGATAGAGAAAATATACAAGATATTATTATAGCAAATTTCAAACGAACGGCACAAAGCTTTAGAGTATTAGAAGAGGTGCTAAAGTTAAATTCACAACAAAGTAGCAACAAATTCAAATTTATGCGATACAAGCTATACCACATAGAAAAAAAAGCTTTGCGAAGATTTTTAAGAGGTGCTTTTAAGCAACTCTAAAGGATAAGAAAGTTCAACCTTTTAGATATTTTGTGCTATTTGTAGCACAAAATTGATAATTGTTCTACAGTTTTTTAAACTCAATATCACTAAAATTAAATTTATGTAAAATTTATTAAGCTAATTTTTATAATTTTATGTTATAATTATAAAAAAGGTAAATCGATGAATAGCATATTTGGATTTGGTCAAAAAGTTGATGGTTATGATTATGATGTCATAAATGAAAGAGATGCAAGATCAAGTGCTGGTATTATGTTTTTGTTAGGAACGATAAGCTTGTTTGCTGTCTTTTTAACTCACAGTCTCTTTTTGGCTGAGTGGTTTGCTATCACATTTATAGTAGAGTTTGTAATAAGAGTTTTGATAAATCCAAAATATGCACCATATATGATATTGGGAAAAATTATTGTCTCAAATCAAAGCCCAGAATGGGTAGAAGCAACTCCTAAAAAGTTTGCTTGGATTTTGGGACTTATTCTTGGTGTGATTATGGCATATTTTATCATATTTGATATTATGTCGCCACTTCGTATCATCACTTGTGTTCTTTGTTTGATACTTTTGTATCTTGAGAGTGTATTTGGTATATGTCTTGGTTGTTTGGTTTATCATAAGTTAAATAAAAACCCCAAAAACTGCCCAGGCGGAGTATGTGATACAGAAAATAAACTCAAAACTCCATTTTCAGCTATTGTTGTATTGGTTGTTTTTATGTTGATATTTGCAGTTATTTACAATCTGCTTGATAAGTATAAATACAATCACAGTAAAGTTACAGTTAAAACAACTCAAGCTCAAGCTAAAAATGACAAAAAAGATAAAGATTGTGAAATTCCACAATATGCCATAGATATGGGACATGAAAAGATGTGGCTTGAACATAATGGTTGTGAAAAAACAGCAAAAACTATAGAAGAGCAGCCAATAAAAGAAAAAAACAAAAAAGATAAAGATTGTGAAATTCCACAATATGCCATAGATATGGGACATGA
>JAOZJU010000055.1:3343-5449 GCA_029935705.1 Arcobacteraceae bacterium
AAAGATGTGGCTTGAACACCACGGATGTGAAAAAAAGGATTTAAAATGAAACAGATATTTCAAGTAGAAAATATAAAATGTAGCGGTTGTGCCAATAGTGTCAAAAAAAATTTAAAAGATGAGTTTGGTGAGGTTAAAGTAGATTTGGAAAAAAATCCACGAGAGATTATTTTGGATATAAAAGATGAAGATATAGCTAAACTAAAACAAAAAATGAAAACTATGGGTTATCCATTTTGTAGTGAAGAGTTAAATACTATTGAAACCATAGGAACAAAAGCAAAAAGTTTTGTATCTTGTGCTATTGGCAAGATAGATAAGTAGTTTTTACTATCATATACATATTAAACAATCAAAAATTTAAAGATATCCAAAATCTGCAAGTTTTTACTATAGAGTTTATCAAAAAAGATATAGATATCAGTAGTTTTGATATTTTGCTGTTTACTTCTAAAAATGCTATAGATGCTATAGATAGTATAGACAAAGCTTGGAAAAAAGTGCCATCGTATGCAATAGCCAAACAAACAGCACAAAAGATTGTAGCTATGGGTGGTATAGTGGAGTATCAAAGTAGCTGTTCTTATGGTGATGAGTTTGCCAAAGAGATTTCACCTATGCTTAAAAACAAGAAAGTTCTCTATTTACGAGCTAAAAAAGTAGTCTCAAATCTTGTCAATATACTAAAATCTGACGGTATAGAGATAAAAGATGAGATAGTCTATTTTACAAAGATATTGACAAACATAGACAAAAAGCTAAAACCACCAAAAAATGCCACAATCATATTTAGCTCACCATCAACAGTAGATGGCTTTTTGTCCAACTTTAAATGGGATGATACATATAAAGCTGTAGCTATAGGCAAAACTACATCATCTTATATGCCACAATATATCAACCACACAATAGCACCTACACCTAATATGACAGATGCTATAAAAACAGCAAAACTATTGGAATACAATTTTAGCAAAACTGTATGATAGATAGCTTTGTTTCAAACTCTTTTAGTGTGACAAATTTTCTAATCAAAGATGCATCTATACTATCTTTTTTAGCTTTTTATACAGTTGTTTGATGATTTTAAACTATTTTATAGTTTGATTTTAGCAGTTTTGTTCTATATTTTACTCTCTTTTGATATAAGATAGCATGATACTACTATTTTTAACACAAAGAAGCTTAAGCTTCTTAAAAAAAAAGATTATAGCCTATTTGTAACTTTTTTTATCCAAGATTGTGAGTAAAACCAAATAAAATTCACCAATGTTTACTATATATAAAATAGTGCTCATATATCTACTTTGAAGAGTTATAACAAAAGATTATTAAACTGTGAAAAAGTAATAGAATTTTAAATAGGACTATTTTTATCCTATTCTTAAGAAATTCTTAAATTATCCAATTAGTTAATAATCGTTTAAGGTTCATTATAGTATAATACGACATGCACAAATATTTGAACAGGTGTGTTCTTACTATGAAGTGTTAATTTTAAACAAGGGGAAAATATGGCATTATCAAGAAGAGATTTTTTGAAAAGTTCAGCAGCGGCATCAGCAGCGGCATCTATGGGTATGGCAATACCATCGTCTATGAGTGCAGCGGCTAAGACTGCTACTAAAGACTGGCGATGGGATAAAGCGGCTTGTAGGTTTTGTGGAACTGGCTGTGGTATCATGATGGCTACAAAAGGCGAAGGAGTAAATCGTAAAGTTGTAGCGGTCAAGGGTGATCCAGCAGCACCAGTAAATCGAGGGCTTAACTGTATCAAAGGTTATTTCAATGCAAAAATTATGTATGGAGCAGATAGGTTAACCAAACCACTTTTAAGAGTGGGTGCAGATGGTAAATTTGACAAAAAAGGTAAATTTGCTGAGGTTTCATGGCAAAGAGCATTTGATGAGATGGAGTTTCATGCGAAAAAAGCATTTAACGAAAAAGGTCCTGAAGGTGTAGCAGTATTTGCAAGTGGTCAATATACAGTTATGGAAGGTTATGCAGCTCAAAAGATGATGAAAGCAGGCTTTAGATCAAATGCTATTGATCCAAATGCAAGACACTGTATGGCATCTGCTGTTGTTGGATTTTATCAAACATTTG
>JAOZJU010000074.1 GCA_029935705.1 Arcobacteraceae bacterium
AAAATAAAAAAGTAGGATGGTCAAATAATAAGATTAAAAAACCTTATTTAAATAACAAAGTCTAATTAAGTTATTTTTGATATAATATGTAAATTTTTATTAAAAGGAAAAAAAATGAATGAAAATAAGATATTAGATAGTAAGCTCGTAGTCCGTAAAAATAAAGATATAATTGAGAGTAGATATAAGCTCAAGCCTCTATCTACAAAGCTTGTATCTACTCTTATATCTTTAGTGAAAGATACAGATACATATAAGCAAGTCTATGTTATATCTGTGTCTGATTTTAAAGAGCTTTGTGATATTAAAGGCAACAGATACCAACAAAAATTAAAAGAAGCTACAAAGGATATTTTAAAAAGTCCTTTACATATTGAAATCAGTAATGACAAGTGGCTAAAAGTCAATTGGTGTAGCTCTATAATATATGATGATGGCTTATTATATTTTGAAATAAGCGAAAAGCTTTTGCCTTATATCAAAGAGCTAAAAAAGAACTATTTATCATATGATTTAAAGCATATTTTAAAGCTTAAGAGCAGTTATAGCATAAGACTTTATGAGTTGTTAAAAGATACTTATAATAAAAATATCCGATATGGAAATAAAACTGAATTAATTGTTGATTTGATTGAGTTTAGAAAGTTATTTGAAATACCTAAAAGCTATCAATGGGTTACAATAAAATCTAATATTCTAGAGAAAAGCAAAAATGACTTAGAAAAGCATACCGATATAAAATTTGATTGGGAAATCTCAAGTCGTTACAAGAGAAAAATAAAGAAAATTAAGTTTAAAATCTATAGCAATGAAACATCATCTAACGAAAATGGAGAGCTGCCAAAATATTTAAGCAGTTATATGAGCTATGTCAATCATCTACGAGAAGCTTATAGAAATGATGAAAACTCATCGTTTTTTATGTGTGCATTATTTGATCTTGGCTTTGGTGAGAAAAGCTATTTTTTTGGACTTAACGAAAAAGGATATATTTATGCAATGGAAAACACAGGTGGATACAGTTTAAAAGTGTCTAAAAGTCAAGCGGAAATAATATATAATGCAAGTTATCTGTGCAGTAAATACAATTTAAAATATCGAGATTTTATTAATCGTTCAAACGATATGTTTCAGTTTGCAAAGAATAATAATCAAGAATGGAAAATAATGTATAATGAAATGTTAGAAGTGTTTAAGAAACACGATCCAAAACAACGAGCGATGATTTAAGCGATAATTTAGTAGGGGTACTAAAAGTGATTTATCATCATCGCTAAGCGAATTTATCATCAATTAAATTTTCATTTAAATACAACTTTTGTTTCGGTTCAAGATGTGTGATGATAAATCACAACGAATTATAGCATCATAAACTTAAATATACCTTTTTTGTCTATATACAATTTTGTCAGCTGTATCGGTCGTGAGCTGTAGTCGATAAAATGAGATGCAGCTGACAAAATTATCTCTACTTTTTCTCTAAGTTTCCTTTTTTTTCTTATATAAGCTTATTTTTGTCTGACAAAAATCGTATCCTGCCA
>JAOZJU010000075.1 GCA_029935705.1 Arcobacteraceae bacterium
CTAACTCGCGGTCGCCAAACGAGTTGGCTCCTAAATAACTCACAGGTGTCATTAGAAGTTTTAATATTTAAACCAACAAACAAAATAACTCATACTTAATATATGGTATCTTTAATTTTTTTTGGATATAATAAACTAAAGGACAGATATGGATGATATAGTAGGTACCATGACAGCACTTGTCACACCATTTAAAGATGGCAAAGTAGATGAAAAATGTTATGAAAGATTGATACAAAGACAAATAAACCATGGCATAGATGCAGTTGTGCCAGTAGGCACTACAGGTGAGAGTGCTACACTTGATATGAACGAACACAAAAGATGCATACAAATAGCTGTAGATGTAACCAAAGGCACAAATGTAAAAGTAGTAGCAGGTGCAGGAGCAAATGCCACAAGCGAAGCTGTAGAGTTAGCAAAGAGTGCCCAAAAATTAGGAGCCGATGCTATACTAAGTGTTGCACCATATTACAACAAACCGTCACAAGAGGGTTTGTATCAACACTACAAAAAAGTAGCACAATCTATAGATATACCTTGTATGTTATACAATGTTCCAGGAAGAACTGCTGTGGATATTGAACCATCTACTGCTGTTAGGTTGTTTGAAAATATAGAGAATATATATGCGATAAAAGAAGCTACAGGAAGCTTATCAAGAACTATAGAACTACTAAACAAAGCACCAAATATGGCTATAATAAGTGGCGATGATGCTATTGATTTTGCTATGATGGCAAGTGGAGCAAAGGGCTGTATATCTGTTACAGCAAATATATTGCCTGATATCAAAACACAAATCATCAAACTATCAAACGATGGGCAGTTTCAAAAAGCAAAAGAGTTAAACAACTTCTTGTATCCATTAAATGAAGTTTTGTTTTGTGAAGCAAACCCTATACCCATAAAAGCTGCGATGTATTTAAGTGGTCTTATCGATCATCTGGAGTATAGATTGCCTCTAACACCACCATCAAAAACCTCTATGAAACTACTTGAAGAGGTATTAAAAAATTATAAGGTTCAAAAATGAAAAACAAAACACTTCTAATAACAGGAGCTACTAAAGGTATAGGAAAAGCATGTGCTTATAGGTTTGCTAAAGAGGGTGTAAATATAGCATTTACATACAACTCAAACGAACAAATAGCAAAAGAGATAAAAGATGATTTAGAACAAAAGTTTGGTATAAAAGCTATGTATTATCCATACAATATACTCGAACCCTCTACTGCCAAAGAACTTTTTCTTGAGATTGACAAAGATTTTGACAATATAGACTTTTTTATATCAAATGCCATGATATATGGCAGAGCAGTTGTAGGCGGATATGGTAAGTTTATGAAACTAAAGCCACGAGGGCTTGACAACATATATACAGCTACAGTAGATGCTTTTGTGTGCTGTTCGCAACAAGCAGCAAAACGAATGAAAAATGGCGGAAGCATAGTAAGCTTAAGCTCTACAGGTAACTTAGTATATATCCAAAACTATGCAGG
>JAOZJU010000076.1 GCA_029935705.1 Arcobacteraceae bacterium
AAATCATTTTTATTTTCATCTCTTTTTGCATTTCTATCAATAATTCTTTTTCTAGCACTTTCCTCGTCTGTATAAATCCATATTAATTTTAGTATTGCATCTTCAAATTCAAGTTCATCATTTAAATCTTGAAAATAATTTTCTTCATTTACTTCTTTAATAAAGGGTGCAGACAAAATACAATCTTTACCTAATTCTAAATTTTCAAAACCTTGTTTTAATAAACATTCATATTCTAATGGTCTTATTTCTTGTAAATATTCTTGACTCTCCCTATCTGTTTCATTGTGTCCTAAGCATTCAAGAAACTTATCTACTAAAAATCTTGTTTGTGTATCTTTATCAAGATATGCACAATTATTTAACTTCTTTGCTATTTCTTGTCCTATGTATGATTTACCACTACCTGCAACACCAGCTATAATTATTAGTTTTTTCATTTTTTCATTTCCTTTAAATCATTTAAAATATTATCATTTTTACTTTTTATATTTGAAGAAATTAAATATTCTTTAAACTGAATATATTTAGTTTTATCACTAAAAATAGGACCATTCTTATCTATATCGTAGCAGGAACCACCTTTAACTTTAATAAGATGAATACCTGCTAAATGATCCCAAGCATATTCTTTTTTATCTCCACAACTACCAGCTTCACGAATATAATATTGTGCTATGTTAAGTAAAGCTAACATATATTTTGCTTGACTATCCATTTCTATAGTTTTATACCCAAGTTCATTTAATTTTATATATAAATTTTTTGTTTTATGCTTTCTTGATATAGCAATCACTTTATTGTAATTTGTATTGTTAACATATATTTTTTGATTTTTTTCATCAAATATCTCCAATTTATCATTGTTGGTCGTTGCTATTGTGATTTTAGGTAGAATTTTAAAAGTTTTATTCATACCTATTGAGGCCAATCCACTACATATTAAATTGTTGCCTTTAATAATACTAATAGCAATAGAAAATGCTAAATTATCAATAAAACCTTTTGTTCCATCAATAGGATCTATAAACCAAGTAAAACTATCTTGATAATTTTTTTGAATTTGTATATTTTTTAATTTATTTAAAATTTCTTCTATGTCATTATGATATGACTTTATGGTTTTTATTGCAAAATCACTATTTAAATCTTCTTCGGCTATAATAATGTCATTTTTGAAATAATATTTAATTATTGTTTCACAAACATATTGATTAATAATATCAAGTTCTGTTACAGGTGATTTATCTTTTTTATAATTAATATTTTCTTGTTGAAAGTTTAAACTAAACTTTGATAATTTCAATAAAGTATTTTTTAGAATTATATATCTCATTGTGATAAACCATTTTCATTTTTTAGTTGATATATTGATAATAATATAAATATTAAATATATTAAATAATTTACGATTTGATTGATTAATGTTTGTTGTTTAATTTGTTGATTGTAAATTGATAAAAGTTTTTCATAATCATGATTTAATACAATT
>JAOZJU010000056.1 GCA_029935705.1 Arcobacteraceae bacterium
ATTGTATCATCTATATAGTTATCTATAAGGATTATTTCATTTTTAGCACTTTTTAGCAAGTCATTTATAAAAGCATACGCATCATATATTTGACCATTGTAAAATATACCTTGTGTTATTTGTAAGCTATTTTGTTTTACAAGAGTATCCATTTTTGAAACTTTTATTTTTAATACATCTACATCATTTTCTAGTTCTTTAAATCTTTGATGAGTTATCTTTTCACTATTTATGGAATATCCATTGATTATATATTCTTTTAGCACAGATGTAGCCCATTGTCTAAATCTTGTAGCTTTTTTACTATTTGTTCTATAACCTACAGAAATAATCACATCCAAATTATAATGTGACACATCTCTACTCACATCTCTATTTCCCTCTTTTTGAACTATCCGAAATTTTCGGATAGTTGAATTTTCAAATAATTCTTTATCTTTGTATATAGCTTTTATATGGTCATTTATTGTTCTTACATCTTTATCAAAAAGCTCTGCTATCTGTTTTTGTGTGAGCCAAATTGTATCTTGTTGTACAGAAATTTTTAATTCTATCTCACCATCTTCATATACTATAATATTTTGATTTTCTAGTAAGTTTGTATTCATTTATACTATAAATTCCCTGCGATATATTTAATCTCTTCATCAGAAAGATAAGGATTCATAGGTAAACTCATAATCTCTTCACTCACTCTTTCAGAGATTGGAAAATCTCCTTTTTTGTATCCTAGATACTTAAAACACTCTTGAAGATGTAGTGGCATAGGGTAGTGTACTGCTGTTGGTATGCCTTTCTCTTTTAATTTTGTTTGTACTTTATCTCTATTTTTCACTCTTACAGAGTATTGTGCCCATGCTGAAGTACAATTCTTATCTACAGTTGGTAGAATTATTTGCGAGGCTGAAGCCTCGGCTCCGATAGTTTGTGTATATTTGCTAGCTACTTCTTGTCTAAGGGCTAAGTCTTTCTCATAATATTTTAGTTTTACATTTACTATGGCACATTGTAGAGTATCCATACGACCACCCATACCTATATATTTATGATGGTATCTTTTACTTTGTCCATGAACTCTTAAAGATTTCATCTTAGTAGCCAATACTTCATCGTTTGTAAATACTGCTCCACCATCTCCAAAGCAACCAAGTGGTTTGGCAGGAAAAAAACTTGTAGTAGAGATGTCTCCTAAGTTAGAATCAGTTTTATCTTTATAAGTACTTCCAAAACTTTGAGCACCATCGATTATAATTTTTAATTTTGAATGTTTAATTTTTAATTGTTCTAGTGCATCTATATCGCATGGCTGTCCATAAAGAGAAACTGCAATTATAGCTTTTGTTTTAGATGTGATAACTTCTTCTATTTTAGTGACATCCATATTGTAAGTTTTTTCATCTATATCTACAAAAACTGGCTTTGCACCTAAAAATGCTATGGTCTCCGCTGTAGCTATAAAAGTAAAAGGTGTAGTGATTATCTCATCACCTGGTTTTATATCTAATGCCATCATAGCAAGAAGTAAAGCATCTGTCCCACTACTACATGTTATGGCATATTTTGCCCCTGTGAACTCTTGCAGATTTGTTTCTAATTCTCTTACTGCATCGCCCATTATGTAAGCTGTATTGTTAAGTACTATATCCATTTCAGCTTCTAGTTCTGGTTGATACATAAAATACTGTTTTTTTAGGTTTGCGAAATCGATGTTTTGTTTTGAGTTTATATTTAAAAACTCTTCTGGTGATAAGGCAATATTATCATACTTTTGCAACATCTTTTCATCTCGTGTTATTACCTTTGCATTAACTGCCTGAGCCGAAGCTATTATTTGAGAATCTTCAATATCTTCATAATCTATCTCTAAATAAGATGGTGTTTTAGCTATTTTAAAGTTTTCTACTAAATACTTAACTATTTGTGCAGCTAAAAATTTTCTTTTTGAACTACTGTCACCATATTCATCTCTTAAATAATTTGCTTTTAAATAGGCAATATTATCTAAGCTAGATGATGATATATAAAAATTATTTACAGTAAGTGCTTTTTTAAACACCTCAACAGATTTAGGAAAAGCTTTTGATCTTGAGACACTATAATAGTCTAAGATTATATTGACATCTAAAAGGTAATTATTCATTATTCATCATTCCAATTTGCATGAGCTTCTTCTATTTTTTCATTATCATCAACATAAGGATTTTCATGAGTCATTACAAGTTGTTCCCAATTGTCTTTCATTGTTGCCTTATCTAGCATTAAATAGTTACGATACTCACTATCTCCTCTCTCTTCAAAATACTCTTCTTTGGAGAGTTCTTGATAATGTTTAGAATGAGATTTCATATATTCTAACCAATCAATATCATACTTATCTTCATCAATATTAATCTCTATTTTACTATCCTTACCAACTAAAGGTAAAATATAGTTTTTTCCATCTTTATAAGCTTCAACTATCACAATATCTCCTTTAAATTATCATCTATTATAACATATTGACTATTGTCAAATTTATCTACTGCTTTATTATTTTCATTAAACATAAGAGTATTCCCAGCTTTACTTACCCAACCAATCTGACGAGCAGGAACCCCTACCATAAGAGCATGAGATTTTACATCTTTATTTATTACTGCTCCACTTCCTATTAAAGCATATTCTCCTATAGTTACTCCACATACTATAGTTGCATTTGCTCCTATCGTGCAACCTTTTTTAAGAACTGTTTTTTTAAACTCTTTTTTTCTTACTATAAAACTTCTAGGATTTATAATATTTGTAAACACCATAGAGGGTCCCAAAAATACATCATCTTCTATCTCTACACCTTCATATATAGAGATATTGTTTTGTACTTTTATACCATTTCCCATAGTTACATTTGGACCTACTACACAATTTTGTCCAAATGAACATTTTGATCCTATATTTGAGCCACTAAGAATATGTGAAAAATGCCAAATCTTAGTATCCTCTCCTATCGTTACATTTTCATCTACAAATACTGATTTGTGTGTAAAAAACTTAGCCATGATTAAACCATCACTTTCTTTGCATAAGGGTGAAATTCACCTTTTAATCCAATAGGTTGCATAACTCTTATTTGTGAAACTATATCTATACTTCCATAAGCATCATCAAGACCAAAGCCATTACCTTTTAGTATCTCTTCATAGCTTGTAGTATGAAGATCTTTAAATCCACCAGAAAATTCTATCTCATCGCCATCTACAGTTATGCTTCTAAATGTAGTTTGACCTTGAGCTTTTATCTCTTGGGGAATATAGTCATAGTTTACAGACAAAAACCAACGGACATTTGCATTTTTAAGTGCCAATATTCCAGAGTTTGCATCTGGAGTTTTAATATGCACTATATTTTCTTTTACTTCACCAAATATCCAAGAAAGCATATCATAAAAATGAACACCAATATTTGATGCTATCCCACCTGATTTTGCTTCATCACCTTTCCAAGATACAAAGTACCATTTCCCACGACTTGTAAGATAAGTTAAATCAATATTATAAATCTTATTTGGATTGTTTTCTAACTCTTTGCTTACTTTTTCTTTTAATGCTATTATTGAAGGATGAAGTCTAAGCTGAAGTATAGTATTAATTTTTTTACCTGTTTCGTTTTCTATCACTTTGAGTTGGTCAAGATTGTGAGGATTTAATACAAGTGGTTTTTCACAAATAGCATCACATCCACTTTTGAGTGCAAATCTTATATGTGCATCATGCAAATAGTTTGGAGTAGCAATACTCATATACGATATTCTTTTTTCTTCTTCTCTGTGCCACTTATCTACAAATCTGTCAAATCTTTCAAACTCTGTGAAAAATGAAGCTTGTGGAAAATTACTATCCATGATACCAATACCATCATAAGGGTCAAGTGCAGCTATTAGATCATTGCCCGTTTCTTTTATAGCTTGCATATGTCTTGGTGCTATATATCCTGATGCTCCAAGAAGAGCAAAGTTTTTAATATTCATCATAATCTCCCATCTACTTTATTTAAATCTAATACAGATTTTAAATCATATACTATAGCATCTTTCCCATTTTTTATACTATTTATATCTAATTTTTTAAATTCATCATGACCAACTGCTACTATTGAAGTAGCATAAGTTTTATGTTCAAGACTTTCTATCAAATCTATTTTATACTCTTTTTTTACTTCCACTTTATCTGCCCACGGGTCATATACATCTACTTGACATCCAAACTCTGTAAGCTCTTGTATTACATCAATAACCCTTGAGTTTCTTATATCTGGGCAGTTCTCTTTAAAAGTAATACCTAGCACTAATACTCTTGCACCATCTACTTTATAACCTTTTTTGATCATCAATTTTATCACTTGAGAAGCTACATATATACCCATATTATCATT
Source organism: Arcobacteraceae bacterium (assembly GCA_029935705.1). Lineage (GTDB taxonomy): Bacteria > Campylobacterota > Campylobacteria > Campylobacterales > Arcobacteraceae > B24-G6. The sequence continues at coordinate 4,408 of JAOZJU010000056.1, forward strand.
TAGTCGTCTTCCTGCTAATATAATCTCTGGATTATATCCTACCTCTTGAGCTTTATGAGTAAGATAATATGGATCTACACCGATACAATGCCCACCTACTAGACCAGGGCGAAATGGCAAAAAGTTCCATTTCGTCCCTGCTGCTTCTAGCACGGCAGAAGTATCTATATCAAGACGGTTAAATATCATACTAAGTTCATTTACAAATGCTATATTTATATCTCTTTGGCTATTTTCTATCACTTTTGCTGCTTCTGCTACTTTGATTGTAGGTGCAAGGTGTGTTCCAGCTGTGATGATGCTTGCATAAAGTTCATCTACTTTTTTTCCTATCTCAGGTGTGCTACCACTTGTCACTTTTAGTATCTTAGTGACTGTATGCTCTTTGTCTCCTGGGTTTATTCTCTCTGGACTATAGCCACAGAAAAAATCTTTATTAAATTTTAAACCACTTACTTTTTCTAAAATTGGCACACACTCCTCTTCTGTCGCACCAGGATAGACAGTGCTTTCATATATCACTATATCACCAATTTTGAGCACTTTTCCTATTGATTCACTAGCCTTTATAAGTGGAGTTAGGTCTGGTTTTTTATGTTTATCTATAGGA
>JAOZJU010000005.1 GCA_029935705.1 Arcobacteraceae bacterium
ACTTGTTGTTTTGTGTCATATATCAATATATCTTGATTTAAGCATAGATATGGTAAAATGTCAAAAAAATAAGGAAAAGCAACAATTGGATGGATCCCTCAAAACAATAAGCTCGCTAAACGATGAAACAAGATTAAAAATAGTTAGATCGTCTCACAGTCAAGGGACGATGAGTACAAGACAATATTGTTTGAAAAGTATTGATACTTCTTGCTATATTGGTGGATTTTAGTATTTTTTCATATTACAAAAAGGATCTCCTTGTCTTGTCGAAAGTTTTATACTCTTATCTGGATAAACCCTACAACCTACTTGACACATCTATATGCATTGATGTTGTTGTAGAAGTTGATGTTCCAATGGTCATCTGAGAGTCTAATTGTCACCCAGTCGCCAATACCGTCGACTTTGTCTTTACGGGTGGAAGTCCATAGATAGGCCGGGCTAGTATGCTTGACTCCTAATCTTTCTAACTCTTCTACACTTGGTAGTCTCCAGATATTTAGATATGTAGTGCCTATACTAGAACCATCTGCTACCATCTTGGCACAATTTTTCACCGCGGTTTCGTGAGCTACAGCACCTTGTTGGGCTGACAGAGTTGAGACATCATCACTGCCGCCACCTGTTACACTTACACCCACATATGTTTTGGTCGTTGCATTTGTACTGGTAACTCCAAACACTAAAGCACTAGCTACAAAAGTGGTTTTGAGCATAGTTTGTTTGAGTTGGGTAGTTAGGTTTAAAATATTGTTTTTTGTTTTCATCTTAAACTCCTCTCATCATAGGTTTGGTTGAAACTATTTTCAGCCATGTTCGCCATATACCTCATATAAATAATCCTTTTACAGCTATGGCTTCAGCCATATAGTGGAAGCCCAACCTATGATGAGTCGAACCTCTTGTGATATTGTAACATAATATTCTTAATATTTTTTGAAAATTACTTGATATATAGAAAAAACTCCAATTTGTAATGATACCTTGAAGAAAGGTCATTTTAATCTCAAAAACACCTTGGAGCAATATTGATGATATAGGAGATACAAATATACCAAGTGGCAGATTTGTTTCAGGAACAACTCAAGGGATCAATATCCTAGGAGTTTGTATTCCATGGAAAGATGCTCATGTTAGAAGTGGGAGAAAAGACAAACAACCTTGGCAAGATCATATTGACTGTCTAAAAGGGCTTCAAACTATTTTACCAAGATTTGAAAACAAAACTTTAATTATGGGAGATTTTAATCAAAGAATACCAAGAAAATATTCACCACAAAATGTGTATAATTTGATGATAGATACTTTTAGTGATTTTGATATTGTAACAAAAAATAATATCCAACCAATAAACAAACTATCAATAGACCATTTATATACTAAAAATTGTAAACAACCAAAAACCATACAATCTATTGACAATATACAAAACAATATAAAACTATCTGATCACTTTGGATTAGATATAATCATCTAACAAACTACAAAAACAAGACTAAACTACACCATTTAAAACTTTCAACTGTGACATAAAAAAACTAAAAGAGTATATATTTCCACTTGTTGTTTTGTGTCATATATCAATATATCTTGATTTAAGCATAGATATGGTATAATGTCAAAAAAATAAGGAAAAGCAACAATTGGATCAATTTCTCAAAACAATAAGCTCGTTAAACGATGAAACAAGATTGAAGATAGTTAGGTTTATAAGCGAAAATGGCAAAGTTTGTGTGTGTGATATTGAAAACTCATTTGGTATGATTCAATCAAGAGCGTCAAGACACTTGAAGATATTAAAAGAAGCAGGCTTTTTAAAAGTAGAAAGAGTTGGTCGTTGGGCATATTATAGCATAAGATCGCCATTGGATATTTTCAGGCAAGATATCTTAAAAGAGATAAGTTTTCTTGAACTTGATACTCCAAAACTTATACATAGTTGCAAAATGGAAAATTAGATGCAAACTTTTACACTCTTTTTAGAAAATTTTTGGATTTTGACTCAAGATATGGCAATCTATATCATATTTGGTGTTTTGATTACTGGTGTTTTAAAGCAGATCATACCGACTGATTTTATCAAAAATCATTTAGGACGAGATAACTTAGGTTCAGCAATAAAAGCATCTATTTTTGGGATACCATTGCCTCTTTGTAGTTGTAGTGTCATTCCATTTGCGACAAGTTTGAAAAAAGAGGGAGCAAGTAGCGGGTCTGTTCTTAGTTTTTTGATCTCCACTCCAATCACTGGAGCAGATAGTATATTGGCTACTTATGGGTTTTTTGGTTGGATATTTACTATTTATAGAGTTGTAACCTCACTTATCATTGCTGTAGTTGCTGGAGTTTTGCAAAATTTATTTGCCAAAGTAGATGATATAGATGAAGACAAAGAGATATCTTGCTGTGCCAATTCATCTTGTAGCGATAAAAAAACAAAAGAAAAATTTAGCCTAAAAGTGATGTTTGATTATGCTATAAATGATATCTTTAAAGATTTTGCAAAACCACTTTTTTTTGGACTAATCTTAGGATCGCTTATCGCTACATTTATGCCACAAAATATTATGGAGCATCTAAATGAAAACAGGATGTTGGCATATATTTTGATATTGATATTTTCTATGCCGTTGTATATTTGTGCGACTGCTTCACTTCCAATAGCTGCTTCGCTTATTGCAGGTGGATTAAGTGGAGGGGCGGCTTTTATACTTCTAAGTGCTGGACCTGCAACAAATAGTGTGACTATGGGAGTTGTTTTGCAAACATTAGGCAAAAAAGCTTTGGTTATATATCTTGGGGTTATTGGAATATTTAGTTTGATATTTGGATATTTGTTGGATCTTTATTTTCCAAATCTTTTAAGTGGTATAATCATAAACGACAATGAAGAGTTTAGTATCGTTCATACAATAGCCTCTATTTTGATGCTTGGATTTATGATGAAATTTTTATTTTTAAGCAAAAGATGAGAAACAAAAAGGTATTAGTTTTGTGCACTGGCAATAGTTGCAGAAGTATCATAAGCGAAGCACTTATCAATGCCAAGCTTGATGGAGTGATTGCAAAAAGTAGCGGTGTAAAAGCAAGTGGCAATATAAACTCAAATGCAAAAAAGGTATTGATCTTAAATGGCATATGGGATGAAAAATATCACTCAAAAACTATTGATAAAATCATAGATGAAGATTTTGACCTGATTGTCACTGTTTGCGATGATGCAAAAGAGAGTTGCCCTACTTTTGCAAAACCAGTAAAAAAGATTCATATTGGTTTTGCAGATCCTAGTGGAAAAGAGTTTGATGCTTTTGTAGATACATATGAAAAGATTGAGAAGGTATTATTACCTGAAATAAAAAAGGCCTTTTGATGTGGAAAGAAGCGGTTGATTATCTAACAGTAGATTATCTAGGACTAGAAGGTCGCATAAACGATACTATAAACTTTTTTATCTATGATAGTATCAAAATATGGTTTTTGTTGATCACTATCATATTTGCAGTTTCATATTTAAGAACTCATTTTAATACCCAAAAAGTAAGAGTCTATCTTCAAGGTAAATCAGAATTTACAGGAAATGTATTAGCTTCATTGTTTGGGATTATCACACCATTTTGTAGCTGTAGTGCGATACCTTTGTTTTTGGGTTTTATACAAGCTAGGATTCCACTTGGAGTTACATTTAGTTTTCTTATATCAAGTCCTATGAACAATGAGATAGCCATAGCACTTCTATTTGGGCTTTTTGGTTGGAAAATAACTGCTATTTATATAGGGTTTGGTTTGCTTGTAGCGATATTTGGTGGATATTTTATAGGAAAAATGAATATGCAAAGATATATCCTAATCCCTGTGACACCTATGCAGGGCGAACTTGAAGATGTGCAGATAAAGCTTACATCTAAACAAAGAGTCAAAGAGTCTTGGGATTATACAGCTGATATATTTTCTAAGATTTGGTTTTATGTTTTAATTGGAGTTGGTATTGGTGCTTTGATACACGGATATGTTCCTGCTGATTTGATAGTGCAGTACGCAGGTGCAAACAACCCATTTGCACCACTTGTAGCAGTGCTCGCAGGGATTCCTATCTATTCAAATGCAGCAGGAGTGATGCCACTTATTGAGGTGCTGACATCAAAAGGTATGCTACTTGGAACTGCACTTAGTTTTATGATGGCAATTACAGCACTTAGTTTACCAGAAGCTATGATTTTAAAAAGAATATTAGATATCAGACTCATAGCTTTGTTTTTTACAATTGTAGGGTTTGCAATAGTTTGTATTGGTTATTTGTTTAACTTAATTTTATAAGGAGACAAGCTTGAAAATAGAAAATTTAAAAGATAGTGATTTAGTATGTTATTGTATCCAGGTGAATAAAAAAACAATAGTAGATTCAATACAAAAAGGATATACAACTTTACAAAAGATCAAAGAGAACACTAAAGCTTGCACAGGAAGTGAGTGTAAAGTCAAAAATCCATCACGAATATGTTGCTCAAAAGATATAAAAGAGCTTATAAAAATATACACACAATCAGAAGATAACTCATCTTGTGGTTGTTGTTGTACAAATTAGAAAAAGGAAAAAAGAATGAAAAAGATATTATTAGTCAGTTTTTTAGTAAGCACAAGCTTGTTTGCAAACATCTATGAGCTAAAACCTATAGATATTACAAAAAATATTAGATGTTTCATAGGAGATTTTAATCCACCAACGAAATCAAACAAAGGGTTTGTATCAAATGTTTGTTACATAGACAAAGGCGACAGCATTGTGGTCATAGAGCCAGGTCCTACATATAACTTTGCAAAAGAGTTAAATGAATATATCAAAAAGCATAATGGAAAAAAGGTCACACAAGTGATTGCTACAAACTTTCATGATGACAGATATACTGGTGCTAGCTATTATAAACAAAACCATATTCCAATCATTGCTCACAAGACAATTGTAAAAGAGCTAGAGGAAAACCCAGATAAATTTACAAGAATCCCAAGTGTTACGACAAAAGAGCAATATGCAAATTCAAAAGTTGTTCAACCAGATATCCTAACCGATGAGAGATATGTGATAAAAGGCTCTAAACTAAATATTGAAGTATTAAAACTAAGTCCTGGATCAAATAGTGCTTCTGATATATCAGTATATGTGCCAAAAGAGGATTTTATATTTACTGGAAATACAGTATTCAATGGAAGGTTTATAAAGTATGGCAAATATAGCGATATTGACAATTGGATAAAAGCATTAGAAAAACTGCAAAGTATGAATATAAAATATGTACTTGGTGGTCATGGAAAAGAGTATGATAAAAATTCATACAAAAACAATCTTGAGTATCTAAACATATTAAAATCAAGTGTGAAAAAAGCTTATGAAAATAATATTGACAGACAAGATATAAAAAAACATATCAAAGATGAAAAATTTAGCTTTTACAAACATTTTGATTCTTTGTCAATAAGCAATGCAAAAACTTATTATGACCAATTACAATGGCAATAGCAAAATTTATAAAAAGAAAAAAGGAAAAAATATGAAAATAGAGATATTGGGCACTGGTTGTGCAAAATGTAAAGCACTTGAAAACAATGTCAAAGAAGCATTGTCAAAAATTGGTGGGTTTCATAGTATCGAAAAAGTTGATGATATTGTAAAAATTATGGAGTATGAAGTTATGAGCACACCTGGATTGGTGATTGATTCAGTTGTAAAAAGTAGCGGCAAGCTTTTAAGTGTCGATGATATTGTAAATATAATTAACGAAAATAAGATATAGACAATACCAAATCAACCACTTGTGAATGTAGCACTTAAGTGTTAAAATTGTCATACTATCAAGCATCCAAAAGCTTGACAACTAAGTTAACTCTCAAATAAAACAACAAAACTATTTGCAACTGCGATTGATTTTATCCAAAGAGATCTTTCTTGATAGAAACCTAAAGAAACAATTGTTCACAAGATAGATTATTTTCCTTTATAAATCTGTCTTGGTCTTGCTATTTTTGATTGTTTGTCTTTTTTAAACTCAATATATTGAGTGATCCAACCAACTGTTCTGCCTATGACAAATATAGCAGTAAACATCTGTTTGGGTATTCTTAATGCTGTCAATATGATACCAGAGTAGAAGTCTATATTTGGATACAAGTTTCGTTTGATAAAGTATTCATCATTTAATGCTATGGTCTCTATTTTAGTAGCAATATCTAAAAGATGTGAGTCCAAATGTATAGTTTGTTTTAGTTCATCTTGAAGTTTTTTAAGCACCTTAGCTCTTGGGTCAAAATTTTTATAAACTCTATGCCCAAACCCCATGAGTCTAAACTCATCGTTTGGATCTTTTGCTTTTTTGATATATTTATCTACATTATCTACACTTCCTATCATCTGTAGTTGTGCTATGACTGATTCGTTTGCACCACCATGAGCCCTACCCCACAAGGCATTGATACCAGCAGATATCGCTACATAAGGGTGAGCTCCAGTTGATGCTACAGTGCGAACTACTGTTGTAGATGCATTTTGTTCGTGGTCTGCATGCAAGCTAAATATAGTATCAAGTGCTTTTATCTCAACTGGGTCTATCTTTTCTTGACCATCTTTAGTAACTTTAAGATTGTGGTGAGGATAAGCACGAAGCATAAAAAGAAAGTTTTCAGTAAAACTTAAGTTGATATCTGGTTCTATAAATGGTATGCCAATACTATGTCTAAAGCTAAATGCAGCTACTGTGGGAATTTTGGCTATCAATCTATATGCCATCTCTTTATACCCTAAATCATCTTTTATATTTATGTGGTCAAAATAAAATGAGGCCAAAGATGTAACTCCAGCACTAAGTGTAGCCATAGGGTGGGCATTGTCTGGAAATGCACTAAAAATATTTTTAAGTCCTTCGTGCAAAAATGACCTATGTCTTAACTCTATATCAAAATTTTTTAATTGCTCTTTTGAAGGTAATTTTTCATTTAAAAGCAGATAACAAACCTCAAGATAACTATGGTTTGATACCAATTTTTCTATCTCATATCCCCTATACCTAAGCTCCCCTTTTTCACCATCTATATATGTGATGCTTGATGAACAAGAAGCTGTAGATGTGAAACCCACATCATAAGTAAATAGCCCACTCTCTTTATAAAATGTTCTCATATCTATACTTTTGGGACCTCGTGTGCTATCTAATATATCATAGCTATATTCCTTTTTTTGGTTGTTTATATCCAATACAATAGTGGCTTTATTTTTCATGATCTCTCCTTTAGATGATAGAAGCAATAGATGACTTATTTTTGTTTATTTGCTTCAATATCTACTGTGATTTTGACTTTTTCACCCAAAACTAAAGAACCTGTATCTAAAGTTTTGTTCCATTTTATGTCAAAATCTTATTTTAAAAACGATTTTACTATGACTTAACTCTTCTTAAATAGTCAGATGCATAACCAACAGAACTTATTAAAAACAATACAAATATAATTTTTGTCTATTTGTTCCTTTTTGTTTTAACAATTCTATTATACAAAAACTATCTTAAATTTTATTAATATTTTTTAAAATATTTAAACTTATGATAAAAAACAAAATTTATGATACAGTTATAACCAATATGACAAGAGTGCTACAAAAATTGTGTGATCTTAAGTTTATCTTTACACTGTGTGACAAATCTAGTATAAAAACAAAAGTTTAAGCTATAGTAAAAGATATTTTAGCACTGACCTTAAGTCTATTTGGATAAAATGATATTATGAAAAATATGATAGAGATATACGGTGCAAATGAACACAACTTAAAAAATATAGATATAAAAATCCCCAAAAATAAACTAATAGTATTTACAGGTTTAAGTGGTAGTGGCAAATCTACACTTGCTTTTGATACAATATATGCAGAAGGTCAAAGAAGATATATAGAGAGTTTAAGTGCATATGCAAGACAATTTTTGGACAAAATTGGCAAACCAGATGTGCGAAAAATAGTCGGTCTTACTCCTGCTATTGCAATTGATCAAAAATCAACTAGCAAAAACCCACGATCAACAGTAGGAACTATCACTGAGATATATGATTATCTTAGACTTTTATATGCCAGAGTTGGAGTGCAGTATTGTCACAAATGCAATAAAAAAATCTCACAAATGACAACAAACGATGTGATAAATCAAGTGCTCACTTTACCTACAGACACAAAAGCTATCTTGATGGCTCCACTTATCAATAGCAAAAAGGGCAGCTTCGTTGAACTTATAGAAAACCTAAAATCAAAAGGTTATGTTCGTGCTATGATAGATGGTGTCATGGTGCGATTGGATGAAGATATGGAACTATCAAAAACCAAGATGCATACTATAAAAGTAGTAGTAGACAGAGTGGTTATAAATAAAAAAAACGAACAAAGAATAGCCCAAAGTGTAGAGAAGGCTCTGAAAGAAAGTTTTGGAGAGTTAGAGATAAATATATTAAACCACGAAGAGCTTGGAACACAACCATTTATTCACTATAGTGAACATATGGCTTGTTTTGATTGTAAGATATCTTTTGAAGCACTTGAACCACTTAGCTTTTCTTTTAACTCACCCAAAGGTGCATGTGCTTTTTGTGATGGTCTTGGCATAAGATGGACACTTGATATGAAAAAAGTTGTTGATAGTAGCAAAACTATAAACGATGGAGCTATTCGTGTGTTTTATGGTTTTAACAAAAGCTATTATTTCAAGATGTTAAAAGCATTTTGCCAAGCAGATGATATAGATATGAGTTTGCAGTTTGATAAACTTCCAGATTTTCAACAAAAAGCTATACTACACGGCAGTGCTACGACTTTCAAGTTTAGCTGGAAAAGGCATAGATTAAATAGAAAGTGGGATGGTATCATCAAAATTGCATACGATATGATAAAAGATGAAAAAGATAGAACATCTTATATGATAGAAAAAGTTTGTGATAGTTGTGGTGGAGATAGACTAAACAAATCATCATCAAATGTCAAAGTAGCAAACAAATATATACGAGATATATTAAATATGCCTATATCTTTAAGTACTGAATTTTTTAACGATACAACAAACTTCAAATATTTTGACAAAACTCAAAAGCTCATATCTGCTCCTATATTAAAAGAGATAAGTGAAAGATTGTATTTTTTATCCGATGTAGGATTAGGTTATATCACTTTAGGGCGAGATGCTAGAAGCATAAGTGGAGGTGAAGCCCAACGAATAAGAGTAGCTTCACAGATAGGTTCAGGCTTGACAGGTGTGTTGTATGTGCTTGATGAACCATCTATCGGACTTCACGAACGAGATACCAAAAAACTTATAAAAACACTAAAATCACTAAGAGACAAAGGAAATACAGTCATAGTAGTAGAGCATGACAAAGAGACTATGAATGAAGCTGACCATATAGTAGATATAGGTCCTTTAGCTGGCAAATATGGGGGACAAATAGTATTTAACGGCGATATGAAAAAACTTCTCAAATCAAATACAACTACAGCTTTGTATCTAAATGGGACGAAAGATATAAGATATTTTTATAGAAGACCACAACAAAATTGGATAAAAATAAAAAATGTCAATATAAACAATATAAAAAACCTTGATGTAGATATACCTCTTCAAAATTTTTGTGCAATTACAGGTGTCAGTGGCAGTGGTAAATCATCGTTGATACTTCAAACAATCTTGCCAGTAGCCAAAGAGATACTAAATCATGCAAAAAAAGTGACAAAAATAGATGGTGTGACTATAGATGGTTTGGAACAACTTGACAAAGTGATATATTTAGACCAAAGTGCTATAGGTAGAACTCCTCGTTCAAATCCTGCTACATACACCTCTGTTATGGATGATTTGAGAAAACTTTTTAGTGAAACCAAAGAAGCCAAACTTCGTGGATATGGTATAGGACGATTCTCTTTCAATGTCAAAGGTGGCAGATGTGAAAAGTGTCAAGGAGAGGGCGAAAATAAGATTGAGATGCACTTTTTACCTGATATTATGGTCAAATGTGAAAGTTGTCATGGTGCAAGATACAACGACCAAACAATACAGATAAAATACAAAACAAAATCAATATCAGATGTATTATCTATGAGTGTAGATGAAGCTATACTCTTTTTTGATAAAATTCCAAAACTAAAAAACAAACTTCAAACCCTCATGGATGTAGGCTTAGGATATATAACATTAGGACAAAATGCTACGACATTGAGTGGTGGCGAAGCCCAACGAATCAAACTCTCAAAAGAGTTATCAAAAAAAGAGACAGGAAAGACACTTTATATATTGGATGAACCAACTACTGGTTTGCACTTTGCAGATGTAGATAGACTAACCTCAGTGCTTCATCATCTCGTAGAGCTTGGTAACTCCGTTGTGGTGATTGAACACAACTTAGATATAATCAAAAATGCAGATTGGATCATAGATATGGGACCAGATGGTGGTGACAAAGGTGGCAAGATAGTTGATAGTGGCGACCCTGAGTATCTCGCTTCAAATCACAAAAAGTCCAAAAGTCAAACAGGTCTATATCTAAAAAAGGAGCTACAAGCATCTAAAGATAGCTTTAAAGCATCATAAAAGATAATTTTATCTTATTGTGGTATAATGGGTAAATTTATAAAAAGGATAAACATGGGAAAGTTTGTAAAAAATAATGAAGAGTTTTTTGAATTTTGCAAAAACAAAGAGGTGGAGTTTGTAGATTTTAGATTTACAGATATCAAAGGTGCTTGGCATCATATAACTTATAGATATAGTGCAGTAGATGAAAAGTTGATTAAAAATGGTTTGCCATTTGATGGTAGTAGTATAGAAGCATGGCAACCTATAAACAAATCAGATATGATACTCAAACCAGATGTCAAAAGTGCATTTTTAGATCCATTTACAGCTGATGTAACAATCATCGTCATATGTAGTGTATATGATATATACAATGATGAGATGTATGCAAAATGCCCACGAAGCATAGCTCAAAAATCGCTTGAATATCTAGCAGAGGCAGATGTAGGAGATATAGCATATTTTGGTCCAGAAAATGAGTTTTTTGTCTTTGATAGTGTAAGATTTAGAGATGATGAAAATAGTGCCTTTTACAAGGTAGATACTGAAGATGGTAGCTGGAATAGAGATACAGATTATGAAGGTGGCAATATGTCACACATAGCTGGCACAAAAGGTGGATACTTTCCAGTAGCTCCTATAGATAAAGGTGTGGATTTACGATCTGAAATTATGTTAGTATTAGAAGAGGTCGGTTTGACCGTGATGTTGGGTCACCACGAAGTAGCCCAAGGACAACACGAGATAGGTATAGCATACAACACTTTGGTTGAAGCTGCTGACAATGTCCAAAAACTTAAATATGTAATCAAAATGGTAGCTCATCTAAACGGTAAAACTGCTACATTTATGCCAAAACCAATCATAGGTGACAACGGCAACGGTATGCATGTGCATCAAAGTATATGGAAAGATGGTGTAAATACATTCTACAACAAAGGTTCATACGGCAACTTAAGTGACAATGCAAGATATTATGCTGGTGGTGTCTTTAAACATGCAAAAGCAGTAGCTGCATTTACCAATGCTAGCACCAACTCATACAAAAGACTTATACCTGGATTTGAAGCACCAAATATCTTGACATATTCGGCACAAAATAGATCAGCAGCTTGTAGAGTTCCATGGGGTTCTGGTGAGGGTGCTACAAGGTTAGAGATGAGATTTCCAGATAGTACAGCAAATCCATATCTAGCTTTTGCGGTGCTTATGATGGCAGGAATTGATGGTATCAAAAACAAAATAGAACCAATAGGACCTATGGATGAAGATCTGTTTGAATTAACATTGGATGAGATACGAGCAAAAGATATCAAACAGATGCCACATACTTTAAGAGAAGCTTTAGAGTCATTGATAAAAGACAACGATTTTCTAAAACCAGTATTTACTGACGATATGATAGATACATATCAGCACTATCAGTTTGAGAAACAAGTCCGACCAGATGAAGCTAGACCAACTGCTTTTGAGTTTGTGTCTAATTACTCTTGTTAGATATTTCTAAATAAATTTACAGGTTTAAATGAGCTAAATAGAGTGCAAGGTAGATTAAATCTCTTCTAAAGATAGGATTTTTAGGAAAATAATTTATCTTGCAACTATTTAGAGTATCTCTAAAAATCTCCATCTAAAATAGCTTGAGGGCTAGTTTAATTTTAGCCTTTTCAAGCGATATTGGTTTTTGTAGTTTTAACTATTTTTAAGAAAATTGTTCAAACTTCTGTCTACCTATTTGATACAAGTCATCACCATATGAATCGTTTATTACAGTTACAGGAAAATCAACCACTTCCAACTCACGAACTGCTTCAGGTCCTAACTCTTCATATGCTATGATTTTAGAGCTTTTTATCTTTTTGCCAAGCAATGCTCCAGCTCCACCAGTAGCTCCAAAATATATAGCACCATATTTTTTACAAGCATCTTTGACCTCTTGATTTCGTTTGCCTTTGCCTATCATACCCAAACTACCATTTGATATCATAGTAGGACTATAACTATCCATACGATAGCTTGTAGTAGGTCCAGCACTTCCTATAGGTTCACCTGGTTTTGCTGGTGTAGGACCTACAAAATATATCACACTGCCTTTTATATCAAATGGCAACTCTTTGCCCAAAGCAATAAGGTCTGTTAGTTTTTTGTGTGCGGCATCTCTTGCTGTGTATAGTTTGCCAGTAAGCAAAACTATATCTCCTGCTTTTAACTCTCTTGTCTCTTTCTCATTTAATGGTGTAGTTAGTTTATATGTTTTACTCATAGATATCCTTTATATTGTGATATGTGAGTGTCTGCTACTGTGACACTGAACATTGACCGATACAGGCAACGAAGCTATATGACAAGGGTTTGACTCTATATGAACTGCCAATACTGTTTGAGTGCCACCCATACCCATAGCACCGATTCCTAATTTGTTTAGTTCATTTTTTATCTCATCTTCCATCTTTGCCATCTCATTGTCTTTGTTTACACTTCCAATATCACGAAACAAAGCATGTTTTGATGATATACAAGCTTTTTCAAATGTCCCACCAATTCCAACTCCTACCGTAAGAGGCGGACAAGGGTTGCCACCTGCTTGACTTATCACCTCTTTAACATAGTTTATAATACCTTTCTTTCCAGCTGCTGGTGGAAAAACAGTCGCTCTTGATACATTTTCACTGCCACCGCCTTTTGCTGCATACGATATATCAATCTTGTCACCTTTTACTATATCAAAATGGATAATTGCTGGCAGATTATAACCAACACTATCTTTCAAGTTTGCTCTACTAAATGGCTCACAAGTGCTAGCTCGCAGATATGCCTCTTTGTATCCTGTTTGGGTAGCTTCATTTATAGCATCTCTTAAACTACCTCCTACAACTTTGACATCTTCACCAAAATCTACAAAAAATACTGCTAAACCAGTATCTTGACAAAGTGGTCTTTTCTCATCTTTTGCTATATCGGCATTTTCAAGTAGTTGTGCCAATACCTCTTTTGCTACTTCTGATTTTTCTGTTTCATATGATTTTTTGATAGCTTCATAAGCATCTTTTGGCAATACTGTGCCACATTGTATTATCATATTTTTGACAACCTTCACTATCTCATCGTATTTTATTTCCCTCATATTCTCTCCTTGACATATATTATCAAAAAAAACTAAAATTTGCATCTATATTTTATATATTTTTGATAAAATAGTAAAAAGGGTAACTGATGAAAAACAAAAGAATTTTAGTAAAGTTTTCAGGTGAAGCACTTGCAGGCGAAGGTGGTTATGGCATAGATACTAAGGTTTTAGACTATATAGCCCACGAGATTAAACTTCTGGTTAAAAATGGCATTCAAGTTGGCATAGTAATTGGTGGTGGGAATATCATTCGTGGTGTATCTGCAGCGAAAGATGGTGTCATTCGTAGAACAAGTGGTGATTATATGGGTATGTTAGCGACAACAATAAATGGCATAGCTATCGTAGAATCACTTGAACACATAGGAGTGCAAACAAGACATCAAACCGCTATAAAAATGGAGCAAATATCTGAGCCGTTTATAGTTCGTCGAGCTATAAGACATCTTGAAAAAGGCAGAGTTGTGATATTTAGTTCAGGCACTGGCAATCCATTTTTTACAACCGATACAGCAGCTACACTAAGAGCAAGCGAGATAGAAGCTACTATACTTATCAAAGCTACTAAAGTTGATGGTGTATTTGATAAAGACCCAGCATTATATGACGATGCTATGAAGATAGACAAAATATCATATGATGAAGCTTTAAAAGACCATATAAAAGTGATGGATGATACAGCAATAGCTTTAGCAAAAGACAATCAAATACCAATAGCAGTAGCAAATATGAATCACAAAGCAAATCTTTTAAATATAGCAAATGGCGACTATACACACTGTTCGTTGGTAACTTAATGGATCAAATATATAAAATAAATATAGAAAGATCTGTATTAAGCTCAATACTCTTTGACAATATGATTATAGAAGATGTGTTGGGGGTTTTAAAATCAACTGATTTTTATCTACCTGCTCACAAAAAACTATTTGAGATTATGCAAAAACTTCACAATGAAGATCTACCAATAGATGAAGATTTTATACGAAAAAAAAGTTCGACAGATGAGTTAGACGATGAGATTTTACTTGAGATTATATCTGCTAATCCCATATCAAATATCAAAGCATATATAGCAGAGATAAAAGATAGTTCAGTCAAAAGAGAGTTATCAGCACTAGCTCACACAATTCAAAAAGAGGTCGAAAATGAAAATAATTCATCTATAAATGCATTGGATATAGTACAAAATGAACTATATAAAATCAGTACCGACTCCGCTTCTGTAGATATAAAAGATATGCCTACAATAGTCCAAGAGACTCTTGATCATATCAAACTTATGAAAACTAAAGGGGATAGTTATCTCATAGGCGAAACGACAGGTTTTGTTGAACTTGATAAAAATACGACAGGTTTTGGTGGTGGAGATTTGGTGATAATAGCAGCAAGACCATCTATGGGCAAAACTGCTTTTATGTTAAATATTGCAGAAAAAAACTTAAATATTGGCAAAGGAGTGATACTATTTTCACTTGAGATGCCAACACACCAACTGCTTCTTAGAATTTTAAGCTCAAAAACATCTATACCTCTACAAGATTTAAGGATGGGAAAACTTGATGATATACAACTAACTCAAATGACCAAAGCTATGGACGAATTAAATCAGCTTAAACTTTGGGTAGATGATGGCAGTAGTCTCAATATAAACCAACTAAGAGCAAGGGTGCGAAAGATAGCACAAAAGAAAGAGAACAATATATCTATGGTGATGATAGATTATCTCCAGCTAATGCAAGGCACATCCACAAAAGATAGGCATATCGAGGTTTCAGAGATAAGTAGAGGACTTAAGATGTTAGCAAGAGAGTTAAATATACCAATAGTTGCACTGTCTCAATTAAACAGAGGTTTAGAAAGTAGACCAGACAAACGACCAATGCTTAGTGATCTTCGTGAGTCTGGTTCTATTGAGCAAGATGCTGATATAATTATGTTTATTTACAGAGATGATGTTTACCGTGAAAGAGAAGAGAACAGAAAAGAGAAAGAAGCGAGGGCAAAAGGGGATAAATATATCAGCAACTTTAGAACAAAGATAGATGAAGAAGCAGAGATAATCATAGGAAAACAGCGAAATGGACCAATAGGCACTGTCAAACTTATATTTCAAAAAAACAAAACAAGATTTATAGATGACAACAGCAAATATTCGCCTACAACAACTGAGTTTTCAGAACAAATAGACACAAATATGGAAACAAAGATGGATATATCTATGCCAGGTGGGTTATGATGAAAATACGAAAATTTTTCTTAACAGTTGCATACTCAGGCCTTAGTCCCGTTGCACCTGGCACCGTTGGTAGTTTGATAAGTTTGTTTTTTGTCATTTTGCTTATACAGTTACTACATCCTTCTACTATATTTTTACTTACTATACTTATAAGCATAATTTTTATCAAACAAATAGATATATACGAAAAAGAGACAAAGACTCACGATAGTAAAATCATAGTCATAGATGAGTTAGTAGGTATGTGGTTTGCTTTTGTTATATCTGGAGCTACAACTGACAATTGGTTATGGTATGCTATCTTTAGTTTTATATATTTTAGGTTGTTTGATATTTTAAAACCATCAATCATAGGAAAGATTGACAAAAATGTCAAAGGTGGACTAGGAGTTATGGGCGACGATATAGTCGCAGGATTTTTTGCTGGATTAACAACCAGTTTAACAATATATTTAGGAGGATTATTATGAATTTTGTTTCAATTATTATGGGAAGTAAAAGCGACTATGAGGTTATTAAAAATTGTATAGATACTATGGAATCTTTTGGAGTTAGGTATGAAGTGATAATCAGTTCAGCCCACAGAAGCCCCAAACGAACAAAAGATTATATTATAGAAGCTGAAAAAAAAGGTGCAAAAGTATTTATAGCAGCAGCGGGAATGGCGGCTCATTTAGCAGGAGCAGTAGCAGCGAACACTACCAAACCAGTTATTGGAGTGCCTATGAAAGGAGGTGCTATGGATGGTATGGATGCTATGCTTAGCACTGTTCAGATGCCTTCTGGTATGCCAGTTGCTACTGTAGCTCTTGGGAAAGCTGGAGCTATCAATGCCTCTTATCTTGCTATGCAGATATTAAGCTTAACAGATAAAGAGTTAGCGATAAAACTAAAAGAAGATAGGATAGTTAAAGAGAAAAATATTCAAAATGACAGCAAAGAGATTGAAGTGTTGTTGTGATTGTTAATGAACAGTTACAAAACCTCTATTGATCATATAGATAAAAATTTAACTTAAAATCAAAACATTAAAAGAGGTTTTTTATACTATTTGTTGAACTTTTTATTTTAATCTAAAATAGAAAATAAAGTTTTGCTATGTGGGTATTGAGATTTTTAGAAGTGGGGTTAAATTAGTGGTACCAGTAGTCGGACTTGAACCGACACGGTATTGCTACCAAGGGATTTTGAATCCCTCATGTCTACCAATTTCATCATACTGGCTAATTTTCATATAATACCATATTAAGCTTAAAATAAAGACAAAATAGATTTTCTTTTAATAGATATTTGCTCTTGAAAGCTATATTGTCACCAAAATCACATTATGAAGATACAAAAGTTTCTTTATTTTTTAACTTTCTCCAAATATTCGCCAGTTCTTGTATCGCACTTGATAATATCTCCTTCAACTATATGAAAAGGGACTTGCACTACTGCTCCACACTCCAAAGTCGCTGGTTTTTTTCCACCTTGACTATCACCTTTGAAATTAGGCGGAGTTTGCTCTACTTTCATAGTCACACAGTTTGGCACCTCTACAGTTATTGGTTTGTTATTAAAAAACATCATATCTACATTTGCACCATCTATTATCCAGTTGATATTCTCTCCTACTTGTTCGTAGCTAAGCCCAATTTGTTCGTATGTATTAGTATTCATAAACTGCAAACTATCACCATCGTCGTATAAAAACTGCATCGTTTGTTGCTGTAGATTTGGTGTATCAAACTTATCTCCAGCATGAAAGGTTTTTTCTATAGTTTTGCCATTTAAATAATTTTTAATCTTACATCTGACAAATGCCGCTCCTTTGCCTGGTTTGACATGTGCATATTCGATGATCTTATATGGTATACCATCTAACTCTATCTTTAAACCTTTTTTTAACTCACTCATACCCATAGCCATATATATACTCCTATATCTTTACAAAAGAAACAGTTTTTGCTGCTTGTATCTCTTTGATTTGTTGGATAACATTATCTTGTATGTCGTCATCTACAAGTATCACAGCTAGTGCACCGCCTTTGTGTCTACCGAGTCTAAAGTCAGATATGTTTATATTGTTATCGCCTAAAATTTTGCCAACTTCACCAACTACACCAGGCACATCTGAGTTGGTTACTAACAACATAGATCCAGATGGTTCTATATCCATATCATAACCATTTATATCTATAACTCTTTGGACATCTTCATTAAATATCGTTCCTGCTATCTCGTTTGAACTATTTTTTGTTGTTATTTTTATTGTTATTTTATTTTTGTATGCACTTGTGTTTGATACTTTTTTGGTTGTTAGTTTAATTTCTTGTTTTTTTGCAATAAAGTTTGCATTTACATAGTTCAATTTTTCATTTGATAAAGAGTTTGTAAGTGCTCCAACTATACTAAATGTCATCAAGCTATCAAGATATGAAGATATATCACCTTGTGCCTCTATCTTTATAGCTTTAACTTTTGTTTTGTCAAGTTGCGATATAAGAAATGATATTTTTTGACTCAATTGTAAATATGGTTTGACAAATGGTGGAATCTTACTCTCATCTATAGGTAGATTTAGAGCATTTGGATATCCTACACCCCTACTCGCTTCTATTGCATTTGATGCAGCTTGTGTAGATATTTTATATTGTGATTCTTTTGTATTTGCACCAAGATGAGCAGTAACAATGATATTGTCCAGTTCAAGCAAACTATTTGATACAGCTGGTTCTTTCTCAAACACATCAATGCCTGCTATTGATATTTTGCCTGATTTTAGATTTGTATATAATGCTTTTTCATCATACAATCCACCTCTTGCACAGTTTATTAAGATGACACCATCTTTCATCTTTTGTATCTCTTTCTCGCCTATCATACCAATTGTTTCGGTATTTTTGGGAGTATGTATTGTGATAATATCACAACTTAAAATATCATCAAAATTTGAAGTGTAAGATATATTTAAATCTGTTGCTTTTATACTGTCTATATATGGGTCATAAGTTATGACATCCATCTCAAAAGATTTTGCCCTAACAGCAACTTTGGAACCTATATTGCCAAACCCTATGACACCCAATTTTTTGCCATAAAGTTCGCTTCCATACCAATCTTCCCTTTTCCAAATCTTTTCATCTTTGAGCTGTTTGTGAGCCATAGGCATCTTTCTAATGCACGATAACATATGTGTCATAGTTAGTTCCGTAGCTGCTATAGTGTTTGCTGTAGGAATATTCATAACGATAATACCCAATTTGCTACAACCATCTATATCTACATTGTCTACACCAACACCTGCACGAACTATAGCTTTAAGATGTTTGCCTGCATCTAAAAATTTATCATCAATATTTGTAGAACTTCTTGTGATTGCTACATCGGCATCTTTTATAATATCAAGAAGTTCTGTTTTGTTGATATCTGCAGCATAAATAAGTTCAATATTTTCAGTTGCTTTTAAGATGTCCAAACCACTCTTGTGAATATGGTCACAAACTACTATTTTATGTTTTTTCATCAAAATTGCCTTTTTATTTATTATTTTTTAAACTTATCTTTTAATATATCACCAAATGTAGATGGTTCATCTTCGTTTACTGATTTAAGTAGATCTCTTTCTCTTTGGTACTCAAGCTTTTTTATAGACAATCGTATCTTGCTTTTTTCGTGATCTATTTGAACTACTACAGCTTCAACTTCTGTATCAACTTCCAATTCATCTTTTTGAAATGGTCCTAAATCTTCAGTTCGTATAAGTGCATCTACACCATCTGCTAACTCTACAAATATACCAAAATCTTTGATATGTTTAACTTTTCCTTTAACTATTGAACCTACTTTTATATCTTTTGTAAAATTTTGCATAGGCGAATCAACCAATGCCTTGACACTTAGCGATATATTTTGTCTATCTCTATCTATCTTGACAACTTTTGCTTCAATCTCATCACCTTTTTTAAAGTTTGATTTTATATCTTCGTTTCTATCCCAGCTTAAACCTTCATTGTGAATCAAACCATCTACACCTTGAGCAATATTTACAAACAGACCAAAATCTGTGATACTTACAATCTTGCCTTTGACTATATCGCCTATTTTACAAGATGAAGCAAAACTGACAAATGGTTTTTCTGTCAATGATTTTAAACTCACTCTCAATCTTTTTTGTGGCACATTTAGTTCAAGAACTTCAACCTCTATCTCTTGACCCAACTCTAATACCTCTTGAGGAGTTTTCAAATGTTTGTCCCATGATATTTCAGATATATGTAAAAGACCTTCAATATCGTTGCCAAGGTCAACAAAAGCACCATATGTCTCAAAATTTGATACAGTTACACCAATAGTATCGCCAACTTCCAATTCATTTTGGACTTCAAGCCATGGGTCTGGCAGACACTTCTTGATAGACAAAGCTATTTGACCTTTCTCTTTGTCATAGTTTATAACTGCAACTTGCACTTCATCGCCTTGCTCATAATAATCAGAAGGCTTCACAGGACCCTTGTGACTTATCTCTCTAAAATTACACAATCCATCAATACCGCCTATATCAATAAAAAGTCCATAATTTGTAACCTTTTGGACTGTTCCTAAAATCGGACTGTCGTCGTTGGTTATTTTTTCAATAATCTCTTCTCTTTTTGCTTTTCTTTCTTCTACGAGTGCTTTTCTTGATACAATTATTGAGTTTCTTTCTTCATCAACTTTTAAAACTTTTGCTCTTATGTTTTTGCCTACAGCACCTTCACTTTTCAAATAACCTTCTCTCATAGGCATAAAAAACTCAGTGCCTTCTTTATCTTGCATCACAAATCCAGCACCTCTTTTTACAGATATAATCTTTGCATCTATTATAAGATCTTCTGGTTCGCTACCGTGTTTTGCAAAAAATTCACTAAATTTTTGTTTTGAGATCACTTTTTTATATGATAGTATTGGTCTTTCAGCATTGCCTTGACTCATCATAACTGCTATTTTGTCCCCTTTTTTGAACTGCAGTTCACCATCTATAGTGATATCAGATAGATTTATCTTACCCTCAATCTTTTGACCTACATCTATATGCACCCAGTTTGCATCTATATCTACGATAATGCCATCAACTACTCTTTCGTGTTCATTTTTCTTATCTTGCTCCTCTAACATTTTAGCGAAATCTTCATTTCCTTCTTCAGTTTTATCATCAATCATTCTTTTACCCTTTTTAAAATTGTGCTATTATACCTAAAGAGGCTTAAACTTTTATCTTTTTTTGTTATAATTATCAAAAAGGGGAAAATATGAAAAATATTTTTGTTGGAATTTTACTTAGTTTTGTTATAGTTGTCGCTGGTTGTAGCAAAAAAAATGACACTATAGTTGTGTCGCTTGAAACAACACAAGGAAAAATAGATATAAAACTTCTACCAAAAGTAGCTCCAAAAACAGTTGAGAATTTTACCAAATTAGTCACACAAGGATATTATGATGGTTTGATTTTTCACAGAGTCATAAAGAACTTTATGATCCAAAGTGGAGACCCTACTGGTACAGGAGCTGGCGGTGATTCTATATGGGGCAAACCATTTGAAGATGAATTCAAAGAAAATGTAGTATTTGACAAAACTGGAGTACTCGCTATGGCAAACAGAGGGCCAAATACAAATGGTAGCCAATTTTTTATCACCACTGTCAACACTCCATGGCTAAATGGCAGACATACAATATTTGGTTATGTCACTAAAGAGAGTTATGATGTAGTCAAAAAGATAGAAGCGGTTCAAACAAGCAAACCAGGAGATAGACCAATAGTAGAACAAAAAATCATCAAAGCATATATAAACAAATAGTTATAAAAGTTTGATTGTTTTGGGGTTTGAGTTCTTCTTATATAGAATAAAATTGATATAAAATTATATTAACTATTGTATGGTGTAGAAGCTACTTAACTAAAGCTATTAGTTGCTTCACAACCATCACAAATAACCCAAGGGTCTTGGAGTAAATTTAATATATCACAGCAAAGCTTATTGGTGATAAAAGTTTGATTGTTTTGGGGTTTAAGTTCTTATATAGAATAGATTGATACAGAACAAAGCAAGCATTGTATATGGTGTATAACTATTGTATAGTGTAGGAAGTTACTTAACGAAGTGATTAGTTGTGCTCAAAGTAGCAAGGGTCTTGCAGTGGATTTTATATATCTCAGCCAAGCTCATCCCAACCTTATTCATAGGAGGTTCTATCTTCTATGATGGTTGGGCTTGAGATTATATATTGTCAAGCAAAGAGCTTGACAATCAAGGTTGCGATAATGATTTTATAGCGATTTTATATAATCTTTGGCATCATCTAAATCTCTAAACCAAAACTGTTCTTTTGATTTTGTAGATTTTTTTATTGAATCTGCATCTTTATATTCATATCTATTTGATATCAAAACACCATTGTCAAACTCACTTATAGGCTTATTTATACTCAACTTATCATTATACTTAACAACCAAACTATCCTCAATCACTGAGTAAGAGTATATGTTTTTATCTTCCATTTCAGCCATAGATGAATATACTTTTGTCTGTATTAGTTTGTTTTCAAGCGAATCATACATTATCTTATATATAGAAAAGATATCGTTATCTTCACCCTCTTTACATTCAACATCAACAAGAAAGAACTCTGCATCTTCAACATCTACAGCATCTGTGATATCTTTACCTTCACCAACAGCTACTGATCTGAAGTTGTATTTTTTATCACAAGTTACAACTGCATTCTCATCATCTGCAAGACTAGCTTCTAACTCATCTTGTAAAAGTTTGGCTTCTATCTCTTCATCTAAAAGTTTAGCATCTAAACCATCATCTACAACTTTAGCTTCTTTTTTTGGTTTTTTCTTTACAGCTGGTTTTTTAACTTTTGAAATATAATTTTTATCTATCATAATAAGTGCTACTTTTTTATTGCGAAGCAATTTTTGTTGATCTTTTGATAGTTTTAGTTTGTATTTAAAGTTTTTGTTGATCTTAGAATATGGTTCAGTATCTCTTTGACACATACCATCATTGTTAATATCCAGACATACTATAGGATTTTTTGCATAATCATAACCATCATTATATTTTCTTACACTCTTTTCCTTTTTTGGTTTTTGAGCTTTTATATTGTTTGTTGTAACAGTAGTTTTATCATCAACAATATTATTGCCCCTGACTGTAGATACTAAAAGATTGATATTTTTTTTCTTTTTTAATAAAAGAGCCAATTTATCATTGAACTTTTTACTCACTTTTGTTACTGGTTCCGTATCTTTTTGACATATATTGTCTTGGTTAACATCTAAACAGAGTGTTGACTTTGTCCCCTCTTTTGCTTGTGCTAACACAAAGCTTGTAAATATTAACAACGCTGCTAAAAATATTTTTGTTTTTGAAAAACTATTCATATCTATCCTTTTTAATAAAATTTCAAAATTATACCAAATTTACCTTAAACTAACTATATAAGTTATAAGATATAATTAAAAATTTCAACATTTATAACAACAAATGTCAAAAGATTGCTATATTTTGATAGCTGGTTTATCGCACAGTTTGTTAAATTTTTTAAATATATAGCTACTCTCTTTTGGTCCAGGGTTTGCTTCTGGGTGATGTTGAACAGAAAATATATTTTTGTTTTTGTATTGGACTCCCTCTATTGTTTTATCAAAAAGGTTATAGTGAGTGATATGTGCTACTTGCTCTATAGTTTTAGGCACATTATAGTTGTGATTTTGTGCTGTTATCTCAACCTTCTGATTGCTAAATACAGGATGATTTCCACCGTGTTGTCCAAACTTTAGTTTGTATGTATCATGTCCAAATGCAATACTTAAAAGCTGATGACCCAAACATATAGCAAATATAGGAATATCTGTTTTGATCAGTTTTTTTATTTGAACTATTTGTTCTGTAAGTCTCATAGGGTCTCCTGGACCATTGCTTAAAAATAGTCCATCTATTTTGCCTTGATTGTATTTAAGTATAATATCATCTGCATCAAAATTGGCATTTATCACTTCTACTTCAAATCCACTATGAACAAGTTCGTTTAATATAGCTCTTTTGACACCAAAGTCTATAACGATTATTTTTTTATTTGATCTTTTTGCTTTGTTGTATTTTTGAGTATCTGCACACCATATACCTTCGTCGTGTATATAGCTTTTTTTAGTGCTGACTTTATCTATAAAGTTTATATCCTTTATCTTTGGTGATCTTTCTAATAGTTCTTTAAGTATATCTTTATCACTTATATTTGTAGAAGCTATCATCATCATAACTCCTTGTTCTCTTACTATCTTAACCAACTTTCTTGTATCTATATCGCATATGCCTATGGTATTAAACTTCTTAAGTTCGGCTGACAAACTATTTGTTGCCCTATAGTTTGAATAACTCTCACTATAGTTATGCACAATAACACCTTTGCACCAAAATCTGCTACTTTGCATATCATGCTCATTTACTCCAACATTGCCAATCTCTGGAAAATTAAATGTAACAAACTGACCAGCATAGCTAGGGTCACTTAATATCTCTTGATATCCTGTCATAGATGTATTAAATACAAGTTCGCCTACAGTTTCACCACTACAGCCAAAACTATTTGCTTCAAAAAAATCACCATTTTCAAGGTATATCCATATCTTTTCTTTTTTCATATAAGTCCTCTTTTTATAAGCTCCTCTTCATAAAGTCTCATATATATGTCGTTGTATTCATCGGTTCCTGGGACTATTCTTCTATGAAAGTTTTTTATTCGTTCGTATGCTACTGTATCTGCATCGTCAAAACCTGCCATAAACTGCTCTATGGAACCTAATATGATATTTTTTATAAAGTTGTCTGCTACAGTAAAGTGTATAAAATCCTCTTCATACAAAGTATCTAGTATTGTAAATGCTATTTGTGTATATCTATCTTCAGCTTTCAAATGAACATCAAAATCATTTGCTAACTTTTTCTTAGTCATCCAAAAGAGCTCTTTTGTATCTGCATGATAAAACTCAATATCATCTTCATTTTCATCTAAGATTTTATTTACAGCATTGTCAAGGTTTATCTCTTTTTGTATATCATCATTTATGATTTTTAACACTTGCTTTTTTATCTCATCTTTTGTTTTTCGCACCTCAACTTGTGGGCTTTTTATAATATCGTTTGTGATTTTTCTTGCTATAAAATCACTATGGGTAAGTTTTAGTTTCATCGTTTATCCTTTAATCTTTTATAATCGTATCATCTCTATCTGGTGAGGTTGATATGATACCAACTTTTGTTTTGGTTAGTTGTTCTATTTTTTTTATATAATCTTTTGCTTCTGTTGGAAGTTTGTCAAACTCTCTTATATTTTCTACTTTTTTCCAACCTGCCATCTCTTCATATATAGGTGTTGCATCTTCTAAATTTTCTGGTGGAAACTCATATCTTTTTCCATCTATCTCATATGCTACACATATCTTTATTTTGTCAAAACCATCTAAAACATCAAGTTTCATCAAAGATAGTTGGTCGCATCCATTTAGTCTTGAAGCATATCGAACCGCAACCGCATCAAACCATCCACATCTTCTTTTTCGGCCTGTAGTTGTACCAAACTCTCGTCCAACATCTGCCATCTTTTCTCCATAGGCTCCACTATCTTCTGTGGGAAATGGACCATTGCCTACCCTGGTGCAATATGCCTTGACTATACCTGTAACATACCCTATATCTTTTGGGTTTAGTCCAAGTCCAGTACAAGCTCCTGCTGATATGGTGCTACTACTTGTAACATATGGGTATGTCCCAAAATCAATATCCAGCATAGTACCTTGTGCACCTTCGAGTAGTATCTTTTTGTTTTGATCTATAGCACTCCATATCATCTGTGTAGTATCTGTGATAAATGGCGATAAGATATCTCTATATCTTTCTAATTTGATTTTTTCTTTTTTTGCATCAAAAGGTTTTATGCCTATAGCATCAAAATAGATTCTGTTTTGGTTAAAATAATTTTCTATTTTTTTGATCAATCTATCTGTATCTTTTAACTCACCTACTCTAAATCCAACTCTATTTATCTTGTCCGCATATGCAGGCCCTATACCTTTGCCAGTTGTACCTATAGCTTTGATGCCTTTGTTTATCTCTTTTTGTTTGTCTATTTGTTTGTGATAATCAAGGTTTAAGTGTGCTTTGTCGCTGATAAAAAGCCTACCTTTAAGGTTCTTAAACTGCTCTAACTCTTTTATAAAATCTTCTGGTGAAAATACAACACCATTTCCTACGATATTTATAGCTTTTTGGTTTAAGATACCAGATGGCACCAAGTGCAAAGCAAACTTTTTGTCAGCTACAACTATAGTATGTCCTGCATTGTGTCCGCCTTGAGACCTACATACCATATCATAATCAAATGCCAACTTATCTACTATTTTACCTTTGCCTTCATCTCCCCACTGGATACCTACAACTACATCTGCTTTCATATCTTCCCCTTGTTTAACAGTTTTAAAATATCATCTACATATAGCGAAAAACCAGACGATAGCTCGCCATTTATCATATATTTACCACCTCTTGATATAGTATAGTTATCTTTTATTATCTCAAATGAGACACCATCATAATAATCAATATTGCTACAATAAAGAGGGCTTATGATAATATCTTTGTGTTTGATTTTTAAAGCTATATCATATAGGATATTTAACTCATCTTTTATAGACAAAGGTGATATATCTATAGACTCTTTTATATCATCTATCGTTTGACTATACAAAAGTTTTGTTAACCATTTGATATTTAGTTTCAATATCTTGTCTATATCGTTTGACATAAATATATCTATATCTATATCAAAATTTTTGCATATAGTTTTGATGATATTCATATTAAATAGTTGCAAATAAAGTTTATCTTTGATCAGTTTTGTTGTTTGCAAACAAATATCTATAATATTCTCTACTGTTTGACATCCAATCCATTCGGCACCTATTTGATACTGCTCTTTAGATGGGTAGTTAAATACACTTTGTGCATAAAACCACTTTTTGTGTGTCGTGCTTCGCCCTAATCTTTTGGTGATGATACGAACCACATCTTTGGTGCTGTCATTTCTTAGTATCATTTTATTGTTGTTGTCATCTACTATAGATATAGGTTCTCTTATACTATTTTTTGATAGGTCAAAACTAAAGCTTGGTGTAACTATCTCTTCAAAACCTAACTTTTCAAGAAGTTTTGATATATTGTGTTCAAACTCTCTTTTTCTTTTTGCTACAGTTCCAAAATATACTCTAGAACCTTTTGGTATCTCATGTTCTGCTACAGTGTTATGCAAAATATACCTCCATAAAAACTCTATTTGCTTCACCGTTAAACTTTCTTATACCAAGTATTTCAAGTGATTTTTCTATACTATTTAGCACCCAAGATGCTTGATATGGTTCTATCAAACCCATATGATTTATACGAAAGATATTGCCTTTTAGGTGGTCTTGACCTCCTGCTATATTTACATCAAATTTGCTCTTTAAGAGTTCTCTTATCTTTTCTGCTTTGTCTGTTTTGATTGTAGTCATAGCATCTGCTGGTGTTTTTGGATATATAGTCAAGCCTATAGCTTTCAAAGCTTCTCTTGATGCTTCTGCTCTTTTTTTAGTATCTTTATATAAGTTATCCAAACCAATAGTTTCAAACTTTTTCAACACTTCATTTAGCCCTATGATAAGTGTAGTAGGTGCGGTATAAGCGGTAGTGTTTTGCTCTTGTTTTTTAAACTCTGCAAAAAGATTAAAATAATACCCAGTAGGTTTTTGACCAATCTTTTCTATCGCTTTTTCATTTAATCCCACGACAGACAAACCAGGAGGCAACATAAGTGCCTTTTGACTTCCAGCTATTAGTACATCTATATCTTTGGTGTTTATATGCTCAACACCCACAGCTGTTATTGCATCTGCTACTACTATTATATCTTTGTTGCTATCTTTGATAGCTTTTGCTATTTGTTCAACTGGTTGTCTCAAACCTCCAGCACTTTCGCACACTTGCAAAAATACAGCATCTATATCTTTGTTTGATTTTATGGCTTCTAATATATCTTTGGTGTTTGTAGGAGTGTTCCACTCGTATTTTAACTCAACAAAATCTTTGTTAGTAGCTTGACATATCTTGCCCCATCGTTCTCCAAATTTTCCACTATTTATAGTAAGTGCTTTTTTAAAACAAAAGTTTGTAACAGTAGCTTCCATAGCTCCTGTGCCAGATGAAGCTAATATCACACAAGATTTGGTGCCAAGAAGTTTAAGCAGCATCTCTCTTGTATCTTGAAAAATATCTTTAAACTCTTTTGTCCTATGATGAATTGTTTGTTTTGCCATAGAGTATCTTATAAACTCTGGCACATCTGTAGGTCCTGGAGTGAGAAGCATATTTGTCCTTTTTTTCTATTGTATCTAAAAATTATAAAACTTTACAAAATATGGTTATGAAAATTCTCTTTAGATGCAACTTATAAGCTTATGATAAAAGAGATTTTATAAAAATTATAACACTACAGCAAACAAACAAGATAGTCAAAACCTCTATTGCCCAAAGATATGACACAGAGCTTTTTAAAAAAAACTAAAATACTATTATTAACAAATCCTAGGTAGCAGTTCTCCGCTTGGCATCTCAAGATATCTTTTGGTTCCGTAACTGCTTTGTATCACTACTTTACCTATATGCTCATCTGTAATATTTGCTATTTTTGCTGCTTTGTTGTTTTGGTCAAATCTTTTTAATACTTCAAGTGCTTTCTCTTCATCTTTATTGTTTATCGCCAATAAAAAAGTTCCTTCGTTTGCCAAATTGACAGCCTCAAATCCCAACAACTCACAAACACCTTGAACTTCATCTTTTATAGGGATACTACTTTCATCTACTACTATACCTATCTTTGATTGTTTTGCCCATTCATTCAAAGATGCCGACACTCCGCCTCTTGTAGCATCTCTTAAGGCAGTTATATCTATATTTGCATCTAACAATGCTTGAACTTGTGGATATAAAGAGGTGCAATCACTTTGTAAACTACCACTCATATCCATACCCTCTCTTGCTGTAAATATAGTAGCTCCGTGAGAACCTATATCGCGATTTATCAGTATGATATCATCTTTTGATATATTGTTTGAGCTTATCCCTTTTTTTTGAACCTGCCCTACTGCTGATGTATTTATAAATATCTTATCCACAGCACCCTTTGGCACCACTTTTGTATCTCCACATACTACTTTAGCACCATTTATGGCAAGCTCTTTTTTCATAGATGATACGATTGTATCTAACTGTTTCATATCAAAACCCTCTTCTATAATAACAGCACAAGATACCCATAATGGTTTTGCTCCCATCATTGCTATATCATTACAAGTGCCACAAATAGCAAGCTTGCCTATATCGCCACCTTTGAAAAACAATGGACTAACTGTGAAACTATCAGTGCTAAAAGCTAGTTTGCCACTATCTATTATAGCACTATCCTCATTTTTCTCTAAAATATCGTTTTTAAAATATTTGTAAAATACTTTTTGTATCAAATCGTTGTTTTCAACTCCGCCATTGCCGCAAGCAATTGTTACATTTTTCATCTTTTTCCTTTTAATTTTGTATCTTTTAATTTATCCAACAATGCAGCTATAAATATAGCACCAGGTATTGTATAAAATGTAATACCAAGAACACTCAAAAAACTAGCAAGTACTTTTCCTAGTGAACTAATAGGATACATATCGCCATAACCAACAGTAGTAAATGTCACGATTGACCACCATATTGTTTGTGGAATACTGCTAAACACCTCTG
The DNA here is from genome assembly GCA_029935705.1 of Arcobacteraceae bacterium. Taxonomy (GTDB): domain Bacteria; phylum Campylobacterota; class Campylobacteria; order Campylobacterales; family Arcobacteraceae; genus B24-G6. Next base: position 29,806 of record JAOZJU010000005.1, read on the forward strand.
GTTGAGAAGCTCTTTCAAGATAATACATCACTGGAGATGCGATTAGGACTATACCTATAGAGAGTCCAAAAACTGCATAAAACTTCTCTCTGTTTTGTTTGATTATCTGCCACAAAAGTATATCAAAATGATTTTTGCTCTCATATCTTAGTAGCTTTAAGATTCTAAATACCATAAATACTCTTAAAAACAATAGGTCAATATCAAAAACAGATATATAAAATGACACAAGAACCAACATATCTATGATAGTAAATGGATTTTTTAGATATTTTAGTTTGCCTTTTATACCGCTATATTTTTTATTTACCCCAGATACTACAAACCTGACGACAAACTCAACAGAAAACACACTAAAAGCAATAAGCTCTATGAGGTTAAATATATCATTGTAGATGTGGTATTGTTTGACAGTTGAGATAAAAAATGAGAATATAGACACAGCTATCACAAAAAATAAAAAATAGTTGATATATTTTGCTTTTTTGCTTGATGATGGTATCTCCAATATCGCATAAATATCTGTCAATATTTGATGATACTGTTTCTTTTTCATATATTTTTCCCCACTATTGCACCACTTGACCAGGCAAACTGCAAGTTATAACCACCACAGTTGCCATCTACATCCAACACTTCACCACAAAAGTATAAATTGTCTATCTTTTTAGATTGCATTGTTTTTTCATCTATATCTTTCATATCTACACCACCAACAGCTACTTCACAATATGACCAACCTTTTGTATCTGATATATCTATCGTAAAATTTTTTAAAATTTGAGCCATTTTATCTAAATTTCCTTTAGATAAACAATCAATTGTATCTATTAGCTTGTTATTTACAAAACCTATCAACAACTCTTTGTTTGATTTGTGTGGAAATTTTTGTGCTCTTTTTTGAAGTTTGTCTCTTACTTCATTTGTAGTTAAATTTTCAAACAAATCAATTGATATTGCTATATTTTTACAATTTTTGATAAATCTACTTAACTCAAGTATAGCCAACCCTGACAAACCATATCTTGTAAACAACAGATCGCCTGATGTTTGCTGATATATCTTACCATCTTTTAGTAGTGTAACTTTTGCATCTATTTTTATACCTGATAGTTGTTTTAGATATTTAAAATCAGATTTTAAAGCTACAAGCGATGGATAGATATCTGTTATGTTGTGTTTTAGTTGATTTGCCAAGATATAGCCACTGCTGTTTGAACCTAATTTTGATGAAGCTTTCGAGCCTGTTGCTATGACTACTTTATCAAAACTATAAATGATATTTTTAGAAGTTTTAAGTTCAAAATGGTTATTTTTTATTTTAATCGTCTTGATTTTTGAACTTAATTTGACAGAAATATTTAATCTGTCTAACTCTATTTGAAGTAGATTTATTACTGTTTTTGCTTGTAGTGTTTTTGGATAAAGTCTAAACTTTTTTTTATCGGTTGTAAGCTCAAGACCGATTGAATTAAAAAAGTTTTTAGTATGAGATATATCAAAATTTTTCAATATATTAGATACCATATCTATATCACCGCTTTGGTAGTTTGAAATATCCAAATTTTCATTTGATATATTGCATCTGCCATTGCCTGTGACTTTTAGTTTTTTGCCAATATTTGAGTTTTGTTCAAATATCGTAACATCTTTGCCTAATCTAGTTGCTACTATAGCACAGATTAGACCAGATGCTCCAGCTCCTATGATAGCTATTTTGCTATTCATATATTGTATAGATTATTTATGTTTTAAAGCTTCTCTATAACCTATCTCGTAAGCTTGTTTGTTGATATCATGTACCTTTGGTGGAACTTTTGATAACATAACCTCTCTTAAGAGGTCTTTATCTACTGCATCCATAAAACAGTTTGCAATTCCCAAAGCCACGACAGATTGGGTTATTACATTTCCTACTTCCTCTTTAGCAAGTGTGATAATATCTATCTCTACGATATTCCACTTTTTTTTATCTTCTTCTGTTGGAGTTATAAGGTTTGGTTCTATTACTATAGTGCCACCTTCTACTACTCCATCTTTAAAGCTATCAAAACTCACTTGTGCTACTGAAAGCATAAAGTTGATCTCACCTTGTTTTGCATATGGATAAAAAATCTCTTCATCATCAAGCTGTATATCCACAACAGTAGGACCACCTCTTACTTGTGAAGTGTAGGTTGCTGTTTTTAGCCCGTGTCCGCCTGCTTTTATCTTTGCAGCTGCAAATATCTCACCTGCGAGCAAAACACCCTGCCCGCCTACACCTGTAAATCTCATTACTTTTCTTGACATAAACTCTCCTTAAATCTTTTTGCTAAAGTCATCTTGAGTTATCTTAGCTCTTTTACCTTGATGTGCATCTTTGATATCTTGATACATATCACAATACTCTCTTACTTTTGTATCTTGTTTTAACACACCTGTAGGAAACTTGTTTAGTTGTTCTTCTGGTGTCAATTTGTCATATTTTGTTTTTGATATAGTGATACTATTTATCCACTCAAGGTTCTCCATAGCTGAGACCATTTTATTTTTTCTACCTAAGTTAATATGACAGTTTGACATAATATCAAAAAAGCTAAAACCTTTATGTTCAAAACCTTTGATTAGAAGTTTTTCAAGTTTTTTAGGATCAAGCATCGTTTCACGACCTACAAACGAAGCACCAGCAGCTATAGCAAGGTTACAACCATCAAATGTAGGGTCGATATTTCCTACTTTTTGAGTAACAGTCCACATACCTTGTGGAGTAGTAGGTGAAGTTTGTGAATTTGTAAGACCATATATAAAGTTGTTTATCATGATAAAGTTTATATCTATATTTCTTCTACATGCATGAATTGTATGGTTTCCGCCGATTGCTAACGCATCGCCATCTCCAGCTACACATATTACATGTTTGTCTGGATTTGCCAATTTTACACCAGTGGCATATGCTACTGTTCGTCCATGAGTTGTGTGGATAGTATTAAAATCAACATAAGATGAAAATCTACCACTACAACCTATACCAGATATGATACATACATCATCTTGTCGCCAACCCATCTTTTCTATTGCTCTTATTGTTGCTTTCAAAATAACACCATCGCCACATCCCCAACACCAAAGTGTTGGCATCTTTTCTAATCTTAGAAATTTATTATAATCATATGCCATTTTAGAATACCTCCTTGACTTTTTCAATTATCTCAATTGGAGCTATAGCTCTACCATTAACTTTATACAAACCTTCTATATCAAGTCTGCTTGAAACTCTTTCAATCTCATCTGTGTATTGTCTTATGTTTAACTCAACTACCAAGACATTTTTAATCTTCTGTGTTAACTCTTTGATTCTTTTTGCAGGTGATGGCCATAAAGTAATAGGTCTAAACAAACCTGCTTTTATGCCCTCTTTTCGTAGATCTTTTATAGCTTCTTTTGCTGCAAGTGAAACTGAACCATATGCGATGATTAGCACTTCACCTTTTTCGCCAGTTAGATCATCACACATAAACTCTTCATTTAATTCAATCTCATCTTGATGTGCCATAACTTTATCTTCAAGTCTTTGGATAAGTTTTCTACAAGTATTTATCTCTTCAGTTGGAAAACCATTTTTATCATGATGCAACCCTGTATAGTGATATCTATATCCTGTAAACATAGGGTTCAATGTCGCTGGTTCAGTTGGTCCACATTCATATGGAAAATAATCTTTAGGATCACCTGTGAAAACTTTTCGTGGCACTATCCCTTTTGCTACATCTTCTTGTGTTGGTATCATAGCTTTTCCATGCATATGTCCTATAGTTTCATCAGTAAGCACTATAACTGGTTGCATAAATCTATCTGCAAGATTGAAAGCACGAACAACTTCAGTGTAGCACTCCTCTAAATTTCCAGCACTCAATGTTATAGATCTATAATCACCATGAGATGGATTTGAAGCTTGTTTAACATCGCCTTGTGAAACTCTTGTTGGAAGTCCAGTAGATGGTCCGCCTCTCATAACATTGACACATACAAGTGGCACCTCTGCCATTTGAGCCAAACCTAAATTTTCTGCTTTTAAGCTCATACCAGGTCCAGATGTTGCTGTCATAGCTCTTTTGCCAGTCATAGCAGCACCAATTACACAGCATATTCCAGCAATCTCATCTTCCATTTGAATCGCTACACCACCTTTTTTTGGCAACAAATCAGAGATGACATGCATAACCTCACTTGATGGAGTTAGTGGATAACCACCAAAAAACTCACATCCAGCATCGACTGCTGCTATCGCTGATAATTCATTGCCTGTAGATATTATTTCTCTTTTTGACATATTTTCTCCTTAATATCCCGCAGGTAATCTGCAGTTGTTGTTTTTTATATCTTGGGCTCTTTGTTTTGCTTCATCTGTTAGTTTTGCAAACTTTATGTTGTCCAATTTTTTATCAGCAACAAATATAGCAAAATCAGGGCAAACCAATTCGCAATCATTGCATCCTATACATGATGAGGCAAACTTCACCTCTATCATAGAACCCAGTGTCGAATCGGGTGCTGGTCGCATAATCAATACTCCAGCGGGACAAACCTCAACACACTTGTCGCATGCTTTACAACTATCTTCATCTACCCATACTGGAGTATTCTCCGGGGCTTTCATCAATGCCATATTTTCTCCTTTAGATTAAAAATCTACTCACAATATATCAAAAAATTCTTAATATACCACAAAATAACTACAAATATATCTATTTTTCCACAAATTTTTTACTTCAAAGCTATATTTTTGTGGTTTTTTTGTATATATTTGTGTTTTATCACAATATCTTATACCATAAAACTTGAGAGATTTTTGCAATCTTCTGTCATTTGCATCTACACACGATATCCCCTCTTGATGTAGTTTGAGGGCTAACTCTTTTTTAAAATGAAAAGCAAAAGCAAAATGATCTTTGGGTTTATCAATAAACATATATAATGGTTTGTTATATACCAACAAAACACTATTAGATACAAGCACAAACAAAACAACATTTGCAAGATATTTATATGGTTTTCTAAACTTTGGAACTCTTACTCTATATGACCTTAAAAAATTTCCAACCACAATAATCACAGCCATGACAACATATGGGGCAAAATCCTCCAAAATAATCTTTTGTCTAAATGACAACAATATAGATGATGTTATAGCTGTAGTTGATATAAACCACAAAAGTGATGTTTGGTTTTTTATAGCATATCTATACAAACTATATAATAAATATAAAAATAAAAGTGGCGAAAATATACTTAGATATACTCCTATAGTATCTTCAAAATAACTCTGCGGTTTTCCGCTTGTTTCAAATCCATACCACCAAACTGTTGCTACAAATAAAATACCTGATACTATTTTTAGATTTTTATTGTTTCTTTTTATACTATAAAATATCAAGGACAAAAACAATATCATAGATGAGTTATCCAAAAATGCAATCACAACAAGCACAACAATACAGTGGTGCTTTGTTTTTTCGTATATATAAAGATAAAGCAAAACAAACATTATCAAAACTATTGAGATATGCACCACAATAGCTCCTGCTATGACACCTGGCAATAGAAGAAATATCAAACTAGCTGTAACTCTATCTTCATATTTGTTAAGATAATATCTTGTCAGTTTAAAAAACAATATATTTGATATAAAATAGATTATCACAGTAGGCAGTCGTATGGCAAAGTTATTAAGACCAAATATATTCGCTGATAGATTTGTCAACAGATTCAATATGCCAGTTTGTTCAAAAAAGATATCACTCTCTTTGTATGATATATCAATTGAATTGATTTCAAACAAAAGTAATGATGTCACAACTATCAAACACAGTAGATAAAGATACCTATATATCTGTTTGTTTGTAGATTTATTGATTAGAGTGATAAAAAGTTTCCTATCATCTGTCGTCCATATTCACTCAAGATTGATTCAGGATGAAACTGCACAGCAAATATCGGTCTATCTTTTATCTTTATAGCCATTATCTCATCGTCGTCAAGCGATGTGGCAGTTACTTCTATGTTGCTATTTAAACTTTGTTTATCTACTACAAGTGAGTGGTATCTTGTTTGATTAAAGTTTTGTGGTAGATTTTTAAACAGCAAACAATCATTTGTATCTATTTTTGATGTTTTGCCATGCATTAGGTTTTTAGCATTTACTATCTTTGCACCAAAGCTTTGTGCTATACTTTGATGACCCAAACATATACCAAATATAGGCACACTGTCTTTAAAATATTTTATCACATCAAGTGTGATACCAGCATCTTCTGGACGACCAGGGCCTGGAGATAGGATTATTTTTGTAGGTTTTATCGCTATTATCTCATCTATAGTCATCTCATCGTTTTTGATCACTTTTATCTTATAACCCAGCTCTTGACAATACTGAACAATGTTGTATGTAAAACTATCGTAGTTGTCAATCATAAGTATCATAAAGTTACAGCCTTGATGATAGTTTGTTCGTCTGTTTTGTCATCATAAAACTTCACTACTATTATGCCTTCAGTTTCGTTTTCATACCAATCCTCTACATACATAGTGCTATAGTTTAGTCTATCTAAATTTTGTTTGTCTATTTTGGTTTTTTCTATATATATAGTTTGAAGTTTTTTTGGATTTGTCAAAAAGAACAACATAACCAACCACAACAAAGTAAGCCCAACTATCATAAGTGATAAACTATCTAACCCAAATCTATCATATAGATATCCACCAGCTACACCACCTGTAAATGTTCCAAAATAACCAAATGAATTAAATATACCAAGCGATAGACCCTTTTGGTATGTTTTGGTAAACTTGACAGCAACACTTTGCATGATAGGTTCGTGCATATTAAAACCGATAAAAAACAGAATGATACTTGCTATAAAATACTCAACTGTATTAAAAAATCCAAGCATAAAAAATGCAACACCAAAAAGCAACACTCCAATTATAAGCACCTCTTTATATCTGCCTCTTTTTTCAGCGATGATAGATGCAGGTGCCATAGCAAACACACCAGCTACCATAGCAGGTAGATACACCCATATCATATCCATCTTATCCCAGCCATATGATTGTATAAGCACTATTGGAGATATCATAAATATAAAAGTCATCAATGCTTTTTGAAGCATATTTGTAAGATTCATCTTTACAAGATTTTTGTCAAAAATAAGTGGCAATATCTTTGCTTTTTCTTGATAGTTGTGTATCATTTTTGGAGCATTTGGCACAACTGTATATAATAGCACTATAGATAAAATTGACAAAAAAGCAGTAAGATAAAAAAGCGATGAGATACCATAAGATGCACCTATAATGGGTCCTAATACCATAGCAAGTGCGAAACTAGCTGCTATCATTCCACCCATGATCGCCATAGCTTTTGTTCTTTTTTCTTCTACAACCAAATCAGTTATCATAGCAGTAACAACCGCACCAATAGCACCAGCTCCTTGTAAAAATCTGCCTATTATTAGTGTATCTGTCTGTGTGGCTACCCCACTTACGATAGAACCAATAGCAAATATAATTAACCCAATAGTTATTGTTGGTTTTCTGCCAATTTTATCGCTAATCGCTCCAAATGGGATTTGAAATATCATCTGTGTTATAGCATATCCACCTATTACCAAACCAACTATCGTGGTGTTTGCTCCTGGCATTGACATAACATATATTGATATTGTAGGCAACACAATAAACAATCCAAAAAATCTTAAAGATATTATCGCACTAAGAGGTGCTATTTGTTTAAACATATTTTTCCTTTATTTTGTATTGTATCATATTAAGATAAAATTAGCAGTTATTTTGAAGTTATAAGATGAAGATTTTTAGTGGTTGCTATTTTGTATCTTTGATGATTTTGCCTACGAGTTGATTGCCAATCAAGCTTGTGATATTTGCTCGGTAAATTTTTCCAAACTCTATCTTATCATCCAATTCGTGGTCATTTATCAAAATTTCACCATCTATATCAGGAGCCCACGACAATGCCCTACTTGATAAAAGATATTCGTGTTCGCTACTTGGTGCATCTACAACCACTTTGATAGTTTTGTTGATTAGATTTTTCAAATTGTTTGTTGTTTGTTTTTGGACGATATCTCCTAACTTGTTGGCTCTTTTATCTATAATATGTTGTGGAATTTTCTCACTCATATTATAAGCATCTGTGCCCTCTTCATCGCTATAGGAAAATATATTTACTCTATCAAAACCAAAACTATCCACAAACTGACACAACTGCTCAAACTGTTCTTCGGTCTCTGTAGGGTGCCCTACTATAAATGTGCTTCTTATAAAACTATCTTTATATTTTCTCATACAACTTAAAAGCTCTTTAATTTTATCTACACCTTTGCCTCTTTTCATAATCTTAAGCAGATCTTTGGATATATGTTGAAGTGGCATATCAAAATAACTATGAAAAACTTTAGAGCTTCCAATTTTCTCTATTAGTTTAGTTGTAGTGCTTGATGGGTATAGATACAATATTCTAGCGCTCTTTACACCTTCAATTTTTTCTACCATATCTATTAACGATATCAAACCATCTTTTAAACCAGCATCAAATAGATATGAACTGCTATCTTGTGATACAAATGTAAAATCAAAAAATCGATCAGCTACAAGTTTTTGAACTTCAGCTTTTATAGTAGACAAACTTTTGCTTTGAAGTTTTCCTTTAAATGACGGTATAGCACAAAAACTGCAAGTTTGATTACAACCTTCGCCTAACTTAATGTAAGCATGATAAGTTGAACCAGTGACAACTCTGGGAGATTTTTCATCGTTTAGATATACCTTGTTGCTAAAGAGATCTTCTTTCTCTTTTAATATTTTATCTATTTTATCAAAATCACCAACACCTGTCCAAATATCAACCTCTGGTAACTCTTTTTTAAGCTCCTCTTGGTATCTTTGAGTTAAACATCCTGTCACTATGAGTGTGGAGTTTTTTTTTCTTTCTTGGTGAACTTCAAGTATGGTATTTATAGATTCCTCTTTTGCTGAACTTATAAAACCACAAGTGTTTATGATAAGAAGATCTGCTATACCTATTTCATCTATGATTTGATAATCTTTCAACACACCTAACATTATCTCACTATCTACAAGGTTTTTAGTACAGCCTAAGCTTATAAGTTTTAGTTTCATAGCCATATATTATCTATCAGTCTTGTATTGTTTATATTCACAGCTACTAATATTATGGTATTGTTTAACTCTATTTTTTCTAAAAGATTAAAATTTCTATCTACTATTTGTATATATTTTATATCCAAACCATCTAACTTCTCTTTTATAGTATTGATAATATTTTCAGTTGTGTTTTCACCACTTTGGACTAACTTAACAGCAGTTTTGAGCGATTTTGATATTTTCAATGATTTTTGCAGTTGATCGCTTTTTAAATATATATTTCTGCTACTAACTGCCAAACCATTTATCTCTCTGACTGTTTCACAAGGGACTATCTCTATATCCATAAAAAAATCTCTTATCATATTTTCAATAAGATACAACTGCTGGGCATCTTTTTTGCCAAAATATGCTTTGGTTGGTTTGATTATATTAAAAAGTTTATTAAGAACTTGCAATACACCATCAAAATGTGCTGGTCTATCAAAACCCTCCAATATATATGCCTTGTCGTTTGGGGCAATGAGTTGGATACCATTTTTTTTATATATTTCATCTTTAGTAGGTTTAAAGAGTATATCTACTTTTGCCATATCGCATATCTTTTCATCTGCTTGTGGTTTTGAAGGGTATCTATCCAAATCTTCATGTGGCAAAAACTGTGTTGGATTTACAAATATACTAACAACTACTATCCCACACTCTTTCTTTGCTTCTTTTATAAGAGATATATGTCCCTCATGCAAAGCTCCCATAGTAGGCACAAAACCTATTGTTTTGTCTTGGTGTTGTTTTAAATATCCTTTGATATCTTTTATCGATTCAAATATTTTCAATTTTGCTCCTGTTTGTACAAATAGTTTGTAGCTTTCATAAAACCATCTAAACTACCACAGTCAAACCTTTCTCCATCAAACTTAAGTGCTAAAACCTTGTCCTCTTTTGACAAAGTTAGCAATGCATCAGTAATTTGTACCTCACCGCCAACTCCTGGTTTTGTTCTTTGAAGTATATCAAAAATTTCTGGAGTTAGGATATATCTTCCGATAATCGCAAGATTTGTAGGGGCATTTTGTGGTTCTGGTTTTTCAATCATATTTGATACTTCATATATATTTTCTTCTATTAGTTTACCCTCGATTATGCCATATTTGTTTGTATCGTTTTTGTCTATAGTTTCTATAGCTACAATTGATTTGCCGTATTTTTTATATACTTGAACCATTTGTGACAATACACCACTATCTTTTGATACACACAAATCATCTGCTAAGACAACTGCAAACGGTTCATCTCCTATGAGTGATTTGCCAGTTAATATAGCATCGCCCAAACCTCTCATCGATTTTTGACGAACATATGTAAATGTAAGATTGTTTATCAAATTTCTGATTTTGGTTAGATAATGCTCTTTTGAAGTGCCTTTGATCTGATGCTCAAGTTCATAAGATATATCAAAATGATCCTCTATACTTCTTTTGCCTCGTCCTGTAACTATCGCCATAGTATTCATACCAGCTAACTTTGCTTCTTCTACACCATATTGGATAAGAGGTTTAGTCAAGATTGGTAACATCTCTTTAGGTATAGCTTTAGTTGCTGGCAAAAATCTTGTGCCATATCCAGCCGCTGGAAATAGGCATTTGTTTATCTCTTTCATATCAAGACTACTCCTTTTGTGTTATTGTATCATAATAGATTAAATCTATCATAGATCTGCTCTAATTGGTTTCGTAGAAGCGCCCTACTACATAACCTATAGCAAAACCTATAATATGCGCATACCAAGCTATGTTTAACCCAAGAATAAGTGGCAAAAATGATATAGCCAAAATCCAAGCTATCATAGCTTTTCTTTGTGATATATCAACATATGCCACAAAACCAATAAGCACAGATATAGCTCCAGATGCTCCTATTATGTTGTGTGAAAAGAGATCAAAGCTATAAAGATAGAGAAAACTAAACAATGATGTAAATATGCCACCGAGATAATACAATAAAAAAAGAGCCATTTTACCATAACGATACTCAATCATATTGCCAAACTGAAACAGTATCACCATATTCATAACAATATGCATCAAACCACCATGAACAAACATAGAGCTGACTGGTTGCCAAAAAAAGTTGTATTTTAAAAAAAGAAAATTCATACCCAATATAGCTATGCTATTAGCAATTGAACCATCGATTATAAACAACAAACAACATAAAACTATCGTGATATTTGTGATAGTTAACAGTTTAACACTATTCAAATGCAATATCTATAACCTCATCTATAGTATTTACTGCTCTTATATCAAGCGATTTGAGCACCTCTTTTGGCATATCATCCAAATCATTTTTGTAGTTTTTTTGTGGAATGATAACTATTTTTATCCCTACTTTATAAGCAGCAATTAGTTTCTCTTTTAGTCCGCCAATTGGCAAAACATCCCCTTTTAGAGATAACTCGCCTGTCATAGCAACATCTTGACGAACTTTTTTATCTGTGAGTATTGATAAAATAGCCGTAGCCATAGATATGCCAGCACTTGGTCCATCTTTTGGGGTTGCTCCACTTGGTATATGTATATGTATATCCCAGTTTTGATATATTGGTTTTGTGTCGTTTTGTTTTTGGTCTAAAATAACTTTTACAACCCAAAATGATATTTTAGCTGACTCTTTCATCACATCACCCAAACTTCCAGTGAGTGATAACACACCTTTGCCTTTGGTTTTTACTGCTTCTATCTTAAGAGTATCACCGCCTACTGCTGTCCAGGCTAAACCATTTACCAATCCTATGGTATTTTCTTTTTTTATTTTTTCAAGTTCAAAGATTGGCTTATCAAGATATTGTGCAAGATTATTTTTAGTAATGTTAATAGCCCTCTTTTTGTTCAAGATGTATTGTTTGGCTATTTTTCTAAATAGTTTTTGAAATACTCGTCTTAGATTTCTAACTCCTGCTTCTGCTGTGTAGTTATCTATGATATCTTTGATACTATTTGCACTAATATTTATCTCAAACGAACCAACTCCATGTGCATCTTTTTCTTGTGGTATAAGATAGTTTGAAGCTATATGAAACTTTTCATATGGAGTATAACTATTTAAAGTGATGAACTCCATCCTGTCTCTAAGAGCTGGCGGTATTGTGTTTTTTGTATTTGCTGTTGCTATAAACAAACAAGAGCTTAAATCTATATCAAAATTCATATACAGATCCCTAAACCTATTGTTTTGTTGTGGGTCAAGTATCTCAAGCATCACTGCTGTTGGGTCCCCTTTTCCTGTCCGTCTTATTTTGTCTATCTCATCAAGCACAACAACTGGATTCATATATTTTGCACTTATCAATCCTTGGACTATTCGTCCTGGCATCGCTCCTACATATGTTCGTCTATGTCCTCTTAATTCATTTACATCTTCAAGACCACCAAGTGCAATTCTTAACAATGGTCTTTTGATAGCTTTAGATATTGAGTTAGCAAGAGAGGTTTTGCCTACTCCTGGTGGTCCTACGAAACATATGATTGTCCCTGTTTTTTTGGATTTTTTCTTTAATAGCTCGAGCAACTGCTTTACAGCGAAAAACTCAACAATTCTATTTTTTGGTTTAGTTAAAGAGTAGTGGTCTTTATCTAACTGCTTTTCTATAGTATCAATAGATATTTTGTTTTTTTTAAACTTCCCAAAAGGTATATCAAACAGATACTCAAGATAGGTTTCCAATATAGACGAATCTGGCGAATCTTGGTGCAACCTATAGTATCTTTGGACAATTTTTTTAGACTCTTTAAAAGCATCTTTGTTTATAAATTTTTTTATCTTCTTGAGTTTTTTGCTAAATTTGTCAGCTTTTTGTCTGTTTTTGTCTGTTTCGCCTAACTTTTCTTGCAAATTTTTTATCTGTTCTTTTATAAAGTGTTTTTCATTTGTACTGTGTATCTTCGAACTTACTTCATTTGCTACTTTTAGTTGAAGTTTTTTAGCAGATATCTCTTTTTTGATAAACTTGATAATCTGTACAACTCTTTTGTTTGCATCTGTTTGTTTAAACAACTCATAAGCTGTTTGTTTGTTCATAGTCAAGATAGATGATATCAAATCCATCACTCTATTTGGGTCTTTGTTGTTTGTAATAGAATCTATAATATCGTATGGAAATGATTTTTCCAATTTATGATAATCCAAAACAACTTCTTTTAGCATATTTAGCAATATATTGATATTTGTTCTATCATAATCTTTGTATTTTAATTGATCCACTTTTGCTATTAGTGGTGATCCTTTTGTAATATCTTCTATGGTGCATTTTTTATCGCCTTTAAACAATATCTTGATTTTGTTCTCAGGCAATGAAACTTTTCGCATGATAGAGCCAACTATTGCTATATCATAAAAATCATTTTTATTCTCTTTTTTGACTACTACTACAAGTTGTTTGTCGTGTTTTATAGCATAATCTATTGAAGATAAGTTTTGCTCATCATCAAAAAATATAGGTGCTATCATAAAAGGATACAAAAACATATCATCAAGTATCACTACTGGAAGTTTTTGTGGATAGTCGTTTGGTTCTTCGTCTTTAATCAAATCTTGCCCTCTTCAAAAAGATGTCTATACCATATAGGTTTTGCCTCTTTTAAATCTTTGTATCTAAAAGCTTTATTTAATTTGTCTATATAAAACTTTTTTGCTTTTGTTTTGCCAATCCTATCGTATAGACCAACTACTGATCTGTTGTATTGATATATTGTCATATCGATTCTTGTTCTCATTGATTTGACCATCTCTATATAAACTGAGTTTTTGTAGTTTTGTATAAAATCATCAAAATCATCTTTTATCTGTAGTAGCAACTTTTGATCTCTATATCTATACCCCATTGAACTGTATTTTGTCTCAAGCTGTAAAAACTTGACATACTCTATATTGTCACTAAATGGGTATTGTTTTATATATTCATCTAAATAATAGTTAGCCAATTCGTATTGCTCGTGTTTTATATGCATCTTTGACAACAACAACATAGATGGCTCTATGTATACCGATTTTGAATGTTCACTTTTAAGCGACACAAATGTCTCATCTGCTTCATCTAAGTTTGTTTTGATAATGTTTTTAAGAAGTTGATTATACCAAAAGAGTGCTGGTTTGTTGTATAGACTAAATTCATCTTTTGAAGAGCATGATAGAAAAAAAACTACCACAAATGATAAAACTATAAAATGTTTGATACTGTTTCCTATTAACTTAAATATGATATAGCCCCAATACCAGCAATCGCACCATCTGATGCCGCACAAACTACCTGTTTGGGTGCATCTATTCGAAGATCACCACAAGCAAAAAGTCCTGGAACTGATGTTTGCATCTTTAGATCTACTATCACTTCACCACTGCTATTTGTATCACACAAAAAGCTACCATTTTCTTGTAAAAGTGGAGTATTTAGCACATCTCTACCTACAAAAATAAACACACCTCCGAGTTTTAGCTCTTGAAGTTTATCTGTTTGGTTGTTTTTTATATTTACTTGTGTGACACCATTATTGTCGCCTATTATCTCATCTACAACGGTTTGAAAATATATTTTTATATTTTCCAATGCCTGCACTCGCTTCACTGTTGTTGGCGATGCTCGAAACTTATCTCCTCTATATGTAAGATGAACCACTTTACATATATGGCTTAGATGAATTGCTTCTTCAAGGGCAGTATCGCCACCACCTACTACTACTACCTCTTGATTTTTATAAAAAAACCCATCACAAGTAGCACAAGTGCTTACACCTTTGCCAAAAAACTTCTCTTCACCTTTTATGCCAGCTTTTTTTGGTTTTGAACCTGTAGCCATGATCACTGTTTTTGCTTCTATTTCATCGCCATTGGCAAGTTTTATCGTAAAAATTTTGTTTGATTTAGTAATATTTGTAACTTCGTTCATACTATGTTTAAGACCGAAAGCTTTTGATTGTTCTGGCCAGTTGCTCATAAGCTCCATACCAGATACTATCTCTTTTTGACCTGGATAATTCTCTATCTCACTACTTTGAGTGATTTGACCTCCTGGTAACCCAAGCTCATACATAACCACATCTTTAAGTCCACCTCTTGTGGCATAAAGTCCTGCGGTCATTCCTGCTGGTCCGCCACCAACTATTGCTAAATCCAACATATCTTTCCTTTGAAACAATAAAAACAACACAAGATGACAAAAAGATTAGTTTTTATCATCTTGATCTATTGTGTTTGTATAAACTATTTTATAAAAGTGAGTTTATTTTATCAGCAAGTGCCTCTTTTGAAGAAGCTCCAATTTGTTCATCAACTTTTTCGCCATCTTTCATAAAAATGATAGTTGGTATACTTCGAACACCAAATTTTACAGCAAGGTCTTGTTGTTCATCTGTATTTACTTTACAGATATTTGCTTTGCCATCAAAATCTACAGCAAGCTCATCTATCACTGGGGCTATCATCCTACATGGACCACACCAAGGTGCCCAAAAATCTACCAAAGAGATGCCATTGTTGGTTATCGCTTCAAAGTTGTCGTTTGTAAGTTCTATATATTTACTCATATTTTATCCTTTTTTTTTTGAACCACGATTATACTAAAATTTTCTTAAGTTATCTTATTTTACTATCTTATATTTAAGAAATTTCTAAATTTGAAAATTTGCATATTTAATTGATTTGTTTAAGTTAATTTTAAGTAATAAAGAGATAGAATTTCACAAGGCAAAGTTTGCCACATATTAAAGGAGAGAATATGGAAGATAGACGCGATATGTTGATGTCAATGTTTAGTGCTAAAGGGGCTAAGATAGATACAAATAAGGGAGATGAATATTATAACAAACTGTTAAAAAATATGAATGACAGATTGGATATGCTTGAAAATTCTGATGTAGCTTCAAAAACATCTATAACACAAGTATTAGATGCTCAAGGTCTTACAAGAAGAGATTTTATGAAGTGGGCAAGTGCCGCATGTGCTATGCTTATGTTGCCACCTACATTTACCCCTACTATATTAAGAGCAGCAGAACTTATGAATAGAGTTCCAGTGATTTGGATAGAGCTTCAAGATTGTGCTGGTAACTCAGAAGCTATTTTAAGAAGTGATGCTCCTACGATTGATGAATTGATACTTGATGTATTGTCACTCGAGTTCAACGAAACGATTATGGTAGCAGCAGGTCATCAAGCTGAAGAGCATCTACATGAGGCTATGGAGCATTTTAAAGGCAAATACCTATGTGTAGTTGAAGGAGCAATTCCTTTAAAGATGGATGGTTATTATGGAACCATAGGTGCAAAAGCACAAACATTTAAAGATCATCTTTTAGAAGTAGCAGGAAATAGTGCTGCTGTTGTAGCTGTAGGAACTTGTGCTACATTTGGTGGAGTTCCAGCAGCTTCACCAAACCCAACCGGAGCAGTAGGTGTTCAAGATGTAGTTAAAAATAAACCAATCATAAACATACCAGCATGTCCTGCAAATCCTGCAAATATCACTGGAACAATTTTGCATTATGTACTAACAGGTCAAATCCCAGAACTTGACCACCTAAATAGACCAAAATTTGCTTTTGGATACAGAATACATGACAACTGTGAAAGAAGAGCACATTTTGATGCAGGTGAATATGTAGAAGAGTGGGGTGACGAAGGTGCTAAAAACAATTTTTGTTTATACAAGATGGGATGTAAAGGTCCTATGACATTTAACAACTGTTCAATTGTTCGATACAACGAAGCAGTAAACTGGCCTATAGGGGCTGGTCATGGATGTATAGGTTGTAGTGAACCACAATTTTGGGACAAATATGCTACAGAGAGACCAATGGCAGATAGCAGAATCAAAGCTCCAACAGGTGGAGTTGAAAAATCAGTCGATGAGTTTGGTTTGGGTTTATTAACAGCAACTGGTATAGGCATAGGTATTCATGCAGCTATTAGTGCAACAGCAGGCAAAAAAGAAGAGGAGAAGTAAGATGAGCAAACATATAATAGTAGACCCAATTACAAGAATTGAGGGACATTTACGAATAGAAGCAATAATAGGCGATGACAATGTCATCAAAGATGCATATGCAAGCTCTACCATGTTTCGTGGTATTGAAGCTATATTAAAAGGTAGAGACCCACGAGATGCTGGACTACTTTCTATGCGAATTTGTGGTGTTTGTACAGGTACACACTACCAACGAAGTATTGAAGCTGTGGAAGATGCTTTTGATATTACGATACCTAAAAATGCAAGAATAGTCAGAAACCTTATTCAAGGTGCTTTGTATCTTCATGATCATGTGGTGCATTTTTATCATCTTCACGGACTTGATTGGGTAGATATCACAAGTGCTTTAAAAGCAGATCCGCAAAAAGCAGTTGAAGAGTCATTTAAGTGGAGCGATACTCCATATAGTGTAGGCAAAGCTGACCTTATCAAAGTTCAACAAAGACTTACAAAGTTTGTCAAAGAGGGACGACTTGGGATATTTTCAAATGCTTATTGGGGAAACAAAAGTTACAAATTGACACCAGAACAAAACCTAATAGCTACTGCTCACTATCTACAAGCACTTGATTTGCAAAGAGATGCAGCAAAACTGATGGCTATATTTGGTGGTAAGATGCCTCATCCACAATCATTGATCGTAGGCGGGGTTACTTGTGTTCAAGATATTCAAAATCCTGCGAGAATTGCTTTGTTTAAAACATTGTTGAAAAAATTTACAGATTTTATAAAAACAGCTTATCTTCCAGACCTCACTATGGCAGGAGTCGCATATGTAGGAGAAGCACTCGATGGCACAGGTGCGGGACTTAAAAACTTTTTGAGTTATGGTGATTTTAGGTTAGATGATACTGGATTTTACAACTCAGCTTTACTTTTTCCAAGTGGAGTTGTGTTAAATGGTGATATATCAAATTATATACCATTTGATCAGACAAAAGTAGTAGAAGATGTAACTCACTCTTGGTACAAAGGCGACAAACCACTTCATCCTTATGAAGGTAAAACAGATACAAATTATACTGGTTTAGAAAAAAAAGATGACGGTATGAGCTATTTGAAAACTGGCGAAAAATATAGCTGGATAAAATCTCCAATATATGACGACAACAGAGTAGAAGTAGGACCACTTGCAAGAATGGTCGTAGGTGTGGCTGCTGGCGATAAACGAATCACAAAATATGTCACTGGATTTTTAGCACTATTAGGCGACAAGTTAGGGCTTGGCAAACCAGCTCCAACTGCAGCACTCTTTTCAACCGTAGGACGAACAGCTGCTAGAGCTATAGAGACTG
Organism: Arcobacteraceae bacterium; assembly: GCA_029935705.1. GTDB lineage: Bacteria > Campylobacterota > Campylobacteria > Campylobacterales > Arcobacteraceae > B24-G6. Next base: position 48,289 of record JAOZJU010000005.1, read on the forward strand.
AGCTTATGGCAGATGTTATGTTTGATTGGTGTGACGAATTAGCTTCAAATGTAGCTTCTGGCGATACCTCAACTTGGACAGAGTTTGATTTTGATGCAGTATCAAAAGATGCAAAAGGTCATGGTCTAGCAGAAGCTCCACGAGGCGGTTTGGGTCATTGGATAAATATAAAAGATGGCAAGATAGAAAACTATCAAGCTGTTGTGCCTAGTACTTGGAATGCGGCTCCTAGAGACCACAAAAACAGAATGGGTGCTTATGAAGCAGCACTTATAGGGACAAAAGTGTCAAATGTAGATCAACCTTTGGAGATATTAAAAACAATTCACAGTTTTGATCCTTGTATCGCATGTGCTGTGCATATTATTGATACAAAAGGAAAAGAGTTAGCACAATTTAAAGTCAGCACTAACTGTGCTGTGTAACAAGGAGTATTTATGAGTTATCAAAAAATAGAACGAATGACTACTTTTATGAGACTAAACCACTGGGTTGTTGCTATTTGTATGGTAGTTGCTGTTGCAACTGGATTGTATATAGGTCATCCATACTATCAAACTTTTATAGCAGATGGTGCTGTGGACAAATATGTGATGGCTTGGAATAGATGGTTTCACCTTATGGGTGCTATCATATTTGATGTGAGCAGTATAATTGTGGCATATTTATACTTTTTTTCAAGATTTGAAAAACCGTATAAAAAACTAGTGCCAAATGGTCACAACCTCAAAGAGTTTACAGTAGTTCTTTTAAACCTTGTCACATTTAACAGAACTAAAAAGTTTAGTTCATCGCATGCTGATAGTTTCAATGCTGTATTTTTCTTCATATTTCATCTTATGCTCGCATGGATGCTTTTTACTGGACTTCAACTATATGTTCATGGGTTAGCTTCTGGCTTAAGCTCCATAGGTGCTTGGTGGCCTGCTATGTTGCATCTTGTGACAGATTGGACTGTAACAATAACTGGAGGCACATATATGGATGTGAGAATCTCTCACCATACAACTATGTATTTAATAATAGCATGGGCTATGTTCCATATATATTATCAAGTATGGCGAACAGTTTTTTGGCAAGAGAGTGATATAGCGATTGTAGTTGGTGGTTCTAAATATGTCAAACAAAACTGATGCAAACAGCTATCATAGGTGCTGGCACGATTATATTTCAAGATGAAGGTATAGGAGTATATGCACAAAAATATATAGAAGAGAACTATTCATTTCAAAGTGATGTTACGATTGTAGATGGTGGTGTTTTGGGTTTTAAGCTGATGACATACTATCAATCATACGATAGAGTTTTGATACTTGATACTATCACTATGAACGATAAAGCAGGAAGCATATATAATTTGCCAGCATCGCAACTTATAGGCTTGGGCAGTTACAAACAAACTGCTCACGAAGTTGAGATAGTTGAGATGCTCGAGATTTGCTCTTTGCTTGAAAAGATGGCAGATATCAATATCATAGGCATAGTGCCATACGATATACAATCTGTCAATATAGGTTTAAGCAAAGATATGAAAACTCTCTTTTATGATTTTGTAGATGTAGTTATGAAACAATTACAAAAAGATGGTATCAAGTTTAGCAAAAACAACAAACATATAAGTTTAGATGAGATAATACTAAACTACAAAAATCCAAGCAACAGTAGGTAATGATGTATACAAAACAAACCATAACTTATAAAAGCGACAATAGATATTTTGCTGGCTTTTTACAAAAGATTATAAACAACACAGATATAGATGCAAAAGTTTCTCAAACAAAAGGCAAAATTGAGTTATATATATCAACAAAAGATGATAAAAAAGTAGAACTTTTCAATAACCAACTTGAAAAATACCTACCATACTCTATATTTTTGGGTGATATAAAAAATGAACAAATAGACAAGATGCCAAATATAGAAAAATTTAAAACTTCAGGTTATGAGATATCCCCTTGTCTTGAATGTCTTGAACAATTAAGTGACCCTGCTAGTGTGCATTATCTTGATGAAAGTTTGATATGCGACCACTATACAGATGAAAAACCAACGATCAAATCTTCTAACACTACTTTTTCACCGCACTTTAGTCAAAATGATTCTATGCTTATAACAAATGTTGACAAGCTTGATGATATGTTTGAGCTAACTGCTTTAGAAAAACGAGTGCTTTATAGTATAGAAAAACCAACAATCAAAGCTACAATAAAAGATGAAACTATAAAAAACTTGACAAACAAAAAGTTTATATATATCAAAGCACCGTTTGACAACAGAAGTTATCTTATCTCATTAAATGCAAAAGAAAGTGGTATAGATTATCTCTTTTTTGACCACGAAAATGATCTTAATATGATAGTAGTCAAAGAGAATATCTCTATAATCAAAGCTTCAAGAGTAGCACAAAAACTACAACTCATAGATAAAAATAGTATTGTTAATAGATTTTTAAATATAAAAAACGAGGCAAACTATAGCAGTGGAGCTATTGGTATATATTTCAACCAAAACAAAATTGCATTTTTGGTTTCAAATGAATTAGACAGCAAGATAGTGATAGATTTTCAACTGTTTGACTCAATAGATTGTTTAAACAATCTATACAAAAATAGACCAAAGATATGCAAATCGTTTGAACAATCTTTTCCAAATATATTGACAAAGATTAAAAACAATAAATTAACTTTGTTTGAGACTATATCATATATTTTAGGTCTTGAAGATATTGGTTTTGAAGCTGTTTGTGACAAAAGTTATGAGTTTAGAGGAAATGGCGGTTTAAAAATTGATACAAATTTTATCAAAAATGAAGACAAAACTCAAGTTTTTGATTTTGAAGCATTTTTAGGCTCTATTATGAGTTTCAAATTAGCATCAGTAGATAGACACTTTTTAGCATACTCAATATTTGAATCACTTGCTGATATGGCTATTATGACCATGAATCAACTAAAACTCAAGTTCAAAATAAACAACTTTATCATGATGGGTGATATGTTTGGAAACTCAGTATTTTATAGCAGGATTTTAAGTAAATTTCAGCTATCAAATCCATATTTTGCAAAATCTATCGCATTGGATAAATAATCTATGGAATACAGCCTTGTCATAATTTTTTGGTATGGGCTAATTCATGCTATTAGCCCTGATCACTTGATAATCATTGCAAACTTTTCAATAGGCAAATCAAAACTCAAGACATTTTTGATATCGCTTATGTTTGCCATAGGTCATGGTGTAGCGATATTTTTATTTGCAAAAATTTTATTGTTAATAGATATAGATGATAGCATATTAAGTTATGGCGATACGATATCAAGTATAGTGATCTTGTCTATGGGATTCTATCTGCTTTATATGTCTATGACAAATCAAATACAGCTAAAAACTCACAAACACAAAGATAAAAATCATATCCATATATGGTTTGGCAAAAGTCACGAGCATGAAAATAAAAGCGAAAAAGGTGCTTTTGGTATAGGCTTGCTTATGGGTATTGGTGGCATAAGAGGTATGCTAATTACCATGGGTGTCATAAATGATGGCGATGTTGGTTTGTCGATAATTGTTATGTTTATGCTTGGTGTTAGTGTTGTGTTTTTGGCATTTGGGTTGCTTATGTTGTTTATAAATGAAAACTTTCTAAAAACAAAAAGTAGTATCAAAAAAGTTGTAGCAACTGCTGGTATCATCAGTGTAGCTGTAGGACTTAATGTATTGATACCAAACGGATAAACTGCTTCTATACAAGATATACCTAAACACAAGCTTTCAACTAAAAGTTAAGAGAATCTTTAAAAATAAAACTTTTCCAAAGTTAGTAGCAAAACCACTATCACTTGATATAGATTCTACATAAAATTAAAATTAAAAATCAATCAAAAAAATCAAAAATCAAAATAGTTGATACAAATACGATACAAAATGAGATTTTATTTAACCTTAAACGAACAGTTAAAAAGTGTTGTGAAGTCAATGTTTATAAGGGTTTGTGGTTGGTTGCGGAGATAGGATTTGAACCTATGACCTACGGGTTATGAGCCC
>JAOZJU010000006.1 GCA_029935705.1 Arcobacteraceae bacterium
AACTATCTCGTCTATCACTTTTGGTTTTCTAAATATATCTACCATATCAACTTTGTGTGGAATATCGATCAAGCTTCTATAAACTTTTTGTCCAAGTATTGTATCCTCTTTTGGATATACTGGATATATTGTGTATCCTGCATCTAAAAGATATTTTGCAACTTTATAACTATCTTTTCTTTCATCTGGACTACAGCCTATGATCGCTATGGATTTAGTAGAGTTTAATATATCTTTTAACTCATCGTCATCTGTATTTGTGTCAACCAATTCACAGTTCATATTTTTCCTTTTTTTGTTTTGTCCATTTTATCTAAACAAGATAAAAAGCTCTTTAAAATACTGTTTTTATACAAAAAAAGATATGTTATAAAAACAATATAAATATATCTACAAAGATAGAATAAATGAGCAATACTGCTAAATCTATACAAGAGCTTATCAGTGCCCAGTTGTTCTATGTGGTTTTAAACCCTTTTGATATAGCTGTTTTTATCCTACAAATAGTTTCATCTATACCCAATACCCAAACTATATCATAAACAGCAGGAGCAGTGGTTTTGCCAGTTAAACTCAATCTTATAGGTTGGAAAAGTTGTGGAAACTTAAGCCCATGTTTTTCTATAAATAGTTTTGTGATATCTTGTATATCTTGCGATGAGTTTATGTTGTTTTTGTTTTGTGTTAGCATATCTATAAAACTATTTAGCATATCATCTGTATCGTTTTTGATAAACTTATTTACACCTTTTTGGTCATAACTTTTGGGTTTGTTTATGATATCTTTGATCAATTGTTGAAGTTCTATTGTGGTATTGACTCTTTGTTTACATAGATCTATAAGTGGATCTTTGTTTTTAAAGTTTGTTATATCTTCACCTAACTCTTTTAAAATATTTGTCAATCTTTTTGTGTCGCTATTTTTGATATAAAAAGAGTTAAGCCACAATAGCTTATCTTGGTTAAACGATGATGAAGAGCTATTTATATCTTTTGGGTCAAATAGTTGTATCATCTCATCTATACTAAATATCTCTTGATCGCCATATGACCAACCCAAACGAACCAAAAAGTTCAAGATAGCTTCTGGTAAATAACCTTGAGTTTTGTAGTCCAAAACATCAAGAGCACCATCTCTTTTGGATAGTTTTTTGCCATTTTGGTTGTTGATCATAGGCATATGGTAAAAGTTTGGTATATCAAAACCCAAAGCATCGTATATGACTATTTGTTTTGGAGTATTGCTTAAGTGGTCATCGCCTCTTAAAACATCACTTATGCCCATCAAAGCATCATCAATAGCTACAACAAAATTGTATGTAGGCTCTCCATCATCTCTTGCTATGATGAAGTCATCTACCTCATTTGCTTCAAATTTCACATCTCCTTTGATACCATCGCGGACGATTATCTGTCCTGTTTTTGGTGATTTTATTCTCACTACTGGTTTGACATCTTGTGGGATTTGTGGCAAACATTTATCAACTTCTGGTCGCCATGTCTCATCATATTTAAAAGTTTGTTTATTTTGTATAGCTTCTTCTCTATCTTTTGCTAGTTGATCTTTGGTTTTATAACACTTGTATGCTTTGCCATCTTTTAAAAGCTGGTTGATATATTTTTGATATATCTTAGTTCTTTGGCTTTGAAACTCTATCTTGCCATCGTGCTTCATACCCACCCAATCAAAGGCATCAAATATAGCACTCAAGGCTGTTTCATTGTGTCTTTTTTTGTCTGTGTCTTCTATCCTTAGTTTGAACTCTCCATCATTTTTCTTTGCCCACAAGTAGTTATACAAAGCAGTTCTAAGTCCGCCTATGTGTAAATATCCAGTAGGACTTGGAGCAAATCTTGTTATAGTCATCGTTCAATAGCCACTACACCACTTCGCACTACCTCAAGAGGATTGTATTTGTTCATAACTTTTATAAAACTTATGATTCTGTGTGGTTCATCTGTAGCACTTACTACTACAGCATCGTCAGTTGCATGCAGTATGCTTCCATGGTATGCACGAGACAATACATCTATATCGCTTAAGTTTTTGTCAAGTGGTATTTTGATAAGCACTGTATCTTTTTCTATAGCATTTTTGTGTTCTGTTACTGTTTTTACAGGCACTAATTTGTTTAGCTGTTTGACTATTTGGTCTATAGTTCTTGCTTTTCCGTTGGTTACAATAGTTACTCTTGAAAATTCACTATCCATAATAGGAGCAACAGTCAGACTGTCGATATTGTATCCTCTGGCTGAAAATAGATCCACTATACGACTTAGTACTGAGTCTCTATTGACTACAACTATTGACAACACCTCTCTTTTGTCTTCACTATCATAAAAATCTCTAAAACTACTCATTTTCGTCTCCTTCTAAAAGCATCATCTCGTCTAAAGAGTGCCCATTTGGCACCATAGGAAAGACATTTTCATCTTTGTTTACATCTACATCTATGATAGCTGGCAAGTTGCTCTTTATAGCACTTTGAAGTGCTTTGTCAAACTCCTCTTTAGTTTTTACTTTGTATCCCACTCCACCCATACTTGAAGCTAAAGTTACAAAATCTGGTTGTGTGTTTAACAAAGTTTCGGCATATCGCTTTTCATAAAAAAATGTCTGCCACTGTCTTACCATACCCAATCGGTTGTTGTTTAAAACTATATTGATAATAGGCAAACCATATTGAAAAGATGTCAGAAGCTCTTGGATATTCATCATGATGCTTCCATCTCCTGAGAAGTTTATAGATATTTTGTCTTTGTTTGCTCTTTTTGCTCCCATAGCATATGGTAGTCCTGCTCCCATAGTGCCTAATCCGCCACTGGTTATAAACTGCCTAGGATAAGAAAAAGGATAAAACTGTGCAGCCCACATCTGATGCTGACCTACATCTGTCGATATGATAGCTTTCTCGCCTAATATTTTGCCTGTTTGTTCTATGACCCATTGAGGCTTGATGGTTTTGCCATCCTCTATGTATCGCAATGGTTCTTTTGCTCTATATGATAGAAGCTTTTCTATCCACGGTGTATGGTCGTTGAAGTTATAATCATCTATTACTTCTAATATCTGTTTCATCACAACTTTAAGATCACCCACTATTGGATAGTTTGGTTTGACTATTTTACCTATAGTTGCAGGGTCTATATCTATATGAACTACATGAGCTTTTTTGGCAAACACATCAAGTCTACCAGTAACTCTGTCATCAAACCTAGCTCCTAAACATATAATCATATCTGTTTCACTCATAGCTTTATTTGCAGCATATTCACCATGCATACCAAGCATACCAAACAAAAGTGGATCATCGTAGCTTAAAACTCCTCTTGCCATAAGGGTTTCAACTACTGGGATATTTGTTTTGTTGACAAATTTGCGAATATCTTTATAACAGTTGCTCGAAACCGCACCACCACCTATATATATCACAGGTCTTGAAGCTTTTGATATATGACTTAAAGCACTTTTTATCTGTCTTAAGTTGCCTTTGGTTGTTGGTTTGTATGTAGGCAAAGGAAATGTTTGGTTATAATCAAACTTAGCAGTTTGTACCGATACATCTTTAGGCAAATCTATAAGCACAGGACCAGGTCGCCCTGTTTTGGCTATATGAAATGCTATTTTTAGAACTCTGTTAAGATCGTTTATATCATTGACTAAAAAGTTGTGTTTGGTACATGATCTACTAATTCCTACGGCATCTATCTCTTGAAAAGCATCGGTTCCTATAACTATAGTCGGTACTTGTCCGCTTATGACGACTATAGGTATGCTATCGGTATAGGCAGTTGCTAAGCCAGTTACTGCATTTGTAAATCCAGGACCAGATGTCACTATAGCTACTCCTACTTTACCACTACTTCGAGCATATGCATCAGCACTATGGACTGCTCCTTGTTCGTGTTTTGTTAATATATGTTGAAAATCATTTTGTTTGTATATCTCATCATATACATTCATGATAGCACCACCTGGATAACCAAATACCACTTCAACTCCTTCAAGAGCCAAAGCTTTAATAACCATCTGCGAACCTGTAAGTGTCATAAAAATCCTTTTTATTTATTTTACCGAGATTGTCTTAAAATCTCTCCAATATATTGTATGCTGTATCCCTTTTAGCAGGAGTTTCATCTATATCTTTGATCAGTCTTATCATCTGCTGTTGATTCATACTATTTGTAGTGCCAGCAGAGCTAACTACATTCTCTTCAAGCATAGTGCTTCCTAAGTCATTTGCTCCAAACTTCAAAGCAAGTTGTCCTATGTATGAACCTTGTGTCACCCACGAACTTTGGATATTTTGAATATTGTCAAAATATATTCTTGCTACTGCTAACAATCTTAAGTATCTGTTTGAACTTTGAGCTTGGATATTTGGAAACTGTTTTATCAAAGCTGTATTTTTGCTTTGAAAACTCCACATAATAAATGCTCTAAAACCACCAGTTTTGTCTTGTAGTTGTCTTATTTTATCCCAGTGCTCAACTATCTGTTCATCTGTCTCTACTGTGCCATACATCTGTGTCGCTGTTGATTTGATATTTAACTTATGGGCTATTTCATGGACTCTTAACCAATCTTTTGTATCAAGTTTTTTAGGTGCTATTATATCACGAACTTCATCATTTAGTATCTCAGCTCCTGCCCCTGGTATAGAGCTTAAACCTTTTGCTTTCAATCTTTTTAATACCTCTTCATAAGATAAGCGACTTATTTTTGCTATATAATCAATCTCAATAGAACTAAAACCATGTATAGCAATAGTAGGGTATTTGACAGATATATGCTCCAAAAGATCTTCATACCAATCTATTTTAAGTTTTGGGTGAACTCCACCTTGAAAAAGTATCTGTGTTCCACCAATCTCTAACAACTCATCAATCTTTTCATCTATCTTTTCATATGTGAGTATATAAGCATCTTTGTCATTTATCTTGCGATAAAAAGCACAAAATTTACAATCAACCCAGCAGATATTTGTATAGTTTATATTTCTATCTACTACAAAAGTAGTGATACCTTTTGGATGAAGCGATTTTTTGATACTTGTTGCCATATTGGAAAGTTCAAGAAGAGGTTTGGTTTTTATCAGAGTTATCGCCTCTTGATTTGACAATCTTTTCAAAATTTTGTTCCAAGTGAAAAAGTAAAAAATTCCAAATCATCATCTTCTTCAGCTTCTATTGGTTTTGCCCATATCAGTCGTATGGGACCTACCATAGAATACCACTCAATAGCAACACCATAACTATACTTTTTGATATCATCAAATCTTTTTTTGCCTATTGAGCCTGCATCTAAAAAAGTTGCCCATCTTATCTTGGCACTTGGCAATAAAGGAAAAGTAACAGAGAGAGTAGAAGAAGCAAATCTAGTGTATGGTTCATCCGAATTTCCACCAAAAGCTCCAGCTCGGTATCCACGAACAGAGTGAACACCACCTAACCAATAGGAGTCCCCCTCATGAATTTCGCCCAAATCCTCTATGGTTCTAACTCTTATTTTGTATCTTAATATCATATCAATATCTAAATATTTTTTCAATCCAAAATATTGCTTAAAAGAACCACTGGTTCTTAGATATTTAGAATCACCGCCAACTCCAGCATACTCTATACTAAATCTTGTATCTATACCCTCTCGTGGCACATAATAATCATCTGTATTGTTATAATAGATATATGGAGTCAATGAACTAGTAACATAATCAACATCGTTTGTTGTATTGATATCTCGTGTCTCTGTTACTCTTTCAAGTTTATACAAAACACCAGTTCTTGTGTATCTTGATAGTTTTTTACCAATACCCAATGTGCCACCAACTCTTGAGGCTTTTAAACTATCACTTTCGTATTTGTTTTCGCTCTCACTTTTATACAAAGAACTGCTTCCGTCGTATTTGCTATCGTTTATAGATGGGTTGTTTAAAAATATTGTAGATTTTTGATTTATTGATGATTTTTCAAGACTAAAACCAAATGATTTGCCACTACCAAATATATTTTTATCTTTGATAGAAGCATTTAGAGAAAAGCCGTTTTGTGAACCATAACCACCACCAAACATAAGTTCGCCAGTTCTTGCTTCTTTTACTTTAACGACAAGATTCATCTTTTCTTGACTGACTCTTTGTTCATCTATAACAACACTATCAAAAAGTCCAGTTCGTCTTAAGGCATTTTTAGAATCTTTAAGATCTCTTAAACTATACAAATCACCAGGTGACAAATAGATATTTCGCCTTATTACTCTATCTATAGTTCTTTTGTTTCCAGATATTATAATATCGTTTATGTATACTTTTTGTCCGGGGGTTATTTTGTAGCTTATATCTACTGTGTTGTTATATTTTTGCATATCGTAACCAACTTTTACAAAAGCATAACCAAACTTACTAACCTCAAATTTTATAAACTCTACATCTGCTCTTAATTTTTTTAAATTAAATATATCACCACTTTTTAATTCTAATTTTGATTTGATTTGATTATAATTTTTATCTTTTTTGGATAATTGTATATTGATCTTACCTATACGGTATTGTTTACCCTCTTTTATATCATATGATATGGTTGATTTTTTATTGTCATAATCTACCTTCACTACTGCTTTGGATACCTCTATATCCATAAAACCATGCTCTAAATAAAGTTCTCGAATTCTGTGATGTTCAAACTGCAATTGTCCTGTTGCCATCACACCATCGTTTTGACCAAAAAACCAAGAACAACACTCCAGCTCTTTGTTTGCAATTACATCATCAAACTCTTCTTTAGTAAAATATTTAGCTCCGTTGTATTTGGTATTTGTGATGATTATCTCATCCCCTTTATTTACGATGATATTTAATGCAACTAAAGAGTTTTTAAGTTTTATTGTCTCTATCTCTATCACATTTTTATTAAAGCCTTCATCTCTTAAAATCTCTTTAAGTTTTTCTTTTGCTTTATCTATTTTGTTTTTTGAATAGATAGAACCTTTTTTCAATCCAATAATATCAAGCACAAGTGCTATATCTTCATCTCTTGCTTTATATCCTTGCATCTTGATATTGGCTATGATTGGTTTTTCTACAAATATATACTCCAATACACCATTGTGGTTTAAAACTTTTATATCATCAAAATAATCAAGCATATAAAACTCTTTGATAGAATCATTTATCTTTTTTGGATCAATAGTGTCATCTATATCAAAATCTATCATCGATTTTGCCACAATTGTAGAGACTTTTGTAAGGTTTGTAAATTTTATATCTTTTACTGTTTGTGCAAAACTTATAACACTAATGGCAAAGATAGATATCAGAACTTTTCTCAAATATGACCTTTTAATTTTAAATACTATTATATCTTTTTTTGCTTAAGTAGGTCCATCATATTATCTTTTTGCCATCTATGTAGATATCTTTTATCTCTTTTTCTTGTAGGATTATATTTGTTGCAAGATTTTGTATATGTTTGTTTTCTATATCAAATGATATCAAATCAGCTTTATGACCTACTTTTATCTGTCCTGTATTTTGCCCTAGTGTTTTGCTCGCCATATTTGTTGCCATATAGAGCAACACTCTTGCTTTTGTTTCTAACTCAATGTTTTGGTGCATAAAAAGTGCCATTTTTAACTCATCAAACATATTTAAACTATCATTTGAGCTTAAACCATCTGTGCCTAGTGATATATTGTTCATATCTTTTATATCAAGAAGTTTACCTCCTAATAGCATATTTGATTTTGGACAATGAACTATCATGGCTTTTTGTTTTATTATATAATCCAACTGGCTTTTTGATGCATAACAACAATGAACAAAAGACAATATTTTGATATCTTTAAAGAGTTCTAAAAACTTATCTGCTGTTATTGAGCTTCTGTTTTTGTTAAAAAACTCAAGAAAAAATTCTGCCATAACTCCGCTGTTGTGCTCAAGCCACTGCTTCTCGTCATATGATTCTAAAAAGTGAGCAGTTACTGGTAGATTTTTTTCTTTAGCAATTTTTAGACATTTTTCTATAAGTGACAAACCTGTTGAGTATGGACTGTGTATCGCCACAGCTGGTGTAAAATTTTTGCTTTTAAACGATAGAGCTTTTTTAAGTTTTTTTTGAAAGTTTTCAAACAGCTCATCTATTTTTGATATATCTTGACCAATTGCTTCTATAAAATATGTCACTTTTAATTTAGATTTGATGCAACTGTTCATATCCAAACCATATGAACTTATAGCACCTATAGATGTAGTACCAGATTTTAATATATCGTCAAGTTGTTTATCTATACCACTTGTATCTATTTTATCTATAAGCTCATCGCGATATTTCAAAACAGTTTTTAACCAAAGAGTGAAACTGCCATATTGCAAAGTGGATATATTAGCTGCAAATTCAAGATGAATATGTGGATTGACCAATCCTGGCATTAGCACTGAGTTTGCACCAAGATGGACAAATTTTTTACTTTTGTATAGTTTTTGTAGTCTATTTTGATCACCAAAATCGATAATTTTGTCATCAAATACTACAAAACCATCTTTTATAATCGTAAAGTTTTTGTCACACAAAACTAACCAAGAGCTTTTTAAATATCTAATTTTTTCCATTACAAGCACCAAAAAAATCACTATTTTTTATCTTTGTCAGCTTTTTTATCGTATCTTTTAGCACCTTATCCTCTTCTACAAGTGGTTTCATCAAGATGTTTTTTTGTGTTAGTGAATAGGTTTGGTTTTGAACTATTTGTAGTATCTGCTCTTTTATATCTTTTGTCATATTGTTTATTTGTTCTATATTTTTCATATCTTTTTTTCAGTTTTTAAACTATTTTCAAATAAAAATTTATGTTCGCCAGGGATATTTTCATATATCAAAAAAGCCAACTCTCTTATCTCCCATAGTGCTGCTTTGTCTGTTCTTAGGTTTAGAAAGTTTTGTAAACTTCTTGCATTGATACTCCATGTAAGTTCAGTTTTGTAACTCTCTGGCATACAAAACTTTGCTTTGTCGTTTGATATTCCGCTTTTTAGCACCACTCTTAGGTTCTCAAGTGCCTTAACTGACATATCGTCCACCATAGGTTCGCCAGTTTTGACACAATATTTACCAGCTCTGTCATCAAACTTTTCAAACGGCTTCTCATCTTTTAACTCTTTTATGGTATATCTTGTTGATTTGACACTCAAGCTAGCTATCCTATGTCTTGACAACTCTTGTAAAGTCGCTCTACTTATACCATCTATATAAAATGTGTAAAACAGATGCTCCAAAGTTGAGCTGTGTTTGTATCTGTTGCCTACTCTATCTATAAGCTCTCTATCTTTTTTGCCACCATCATCGCTTTTGTCAAAACTTTGCCAACAAGTCCTAATAGCATGAGCTGTTGTTTGTAAACTCGTGTGTTGTAAAAGTGTAATTTTCATATTTTTCCTTATTAAGAGACTATATTATACCACAAAAAAATAAATAGCAGTTGAAAAATTAGCTTTTTTTGTGTTTGCGTTTTTGATAACTTTGCTCTTTTGTTACTTTTCTTATATTGTTTGCCATCTTTAAAAGAGTCTGCTTCTCTACTTTGAAATCATCTGTATGATTTTCATAAAATCCAAGTGTCGTATTGACAAACTCTTTTAACTCTTTTAAGTATCGGTTATCAAGTCGCATCGGGGTTTGGGCATTGATATTTTCATAATGCTCATCAACTTTTTTTCTAAAATATATTATATCAAACTCTTCTTTTTTTATAGTGCTTATGATGCTGTTTAAAAATTTTTGCAAACTTCTTATATATTTTAGTCTATTTATCTTGTCATCTTTTTTGCTCATATTAAACCCTCTTGTCCTAAACGATATATAGCAAAATCGTATTTTATAGGGTCATTTTGATCAAATGACCTTAACTTTTTTGTCAAAGATATCACTGCTTTTTGATCTGCTTGTTTGTGGTTTATCAGTTTTAGTTTGTTTGCGATATCAAAAAGGTGTGTATCAAGTGGCACAAGTAGGTGCTTTTTGTCTATACCACTCCACAACCCCATATCGAGAGAATCACACCTTATCATCCATCGCAAAAACATATTCCATCTTTTGTATGGTGAAGTTGTAGAGTTGTTTTTGCCAATTAAAAATGAAAACCCTCTTGAACGATATGTAGTGTGTTGATATATGATTGTTATGAGATACTGAATTGATTTGAAAATATCTTGCTCTTTTTGAAACTCTTGTAAAAAAAGCTGATTTAGGTTAAATTTGTTTTTCAATCTTTTGATTGCTATAAACAAAGCTATAATATCCTCACTATTTTGAAACCTATAGTAGTGGTTTTTAAGACTCTTTCTTATTGTATCGTCGCTTTTGTTTAAAAGTTCAAACTCCAAACTGTTTAAAAACTTGACTATAAAACCAACTCTACCATAAGAAAACATAGCACAAATAAGTGATATATATTCGTCGTTGTATCTTTTTGCTACCATTAGTGGGTCTGGCTTGTCTATAGACAATTCATATTTGGTATCTCTTTTTCTTCTCTCATCTTCAAGCAGTTGTTTGATATTCATATCTCATTCTACCTTAAAGAGCTTATAGTACAACTGCCTACTATTGTAGCTTCACAACTTGCAGATAGGTTGATATTGGTTGCAGATTCGTAGTAGGGCAAGTTTGCAAAAAAAAAGGGGGGGGTCTTATCGTTCATCTTTGTTTTTGTTTGTAATAAGACTTAAGTTATTTAGGTTTTCTGCTTGAAGAGCATCTAATAGTTTAACTATCTTCTCATAACGGACATCTTCATCGATTCTTAATACTACATATCGTTTTTTATCTTTGATGGTTTTTAAGGCTTCGCTTAACTGTTCAAATGACACCTCTTTGCCAAATATCGCTAACTTATCTACTGATAGCTCTATTGATACCTCTTTTGGTTTTATGGTTAGTTTGTCTGCTTTTGATGATGGCAAGTTCAAGACCAAAGCTAACTGTTCTTTTTTAAATACAGATGTAACGATAAAAAATATCAACAATATAAAAACTACATCAATAAGTGGTGTAAGGTCAGGAGTGATACCCTCTCTTTTTTTTATTTTCACAACTTTGCCAACAGTTTTGCTTCTATTTGATTTTCTATTTTATCAAGTATCCCTACAAAATAGTTATAAGCGATAAAGTGAGGAATAGCTACTATCATACCAGCAACAGTGGTTATGAGTGCTATAGATATGCCAGCACTAAAAATAGATGGATCGCCTAAACCTAACTTTGATATACTATCAAATGAGCCGAGCACTCCTATAACTGTACCTAACAAACCCAAAAGTGGTGAGATAGATGCTATGATTTTGATAGTATCCAACCCAAACTCCAACTTAGAGATCTCTTTTGTGATGATATTGTCAATCAATTTGCCATTTGAGTTGTCTTGATCTTTTACTTTTGAATAAATATCATCTGCTATACTATCTTTGTCGGTCATATACAACACAAGCGATTTCCACAAGATGATAGCAAAACCAATTATATTTAGACCTATGAGTATATATACTATCACACCACCCCTATCTATATAGCTTAACAACTGCATCAAACTATACCCAAACTATCATCAAAACCACACATCAAGTTTGCATTTAAAACAGCTTGTGACGATGCCCCACGACTTAAGTTATCAATAGCCGTGTTTATATATAGATATTTGCCATTTGTTGTAGCAAAAATATCACAAAAGTTAGTTTGGATATTGTCTTTGATAGCTGGTGGGTTTTCTCTTATTCTTATAAATTTATCCTCTTGATAATACTCCTTAAGCACCTTTGTTGCATCGATTGTTTGATTTAATTTAACAAATATAGATATCAGCATACCGCGATATACAGGTATCAAATGTGGCACAAAATTTATATCAAAATCTTTGTTTGATTGGATTTTTAATTGTTGCTCTATCTCACATATATGTCTATGTGTTAGTGGGTTATAAGCAAAACAATTTTCCTGGATATTTGCAAACGATGTTACACTGTTTACCTTTTTTCCAGCTCCACTTATACCGCTTTTTGCATCTATATATATAGGTGAGCCATCATCTATATAGGATAAAAACGGCAAAAGCCCAAGTATGGTAGCAGTAGGATAACAACCAGGATTTGCTATAAGGTTAGTTTTTTTTATATCGTCACTATAACACTCAGGCAAACCATATACAGCATTAGACAAGTTTTTTTTGTCCGTATGCGGACAGTAGTTTTTTTCGTATCTGTCTAGTGTCAAGCGATAATCCGCACTAAGATCTACAACTTTCAAGCCACCATCAAGTAGTTTTGGTACCAAAGCCATGGCAGTTTTGTGTGGCACACTTAAAAATACCAAAGATGATGTTAAAACTATATCGTCTATAGAAGTTTTTTCTATATCTATATCAAAAACACCCTTTAAGTTGGGGTAAATATCTGTAAGTTTTTGACCTCCTGAACTATTTGATAGATATTTTATCTCAAATTTTGGATGTTTGCTTAATATATCTATAAGTTCAAGAGCAGTCCAGCCTGTGCCAACTATTGCTACATTTATCATATTGTTCCTTTTTGTTGTCAAAAACTTACCAATTTTTGAAGTTTTTTCAATGGTTTTTCATCTGTGTATATCTTTTGATATTTGATTTTGTTTTTGATAAAATTTCTTATAAGATTATCATCAAACTTTTTCATCTTTTGTCTATATATTTTTGCTGTTGGTTTGTCTATGATTATATTTTCTTGTGTATTTGTATTCATATCATTGATAGTCCAGTCTCCGTATAGTTCTAAATTTTCTTCAAGTTTATCACGAACTATTACAGCAAATAGTTCGTGCTTGTAAGAGACTATGTCAAGATTTATCTCATCTAAAAAATCACCAACGACAAACACCAAAGATGGTTTTTTTATTTTATTTAATATATAACTTTGCAAAATCTCAATATCAATCACAGATCCCTTTATAGTATCGAAACTATCTAAAACTGTTTTTACAACCTTTTTGTTAGATGTAGGAGGGAAAAATGCAAGCTCTTTAGAACCAAAAAAAGCAGTAGTTAGTCTATCTTGAGAATACAACACAGAGTTTGCCAATATCTCTAAACACTCTTTGAGTATAGTTTTTTTGGTTTTAAAACTACCAAAATCCAAACTCTTGCTAAATAAACACAAAATCACCACATCGAGTTGTTTGTTTTCGTTAAATATATTTACATAAGCATCTTGTGTCCTTGCTGTTACTTTCCAGTTGATATGTCTTATATCGTCATTTGTGTCGTATTGGCGAATATTTTTAAAATCAAGCCCATCTCCACTTAAATATGAGCTGTGCTCTCCTGTAATATGTGAAAATATATTTTTTCTGGTTTTTATTTTTATGGTGTTTTTTTTGTTTCTCATGGGGTTGGCACTGCTTTGATAATCTTTTTGATTATATCATCTGTATCTATCTCATCAATAGTAGCTTCATAACTTAGTCGTATCCTATGTCTTAAAACCATATATGCCATCTTTGTGATATGATATGGTGTTACGAACTGGCTATTTTGAAGATATGCATATGTTTTAGAAGTTTTAAATAGATTGATACTGCCTCGTGGACTTGCTCCAAACTCAATATATTTTGCTATATCATCCAAACCATAATTATGAGGTTCTCTTGTGGCAAATATGAGTTTGGTTATATATTTTATGAGTTCATCATCTATATGGATATTTGCTATTTCATTTTTGATAGTTTCAATATCGCTTTTGTTTATTATGGCACTTACCTCTTCAAAATCTTTTTTGACTACTCTATTTATGATATCAAACTCTTCATCTATAGTGTTGTATTGAACTTTTAATTTAAGCATAAATCTATCCAACGATGCTTCTGGTAACTCATATGTGCCATCTTGCTCTACTGGATTTGATGTAGCAAGCACCATAAATGGTTTTTCAAGTTTGATAGTATGCTCTCCTATAGTTACTTGATTTTCCGCCATAGCTTCAAGCAAAGCACTTTGGACTTTTGCTCCTGCTCTGTTTATCTCATCTGCAAGAAGCAAAGAGGTAAATATAGGTCCCTTCTTAAGTTTGAACTCATTGTTTTTGATATCAAGTATTTCGTTGCCTGTTATGTCACTTGGTAGCAAATCTGGGGTAAACTGAACTCTTTTAAACTGTAGGTTCATCACATTTGCCAACGATTTTACAGCAGTTGTTTTAGCAACCCCTGGAACCCCTTGTACCAATATGTGTCCATCTGACAATAAAGCTACTATCATACCCTCTATTAGTTCATCATGTCCTATGATAACTTTTTGAATCTCTTCTTTTATCTTTTCAACTATTCTCATATTTTGCCTTTTAAAAGTTTGTTTGCTATATTAGCTATATCTTGTGGTGCAATATTTTTGATAGAAAAATCATCTTTATCTAATTTGTTTGCATCTACAAAAGAGTTAGAATCTATTGTTTTGTTTATATCTGTTTCATAACTATTTCGTTTTGCTGGTGTATTGCCATATATAGTAATAGATGGTCTATTTAAAGCCCATGCCATATGTGTAGGACCAGTATCGCCACCTATTAGCAGTTTGGTTTTTGATATTTTGTATTTTAGCTCATCAAGAGTCAATCTGTTTGCCATATCTACATATGAACTATGATTAGATAGATAAATAGCTACTTTTTTTTCATAATCATTTGCCCATATCACATCTATTGGTTGTTTTAAGATATTTGCAAGAAGTAGAAAATTTTCCTTTGGATATATTTTGTTTCTTTTGGAAGCACCAACGACAAATATTATATTGTTGCTTTCATCTTTGTATCCATTTGAGTATAAAAATGGTTGTTTAGATAAAATATCTTTTGTGGATATATCTATATCTAAAGTTGATGCTATTAAGTGGCAGTTTCTTATTATCACATTTTTATCATACGATATAGCTATTTTTTTATCATAAAACCAACTTGCTGCTGATTCTCTTGTGGAGTTTTTATCAAACCCTGCTATATATGAACCCACAATTTTATTGCCAACTATTTTACTAACTATAGCTGACTTTATAAGCCCTTGTGCATCTATGACTACATCATATCTGTTTTTGGATATCTTATTTAAGTTTTTTATTTGTGAAAATATCTTAAATTTATCTCTTTTTATTGATTTTAGGTTTATAGGTATTATCTTGTCTATATCTTTGTTGTTTGACAAAATATCAGCAAAAGACTCTTCAACTATCCAGTCTATCTCTATATCTTTTATCAGTTTTTTGATAAACTGCAAAGAGACCATAGTGTGGATTATGTCGCCTAGTGCTGAGAGTTTTACTATACATATTTTCATATATCTGTCGCTTTGTATTTTATCTCATCTTTAAAACCAGCTTTTTTAAAACCATGCAATCTAAGCCTACAGCTATCGCAAACTCCACAAGCTTCAAACTCATCTTTATAACAGCTCCAAGTTTTTGAAATAGCGACAGATAGATCTTTTGCTATATGAACTATTTGTTCTTTTGTTTTATCAATAAGCGGAGTTTGTATCGTGATATGGTGTTTTGTATTTGCTCCTTCATTGATACAGTTTTGTTGATTTTTGATAAACTCTTTGGTACAATCAGGATAACCGCTTCCATCTTCGCTAACTACTCCTATAAATATATCAAAACTGTTGTATTTGATAGCAAGGGCAGTAGCGATACTCAGAAAGATACCATTTCTAAAAGGAACATAGGTTATAGGTATATTGTCATCTAAACCATCTATAGGGACATCAATATCTTTATCGGTCAATGCACTACAACCAATTTTTGTAAAAAATGGCAAATCAATCTCATATCTTTTTTTGGTTTCTATATCTAAAACATCACATATAGCTCTAAAAGTCTCTAGCTCTTTGTTTAGAGTTTTTTGACCATAATTAAAATGCAAAGCAACTATATCAAAACCTTTGTTTTTAGCAATATAAGCACAAGTTGTAGAGTCTAAACCACCACTTAAGACTACTATTGCTACTTTATTCATATGTCAAGATATCCTTATAATTTTCTACAAACTCTTTGTTGTTTATATTTATCACTTCTAATATTTTCTCTTTTTGTAACTGCTTGACCGATTTTTCAAGAACTATAAAGCTATTGTTTTGGTTTAACACACTAACCATTCCTGGCAATTTTTTTGTAGCAACCTTAAAATACTCACCATCAAAAAAACCAGGAAGCAAAGTAGTAGTTCGCGGTTTATGTGAAAAACTATCTTTTAGTTTTGCTCTATACTGTTTGTGAAAAATATCATTTGAGTTTTTTAACTTTTGCAACAAGATAGTCCCAAACATCTCAAAAATTATTTGCGATGCAAATGGATTTCCAGGTAGATTTAGCACAAATGTATCTTTTATCTTGCCAAATATTGTAGGTCTGCCTGGTTTTATAGCAATATCTTGAAATATAGTATCCATATCAAATCTATCAAAAGCTTCTTTAGTAAAATCAGCATCTCCTACACTAACTCCGCCAGAAGTGATAACCAAATCAAAATCAAGCGATTTTTCTATATGTTGCATAAGCGATTTGATGCTATCTTTTGCAGTTCCTATAAAAGTCACATCACAGTGAAGCTCTTGACATCGAGCGATAAGTGATGGTGAATTTGAGTTGTATATTTGGTTTTTTTCTATCTTGGTGTTGTGTGCTTTTAGCTCTTCGCCACTTGCAAAGATAGCTACTTTTGGTTTTTTATAGACCAAAACTTCACTAATGCCTTGAGAGCTTAGCAAGCTTATATTTGCAAAATTTATTGTTTGACCTTTTTTAATGATATTTTCGCCTATTTTTACATCTTCACCTACTGCTCTTATGTTTTGATTTTGTTTGAACGAGCCTATGACTTTGATCTTGTTGTTTATAAACTGGACATTTTCTATAGGAACTACGACATCTGTATTCTCAGGTACACAAGCTCCTGTCATAATCTTCACAGCTTGTGAATCTTCTATATCAAAACTTTTATACTCACCGCTTAAAATTGTTCCTACGATTTCATGTGTTTGGTTGATATATGCCAACTTCATAGCATAACCATCCATAGCAGAGGTCCTAAACGATGGCAAGTTTATTGTCGCTGATATATCCATAGCAGATACTCTATTTGGTATCTGCTCTATTTTTAATAATTGTGTAGCTTTTTTTGTTTTGATATTTTGTATCAAACTTATAGCTTCTTGTGGTTGTATCATTCTAATCCTTTATAATATTACAGTTGCTGTGGCACCTTTGGTTTTATTGTTTGTTATGCTTATCTTTGCTCCTATTGTGCTACTTGCATTTTTTGCTAAAAACAATCCCAAACCTACACCTTGTTTTTCTCCATATCTTTTAAATGGAGCAAAGATATCTACATCTTTATCTATACCTATACCTCTATCTATGATAGATACAACAGTTTTTGAGTTTTGTTGTGTCAGCTTTACTACTATATTTTCACCTTTTGGACTAAACTTTATAGCATTTTGCACAAAATTTTGAACTATCTGCCCATATAAAGTAGCTTGTGTTGTGATAAAAAGTGAGCTTATATCACTCTTAAATAAAACCTTTATTTGTGATGATTTACCAATAAGAGAAAAACTTTTGCAGATATCTTGCAAAAATGTGACAATATCAAAAGTAGTCTCTTTTTCAAACTTAGCTCCCTCTTGTCTTCCCATATCAAGCATAGATGATATGATCTTGTTTAGTTTGTTTATCTGCTCTATGTTTAAATTTATCGCTTGTTTGTATCTTGCTTCATCTCTTGGTTTTCTTATGGTTATCTCATTTTTAAGCTTCATTACAGCAAGTGGAGTTTTAAGCTCATGTGTGATACCTATAAACAACTCTTTTTGATATTTGATATGTGATTTTATTCTATTTGTAAGATTGTTTAAAGAGTTAACAATAG
The DNA here is from genome assembly GCA_029935705.1 of Arcobacteraceae bacterium. GTDB lineage: Bacteria > Campylobacterota > Campylobacteria > Campylobacterales > Arcobacteraceae > B24-G6. The sequence goes on from JAOZJU010000006.1 coordinate 17,934, forward strand.
GATGAAACTCCAAAGGAAGTTCGCTTTTTTGTAGTTTTTGTATGTTGTTTATGTCAGTTTTTGATATATTTTTTGCAAATTTAGCAACAGGAGTGGTCAAAACTCTTGATATGGTCACAGAGTATATGATGACAAGTATCAACCCACCCATTGTAAATACAAATAGGTCTTTGAATATATTGTTAAGCATATTGTAGTTTTGTGTTAAATCTTGTGTGATGACGATAAAACCATCTTTAATTTCCCCAAAAGGATATTCAATCTTGTGGTAAACTCTATTATCTTCCTGCCAGCTACTATGGTATATCATCTGTTGTTTTTTGATGATTTGCATATCTATACTGGTGCTTGTTTTTGTAAGTTTGGTTAAATTTTTTAGACCATCTTCGCTTAGTTTGCCGATATTGTTAACCAATTTTGCATCTTGAATCATCTTTTTTTGAATATCAAGCGTCACGACAACTTTGATATAGCTATAAAAGATAAAAGACAAAATAAGCAAAAATATCGTTGTAGATAAAACAAGCCGTTTTAAAAACTCCCTTTGAATGCTTTTATACAGAGTGCCTAATCCTCTTCTTTGCAATTATAACAAAACCTATAACCTCTTCTACGAATCGTCTCTATAGTTGATATCCCAAGTGGTTTATCCATCTTTTGACGAATTTGGTTTATCGCTACTTCTATCACATTTGGTGTTACAAGTTCTGGCTCTTCCCATATAGCATCAAGAAGTTGGTCTTTTGATACTATTTGACCCTTGTGTCTTGCTAAATGAGTTAGCACCTCAAAAGGTTTCCCTTTTAACTCTACTACTTTATCTTTATATGAAATCTTCTCTTCATCTGGATTTATGCTTAAATCCTCTATCACTATAGAGTTGCTTCCACCAAATCTAAGTTTTGCCTCAACTCTTGCTAAAAGTATATCATAATCGACAGGTTTAGTAACATAGTCATCAACTCCCACACCAAATGCTTCAAGTATGCTATCTCTGTCATCTCTTGCGCTCATCATAATAACAGCAGTTCTGCCAAAACGATTTTTAATAATTTTAGTCAGCTCTATACCGCTACCATCTGGAAGCATCCAGTCAACCAACACCATATCGTAGTGTCGCAAACCAATATAATACTCTCCATCTTTAAAATTTTCTACACTATCAACTTGATATCCCTCATCCAATAACCCTTCAACAAGTGTCTTGTTTAGTGTTACTTCATCCTCTACTACCAATAATCTCATAAAAGCCTTCTTTTTTATTCCTATTATACCATAAAATTTGCCATTTTTTCAAAAAATTGTTATAAATTTGAAAATTTGTCAACAAATTATGATTATTTTGCTACAAAACCATACTTTTTTGACTAATTTTAATAATAGCTTGATACAATGTCAAAAAATAGGAGCTAACTGTGAGAGATTATCTTGAAAAATACAAAAATGACAAAATCAGAACACAGATGCATTATGCAAAAAAAGGTATAATCACTGAAGATATGAAAGCTGTAGCAATTGCAGAAAATCTAGATGAAAAGTTGGTATTAAATGAAGTGGCAAGAGGCAGAATGATAATTCCTGCAAATATAAATCACAAAACTCTAAAACCTATGGCTATAGGTATAGCTTCAAGATGTAAAATAAATGCAAACATAGGTAGCTCTGCACTTGCATCTGATATAAACAGTGAGATAGAAAAGGTGGATATGTGCTTAAAGTATGGGGCTGATACTATCATGGATCTATCAACAGGAGGCGATCTTGATAAGATAAGAGAAGCAGTCATCAAGCATAGCACCGTGCCTATAGGAACCGTGCCTATATACCAAATCATAAAAGAGTGTGGCGATGATGTAAACAATCTTACTATTGAAGTGATGCTTAAAACTCTTGAAAAACAGGCAAAACAAGGGGTGAGTTATTTTACCATACATGCTGGATTTTTGCTTGAAAATATGCCAAATATTGCCAAAAGAAAGATGGGCATAGTCTCTCGTGGAGGTTCGCTAATGGCAAGCTGGATGATGCATTATCACAAAGAGAATCCATTTTATGAGGCATTTGACGATATACTAAATATCTGTGCAAAATATGATGTGTCACTCTCTTTGGGAGATAGCCTAAGACCTGGATGTTTACACGATGCAAGCGATGAAGCTCAGCTAAATGAGCTTAAAATTTTAGGTGAACTGACCTTAAAAGCTTGGGAAAAAGATGTGCAAGTGATGATAGAGGGTCCAGGACATGTGCCACTTAATGAAATAGAGCGAAATATGAAACTTGAGCGAGAATACTGTCATGAAGCCCCATTTTATATATTAGGACCACTCGTTACTGATATAGCCGCTGGTTATGACCATATCAGTAGTGCAATTGGTGCAGCAGTGGGGGGATGGCACGGTTGTAGTATGCTTTGTTATGTTACTCCTAAAGAACACTTAGGTTTGCCAGATGCCCAAGATGTGCGAGAGGGTATCATCGCTTATAAAATAGCAGCTCATAGTGCAGATATTGCCAGAGGGCGAAAGGGTGCTAGAGATATAGATGACGAGATGAGTGATGCTAGATATAACTTCAACTGGAATCGTCAGTTTGAACTAGCTCTTGATGGCGATAGAGCAAAAGAGTATCACGATGAGACACTGCCACAAGATGTGTTTAAAGATGCAGAGTTTTGTAGTATGTGTGGCCCAAAATTTTGTAGCTATAAAATCACAAGAGAGATAGTAGCAAACAATCCAGTTTTATCGTAGATTGTTGATTGTAAGTGAGTTTAGTATTTAAAATTTGAACATCTTAACACAGATAAAAGATAGGAAAGTAAGAGTTTTCATAAGAAAGAATATTGGTTTATGAGATGCATATCGTGTGAGAATTTTTCACTTAAAATTATCTGCAACCATTGCCAAGAGAAACTCTTAAGACCATCTGTATCTAAAAGAGAGTTAGATGATGGTTTTGTTGTATATAGTTTTTATAAATACGATGAGATAAAAAAACTCGTAGACTCAAAATACTATTTTCACGGAGATAGAGTATATCAAGTGATTTCAAAACTATCTTTTGGCAGATTTAAGCCAGATTTTAAGGATATGGTTACAGTAGTGCCAATAGATGATCATACACGACATGGTTTTTCACCTACAGCTATATTGGCAAAAAATTTTCAACACCCAAATCTAAAAGCAGTTTATGGAACATTGCAAGCTACAAATCATATCAAATATGCAGGAAAAAGTTTATTGTATCGCCAAAAACACAAAAGAGGGTTTCTCTATAAAGGCAAAAAAAATTTGAAAATAATTTTAGTAGATGATATAGTAACTACTGGTTTGACAATACTTGAAGCAAAGTTATCTATGGAGAAAAATGGGTGTGAAGTGTTGTTTGCTATCACTTTAAGCGATGCAAAACAGTGATATGGTTTTCATTGGATAGTAAATAATTTTATGGAGCGGGTGACGCGACTCGAACGCGCGACAGTCTGCTTGGAAGGCAGAAGCTCTAGCCAACTGAGCTACACCCGCAAAATTGTATGGTGGGTCATGAAGGACTCGAACCTTCGACCACTCGGTTATGAGCCGAGTGCTCTAACCAGCTGAGCTAATGACCCCTGATTATTTGACATTATACCACAACTTCCTTAAACTTCTCTTATGTTGTTTATTTTTTTCATATAAAAGTTATTCATCATCTCTTCCATTTGGTTGTTTGAGATATATTCATAACCAAAAACATCTCTCCATATACTAAAATCCTCCATACATAAATAAAAATATACATCACTATGCCAAGAGGCAAAACTATCATAAGCGGTTTTAAACATTTTAGTTTTAGTTTTTTTGTCATATGATTTTTTGTTGTTTATATATTCAAACTTCATCTGTGTTATTTTGGTTTTGATATCTCTTTGTCTTAATTTTTTTAAGAGAGGTTTGATAAAAGTAAGTGTGCCAAAAGATACCATCACTACTTCATTTGGAGAAAAATTTTCAACCACTTTTTTGTATATTTGGCGATACTCTTGTGAGCTATTTTTGTATTCTACAATTGGATGAAAGTGAAAACCTACCAATACCCCTTTGTCGCTTAGTTTTCTAGCACTTTGAACTCTATCGTTTAAAGAAGCTGTCAAATGCTCTTCGTGTTTTATGATAGTTGGTGTATTTAACGACCAAGTTACTATAATATTTTTTGGCACGACATTTTCAAGAAAATAGGTGATATTGTTTGATTTTGTTTTAAACTCCAATATCACATTTGGATATTTTTTAGCAAAACTAAAAAGCTCATCAAGTATGCCAAACTTGTTGCCCCACATCAAGCTATCGCTACTTTGACCTGTGCCTATGTGATAGATTTTGTTTTTATCTAACTTTATGTTTTGAAGTTTTTGTTTGAAGTTTTCATCAAAACCTATATTGTTTTGATTGTAAAAACTCTGTATAGAACAATAACTACAATCAAAACCACAACTTTGAACAGCATCTAAAGTCAAAAGATTACAACATCTTGTGCCATTGCTAGCAACTGGACAGTCGCCAAGTATCTGCCCTTCGTTTTTGATAGTTGTGATAGTGTAACTACTGTTTTTGTGTTTGATATCACTAAAAGTTTGATAATCATTTTGTTTGTTTTGTAACTCTTCATGATAGGATAGATATCTTTGAAAAAGTTTTTTACTAAGTTGTTTGTTTTGGTATTTTAGTTCCAAATTGGCAATAATTTTCTCATCGAGTGGTTTTTCATGCCACATATTTATATCTGTTAGGATATTTTGTAAAATTCGTTTTTGTGAAGAGGTAAAACTAAATTTAAAAATATCTATCAAACTATCATCTTGATATCTTTATGTTTTCCAAACAGCTCATGTAAGTTTAACCTATCTTTTTCATCTGTTACAACTAGTTCGACAAGATAGCTTATAAACTTACCTTTACTGCTTGTGTTTGATAGCTTGCCTTTAAACTCTCTTTTGCCTATAGTTTCATCTAAAACATCTTTTATACAAACCTCATTTTTCATAATAAGCTTGTATTTCCAAACACATGGATAATCAAGTTCAAGTTTTTTACAGCTTAAGTTCATATTTGCCACTTTTTCCACCACTTTTTTTCAAAAGTTTTATATCTTTAATAACCATACTTTTATCTACTGCTTTTACCATATCGTAAATAGTCAGCAAACCTATAGATACACCTGTTAGTGCTTCCATCTCTACACCTGTTTGACCTTTTAGTTTAGCTGTAACTATAAGTTTGAAACCATCTTTTAGCTCATCTATATCGCAATTTATCGATGTGAGCATAAGCGGATGACACATAGGTATCAAAGTAGATGTCTGTTTTGCTCCTAATATAGCTGATATTACTGCTGTTTGAAGCACTGGGCCTTTTTTGTTTTTATTGTTTAATACCATATCTAAAGCTTTTGCACTCATAGTGATAATCCCACTTGCTGTTGCTTCTCTGTTTGTATCATTTTTACTTGATACATCTACCATCTTTGGTCTGTTTTGTTCATCTAAATGTGTTAACATATTGCTACTTTAGTTTAAAATAGGTATTTACCCATTTTATCTCATCTTGAGTTTTTAACTTGATTTGACACTTTAAACTGCCATCTTCATATAGCCAAATTGTGTTGTTTTTAAGTTTCAAGTTCTCTTTTGCCCAACCTTGCTCCAACTGCTCCAGCCTTTGATAGACATCTGTTATAGGTGGTTTCTCTTTTACACTCGAGCCTTTTTTGAGTATAGAAAATCCACCAACTCTTTTTTCTAAATAATACGGTATATATGGTTTTAGTTTATTATACACCCTCTCATTTTTATACTGCGGTTTTGCTTCTTGTAGTGCTGCATAGCCAAGATAGAAAAAAAGCAGTGATAAAACTACTATAAAAATATTACTAAACTTCATATATACTTATCCTTTAAAGATTTTATGATATTATATCCAAAAAAGGTAAAATATGATAAAATTTTTAGAATTAGAAGGCGGATATCTCATAATAGCACTATTTATTCTTGCTATAACTTTGTTTGTAACAACTCGACCATATGTAGCAAATGGCAAACTGGTATTAAAAGGTATGGTTTTTGTCTCATTTGTTTTGGCTGGTTTTATTTTAGCACACTATTTTGTCACAACCACAAGAATGCAAGATGTAAAAAGCAGTTTTTTAAAAAACAAAATAATCATTTGTGAGAGTAGGGAAGTAAGAAAAGTAGCTCAAAGTATCATCATAGATCCTTCAAAACAAAAATGGGTATTAGATGGCGATGTTTTTAGATCGCCAAGCTACAATAGAGCTTTCCATACAGCAAGATGTATTGTAAAATAACAAACCAAACAGCTTTGTCGTAACTTAAGCAATACACCTATAAGCTTTTTGTAGAGTTCAAGAGATAAAATAAGCTTAAAAATTACCTTAAAGTCTCTATATTTATAAGCTTAAAAGAGGTTTTTATTTGTTTCTAATAGAGTTGCCCACAACCAAAAGCGAACTCAAACTCATAGAGACAGCAGCTACAAGTGGTGAGACATAACCCAAAACCGCCAATGGTATAGTCAAGCTATTATAAACCAAAGAGAGCAAAAGATTTTGTTTGATAAGTTTGTATGTCTGTTTTGAGTGTACAAATGCTATTTTGAGTTTTTCAAGAGAACTATCCAAAAGCACCACATCGCTGATGCCTACAGATATATCAGCACCGCTTCCCATAGCTATAGATATATCTGCTTTGCTTAATGCTACTGCATCGTTTAGACCATCTCCTATCATCGTTATGATTTCATCTTTTTGTTTTAATCTGTCGATAAATTCAGCTTTTTGCATAGGGGTCATAGCACTTTTGTATTGTATGATATTTAAATGGTCCGCTACAAACTTCACGGCTTTGTGATTGTCTCCGCTTAAAATTATCGTTTTTATATTTTGTTTTTGTAGGTATTTGACAATATCAAGTGCTTTGTTTTTAATGAGGTCAGAGAGTTCAAAATATGCTACTATATTGTTGTTTATTGCTACGACTAAAGTAGTGTTTGATGGCGATATGTTGTGTTTTATCTTTAACTTGTCAATATATTTTAAACTACTCGCTACTATTGTGTCGTCATTGTAACTAGCTTTTATACCAAAACCTGGTATGATTTGAAAGTTGTTTATATCTTTTGTTTTTATCTTTGTGTATCTATCTTGTAAAAACTTTTTGACCGCTTTTGAGACTGGATGTGTTTGAGTATCGACTAAAGAGTATATCAAATCTACTGCTTTTTCATCTAATATATCAAATTTTGTTACACTCATCTTGCCTTGTGTTATAGTGCCTGTTTTATCAAATATCACAGTGGTAGTTTTAGCAATAGTTTCTAAAAATTTTGCTTCTTTAAATATTATTTTATCTTTTGATAGTTTTGATATGCCTATAACTGTAGCCATAGGAGTAGCCAAAGCTAAAGCACAAGGACATGCTATAATGACTACTGCTATAGCATTGATAATAGCTACTTCAAAACCACCATCAAGGATAAAATACCACAATAAAAAAGTGCTAATAGACAGCAAAAGTATCACAGTGGAAAAATACTTAGATATCTCATTTGCTTTTTTTTCTATGATTGGTTTTTTTGACAGTGAACCTTCCATAGTGGTGATTATCTCATTTATGGTTGAGTGTTGAAAATCAGTGGTTGCTTTGTATTGGATAGTTGAGTTTGTTACTATTGTGCCACTTATGATTTTTGAGCCTTTAGTTTTTGAAAGTGGTTTATGCTCTCCTGTTACAGAACTTTCATCAAAAGTAGCTTCACCTTTTGTCATGATGCCATCTACTGGTGCTTTCTCGCCAGCTTCTAACACTACTATATCACCCACTTGTATCTCATCTATAAGAAGCGATAGTTTTTTGTTGTTTTTTAATACACAACAGTTTGTAGGCATCTGTGCTTTTACTTTATCCATAGTATCAATAGCATTTTTCTTGCCAATTGTTTCAAGATATTTGCCCACTAAAACAAAAGTGATAATCATAGTGACACTATCAAAATAGCTATGTCCTTCTACTCCAAACATAACAAACAAGCTATAAATATATGCCATAGATGCACCAGAAGCAACTAAACTATCCATATTTACTATGCCATTTTTAGCTCCAAAATATGCTCCACGAAAAAATATGCTTCCACTATAAAAAAGAACAGGAGTAGTCAATACAAATTCAGCTATATGTATCGCTTTTAGTATATCTGGATCCATATAGGTAAAATATCCAGTATATTTTGCTACTGCTATCATCATGATATTTAAACTTGCAAAAACAGCAATTAGAAGTTTTAGAGAAAAAGATTTTTTTTCTTCTGCTATCTTTTTTTCATTTTCAGTCTCATCATAAGCAGATGCATCATAACCAACCAATCTTATCTTTTGGATGATTTGTGAAAGCGATAGTTTGTCGTTTTGCCACGATATTGTAGCTTTGTGATTTGTGAAGTTTATATCTGCTTTGATTATGCCATCTGTATCATATAATATCTTCTCATTTAACCATACACAAGCAGAGCAGTGAATACCATGAAGCACTAGATTTATTGTGCTTATATTTTTATCTTTTTTGATATATTTATCTTCAAAACTTTTGCTATCAAATTTTGCACTATCGTTTTGAGTGATTAGAGGAGGGGTTAAAGTTTTGTTGCCTATTTTGTCATAAAAACTACCCAACATACTATCTTGTAAGATATGATAGACACCTTGACAACCCTTACAACAAAAATAGAGATCTTTATCTTTTATGAGTCTGTCTTCATCAAACGACAAATGACAGTGGTCGCACTTTCTCACTATTTAAAATCAGCTCCAACTGCTTGAGAGATATTTGTATAGTTGTCATCTTTAAGCAGTTTTATCAAACCATCGTTAATATCTTTAGGTACTGTAGGACCTTTATATATCAAACTTGTGAAAAGTTGCACCAAAGATGCACCAGCTTTTATCCTATCATAAGCATCTTGTGCTGTTGATATACCTCCTACTGCTATAAGAGTAGTTTTGTTATAAAATTTTTTGCCTATTGCTTTGAAAAGTTTATGTGATTTTTCTTTGATAACCTCACCAGATAAACCACCAAAATCATATGAACTACTCAACAAACTATAATCAATAGATGTATTTGTAGCTATTATGCCACTAGCTCCATTTGTTATGGCAACTTCACAAAGCGATAAGGCAGTAGTCTCATCTAAATCAGCAGAGAGCTTTAGAAGTATTGGTGTGTTTGTAATCTTTTTTGCTTTTACAAACAACTCTCGAATGAAATTTTCATTTTGCAAATCTCTTAATGCAGGTGTATTTGGACTTGATATATTTATAGCAAGATAGTCACACTTTTTGTGAAATTTTTCTATAAGATATAGATACTCTTCTATCGTATGCTCCTCTTTTGTAGTTTTGTTTTTACCCAAGCTTACACCTATTGTTAGCTCATTTGGATATTGTAAATCAAGTTTTTCATATAGATAGTTTGAGCCTTTGTTGTTAAAACCCATACCATTTTGCAATGAAGCAGAGGCTATATGACGAAACACTCTTGGTTTTGGATTGCCACTTTGTGCTTTTTTTGTGATAGTGCCAACTTCTGTAAAACTAAACCCCAAAGCTTTCATAGAGTTTATCATATCGCCATTTTTGTCAAAACCAGCAGCAAGACCTATAGGATTTTTGATCGTTTTGTTGAATATATTTTGAGTTAATATCTCATCTTTTCGATAGTTTTGTTTGACAAACCAGTTGTTTATTGGTTTGATATGTGGCAAAATTTTTAGTAAAAACTCTACTATAGTATGGGCGGTTTCTGGCGAAAAAAGAAATATAATTTTTTTCATTTTTAGATAAATTTGTTGCATATTGGGTTGATTATACAAAAAGTTACTTAAGTTTAAGCAAAATTGGATATAATATCATCACAAAATAAAAAACCTATCAAGGAGGTCATTATGGCTTTAGATTTGGAAATCAAACAAGAGATCATCTCGAAGTTCCAGCGAGATACAAACGACACAGGCTCAGCAGAGGTTCAAGTAGCAATACTTACCGAACAAATTAAGGTTCTAACCGAACATCTTAAGGCAAATCACAAAGACCATTCGAGTAGATTGGGACTTTTAAAGATGGTTGGTAAAAGAAAAAGACTTCTTAAATACTTAAGACGAAAAAATTATACCAAATTTACACAGATTGTTGCTGATTTGAAAATAAGAGCAAAATAGTTTATGACTATAAATGACGAGGTGATAAACAAACTATCTAAACTCTCATCTATAAAGATTGATGACAAAAGCAGAGAATCTTTGAAAAACGAACTTGAAGAGATTGTTCAGTTTGTCGAAAATCTAAATGAGGTAGATGTATCAAATGTCACATCCACATTTACTACTATAGATGGTGGCACAAAGTTTAGAGAAGATATTGTCCATCTTGATAGTTCTATCATCGATGGCATAGTCAAAAACTCTCCAAAACACCAAGATGGCTACTTTATAGTGCCAAATATTATCTAACAGTTAACTTTACAATTTTTTATCTCTTTTACAGCGAGATTCATCAAACCACCATTATCAACTAACTCTTGCATAAATGGAGGAATTGTCTTGAAGCTATACTGCTTATTTTTGGTTATATTTTTGATCAAGCCTGCTTTTTCATCTACTATTAGTTTATCATATTTATCTATCTCATCGGTCTGTTTTATCTCATATATAGGAAGCCCCATATTAAATGAGTTTCTATAAAATATCCTAGCAAATGATTTAGCGATAACTGCTTTTATGCCCGCTGCTTTTAGAGCTATGGGTGCATGTTCTCTACTGCTTCCACAACCAAAGTTTTCACCAGCTACAATCACATCGCCCACTTGAACCATAGATGCAAACTTCTCATTTGCATCCTCCATGACAAACTTTTTTAAATGTTGCGGGTCGCTACTGCTTAAATATCTTGCTGCTATTATCAAATCTGTGTCAATATTGTCTCCAAATTTCCATACTGTGCTTTCGTTTTTGTTCATATCATATCCTTATTTTGTGACTATAAAGAAGAAAAGTTCTCTTATTTCATCTCGTTTGGCTATAAAGCTGTTTAATTCACTTATAGTTAAATTGTCTATTTTTTCAAGCTGTTTTTTATCATAATCTTGGCTGAAACCCTTATAATACAAATCAAATGCTCTTCGTTGTTTTTGTGAAAATGTTTCATATTTTAGTGCAGATGAACCCTTTAAAAACTCTTTTGCTGTTTTTAGTTCATCTTTTGTGACACCATTTTTGATAAAATCATCTATAATTTTGACAATAAGTTTTTTTGCTTTTTTTTCATTTTTTAACTGTGTTTGCATATATCCTGTAAAATATGAGTTTGTTTTATTTAGCACTGTATGGCTATATATAGAGTATGCCAAACCTCGTTTGACACGAATCTCTTCCATAAGCCTACTGCCAAAACCACTACCGCCTAATATAAAAGATGCTACTTTTGCTTTATAACTATCTTTGTCATCATATCTCATATTGTAAGATGAACCAAAATATATATATGCTTGTTTTGTATCTTTTTTGATTGATTGTTCTTTTGCTTGTGTAGATGGTTTGATATATTTACTATTGGTTTTGGCATATCTATTGAAGTTTTCAAGCAAAGGTTTTATGATATCTTTAAACTCTTTAAGAGTTATATCTCCACCACCTACAACGATAAGGTTGTTAAGATTAAAAAGTTTTTTGATATGGTTTTGGATAGATTTTTTATCTATTTTTTTAATCGATTTTTCATCTCCAATTGAGCTATGTTCAAGTGGTGTGTTTTTAAACATCATTTTTTTCAATCCGCTACTTGCTACAAAATCAAAATCAAACTGTTTTTGTGCTACTCTTGAGAGTTGCTGTTTTTGCAATTTTTTTATCGTATCGTTTGTGATATTTGGGTCTTTTAGTAGTTTGTTAAGCAAAGATATGGCATATTGTTTTTCTGTTTTAAGAGAGTTTATCTCCAAAACAAATGTTTCAAAACCATGGCTAATATCAAGCGATATCGCTTTGTTTTCTAATAGTTTTGCAAACTTGGTTCCCCCATCTTTTTTGGTTCCTTCATGTAGTATGTTTGATACCATTGTAGTAATACCCGGAAGTTTTCCATCTTGGATATAACCGCTATTTGTAAATACTAATTGCAAGTTAAATATAGGCAGTTTGTCTGCTTGTTCAAAAACTATAGGCACTTTTGTGCCATCGTGGGTTATAAAATCAATCTGCGAAGCCATAAGCACTCCTTTGAGAAATAGCACAAAGATTAATAAGAATTTCATTTTTTATACATAGCTCCTAATTTTTCGCCACTTAATAAGTGAAAGTGCAGATGTTTAACCTCTTGGCCACCATCTTTGGCAATATTTGTAATCAACCTATAACCACTTTTGTTTATATCAAGTTTTTTTGTGATAGTTTGTATAGTTTTAGTCATATTTGCCATAGTTTGTGGCAAAATATCTTCAAATGACTCTATATGTTTTTTTGGAATTATCAAAATATGTATTTTTGATAATCTGTTTATATCTTCAAAACACAAAAACTCATCATCTTCATATATCTTTTTTGATGGAATATCGCCATCTACGATTTTGCAAAACAAACACATAAATATCCTTTAGTTTTAACTTTTGTTATTATATCTAATTTAAGTTAAGATTGATCAAAAAAAAACTAATGCTCCTCTATATGTGCAGAAAATGCCTCTTGTGTTGCATATGTCATAGATATCTTACGAATCCTTGGCACTATAAGATTTAGTTTTTCTATCACATAGTCTATCTCTTCTTTGGTGGTATATTTGCTCAAAGCAAACATAACTGTGGCATTTGCTATCTCAACTTTCTCACCAAGTGCTTCTACTACCGCGCTAGCTTCCAAATCTTCACTACTACAGCTACTTCCTGTAGATAGATATATGCCATTTTCACTCATATCCCAAAGCATAGCTTCACCTTCAATACCACGAAAAGAGGCTACTACTATGTTGTTTAGTCTTAAGTTTTTTGGGACATATGTTTTTGTGTCTTTGATCTTTAATATCGCTTCTTCTAGCTTATCTCTTAAAGCACCTATGTGATTTTTCATATATGCAATATGCATATCGCTGTTTGCTTCTTGTGTCACAGATGCTGTTGCAAAAACACCATTGTTGTATACACTGCCAGCTCTTTTGCCACCCATGACATTTTTTGCACCATGTATGAGAGGTTCATATGGAGCTTTGTTTTTGACATATAAAAATCCTACACCTTTTGGTCCATGAAACTTATGAGCAGAACAACTAAAATAATCAACACCCAAAGATCTCAAATCCACTTTTATCTTGCCTATAGCTTGAGCACCATCTGTATGAAATGGCACATTTGCTGCTTGACAAATCTTTGCTATATCTTTGATAGGTTGTATGGCTCCTGTCTCATTTGATGCAAATAGCACCGATACGAGTGCGGTTTTGTCTGTGATTGCATCTTTTAGTTCGTTTATATCTATAAGACCATCTTTGTTTGTTGGCAGATATGTTACTTCCATACCAAACTCTTTACAATAAGCAAGTGGTGATTTGACAGATGAGTGTTCTGCTACTGTTGATATGATATGGTTTTTACTCTTATCTCTTAAAAATCTATGCAAAAATGTTTTAATAACTGTGTTATTACCCTCTGTTGTCGATGAATTGAAGATTATATCATCGTCGTCATGGGCATTTAGAGTTTTATACAATATATCAAAAGCTTCGCTTAGTTTTGCTCTAGCTTCTATGCCATGCTTGTATATTACATTTACATTGCCAAATGTTTTGGTATCATCAAAATATTTTTGGGCTATTGTTGGGTCAAGTTTTGTTGTTGAGTTGTTATCGAGATATATCTCCATATTGTTCCTTTGGTTTATTTTAGGAGTTTTTTTGTCCTTTATTTGATAATACTATAATAAACTTAAACTATATCAAAAAAATAGTTATTTTATCGATTTTAACCATTTTTCTATCTCTTGCAATTGTCTGATAGTTTGCTTCTCGCTAGTACCTCCATAACTGTTTCGTGAGTTCATAGAGTTTCTTAAACTCAAACATGATAGTGCATCTTCGCTTATATTTGATAGATGTTTGTTTGAGGCTCTAAGTTCATCTATAGTTATTGCGGATATATCTTTGTTTAGTTTGTTTGCATAACTTACCACATCTTTGGTGATATGATATGCTTGTCTAAATGGCATTTGACACTTTTGCACCAAATAGTCAGCCAAATCTGTAGCACTTAAGTGTCCTACTTCACAAGCTTTTTCCATATTTTCTTTGTTTATATATATATGTTTCATCATATCGTTTAAAATATCTAAAGATATCAATATAGTTTTGATACTATCAAATACCCCCTCTTTGTCCTCTTGTGTATCTTTGTTGTATGCAAGTGGCAGTGCTTTCATAGTAGTTAGCATCGCCATTAGGTTGCCATATATTCTGCCTGTTTTGCCTCGAAGTAGCTCTGGGACATCTGGATTCTTTTTTTGAGGCATGATAGAACTTGCTGTAGCATACTCATCGCTTATTTTTACAAAACCAAACTCGCTACTACTCCACAAAATAAGCTCTTCGCTCAATCTACTTATATGCATAGAGGTTAAACTTATGTTAAACAACATTTCCAAAACCATATCTCTGTTTGAACTTGTGTCCAATGCACTATATGTAGGAGCATCAAACTCTAAAAGTTTTGCTGTAAAATCTCTATCTATATTGTGAGAAGTTCCAGCTAATGCCGCACAACCCAATGGACACAAGTTGTTTCTGTGTGTAGAGCTTGCAAATCTTTCATAATCTCTTTTGAACATCTGAACATAAGCCAATATATGATATGCGAAGTTTATAGGTTGAGCATGTTGCAAATGTGTCATACCAGGCATCATAGTGGTAGTATGTTTTGAGGCGATATTTGCAAATGTGGTTATGATATTTTTAAGTCTGTTTTGTATTTGATAGTTTTTATCTCGTATATACATAGCAAAATCTGTTGCTACTTGGTCGTTGCGACTTCTTGCAGTGTGTAGTTTGCCAGCAGTGTCACCTATGAGTTTATATAAAGCACTCTCTATAGCCATATGTATATCTTCATCTTGGATATTCCAAACAAACTTACCATCGATTATTTGCTGTTTGATATCCAATAGTCCACCTTCAATAAGTTGCTGTTCATCTTTGTTGATGATATTTTGTTTAAACAACATCTGACAGTGTGCTATACTCGCTCGTATATCTTGAGCATACAATTGTTTGTCAAACATTATAGATGCATTAAACTCATCTAATAGTTTTGCATTTTCGTTGCTTAATATCTGGTCATTTTTTTTCATAGTCGCCCTTTTTGTTTTGTTTGTTTTGTCTATTTTGTTGAATTTATTATTTTCAAATACACTCCAAATATCTATCAAACTGGTATATTTGTTTTATGACTTTTTTGTTATGACAATCGATCTTTTTTAATATATCACAATCTTTTGAATATAAACTATCTTTATCATTTGTTGTTATGATAATATCTTTATCAAAATCACAAAACCTTGCTTCGTGTGAGTTTATATTTAGATATACATTTTTATTTTGTTTTTTAGTAAATTCCATATGTTTAGTTTTTTGTAAATATATCAAATTTTCTACATTGTCAAGTATTTGTACCTCTTTTTTATTTCTTGCTTTTGATATAGCTATTATATGGTGTAATTCAAAGTCTGATCTTTTTTTGATGTTGTGCAGTTTGAAATATTCTTGCTTTGGTTTGATACTTCTTTTTATATTTTCTGTAGTAAATATACCATAATTACCAATATTTAAAGCTATATTTTTATTCATTTTGTCTATTTGAAAATAGCTTGTCTGTTTTAAAAGTTTAAATATCTGTTGAGATTCATTGATCCAATTGTGAAAATCTCTTTTATTTGTTTTCTCACCTATAAAGTTATCTGGATTTGCATAACTTTGTATTTGCTCTAATAAAATATTTTGTTGATATTTTTTTAATTCTCTATAGCTATCAAGCAATGCTATATGGTTGTTTATCGTAGTATCTTGAAAAATAAACATAAACTCATATATAGTAATTGTATCATCTTTGTAGTTGCTATTGTATATCAAATCAACCAAACTACTAAGATAGTTATTGAATAAATTTTTATCTAAAATATCAGTAAATATTCTATGTTTTTGAACCAAATTTTTACTATTTATAAGTTTAATTGCATTTTCACTTAATGACACAAAATAGATACTAGATCTTTTTTGAGGGTTTGTTTCATTTTTATTTTTGTCGTATCTTTTTATCAACCCCATTCTGTGAAAATCTACAAAAAAGTTTTTTTTGATTGAGTTGTAAGTAGTTCTACCAGTTTTGTTGTAAATATTGTTTGTGATGGTTTTAAAATCTTTATAATCATCTATATCATAATCTTTTTTATTTTCTCTATAGCTATAATCTCCTCTTGGTATCTCAAACAAATCTGTTTTGACTTGATTGTATATAGCTGTTATTGCATTCAAAACAAACTCAAGGTCATATCTGTTGTGTTGAGATATATGTATACCTCTATAATCATCACTTTGAACTCTTTTGACAATATATTTCAAAAAAATATTATTTTTATCTATATCCAAAATGTTCTGTAAATTTTTATTCATATAAGTTTGTCAACCTTTCTAAACTTAAGTTATAATATGTCTCATCTTTTTCACAACCTATATATACCCTATCTAATTTTTTTGCTACTATTGCTGTAGTGCCACTTCCCATAAAACAATCCATTACAATGTCATTTTTGTTGCTACTGGCTTTTATAATTCGCTCTATCATATCGTGTGGTTTGGGTGTTAAGTGAGGCAGTTTCATAGTTTTACCATTAATTTTTTCTTTGTGTCTTTGTGAGCTAAAGTGCCACACTTCACCACACAGTTTGCCTTTTTCGTTTGGATACCATCTTTTGCCATTTTTTAGTATGCCCTTTTGTGCCGCATGTGCTATACGGTTGGTGCTATCATAAGGCACTCTTATATCATCGAAGTTAAAAGTATGATTCTTACTTTTGGTGAAAAATAGTATAGTCTCTTGACCGTTGCTGAATTTTCTTTTAGCTGCACCCATGCCATCTCTTTTGTCCCATGTTATCCAGTTTTGAAATACCATACCACGAGACAAGAGGTATTGAAATATAAACGAGCTATTAAATGGTGTATTAAATATATACAAACTTCCATTTGGTTTGAGTTTATCAATTGCCTTGTCTATCCAATCGTATGTCCAGTTAAAAAAGCTTTCATTTGATTTAAATGTGTCCCATTTTGCTTTTTTTAAATTGTATGGTGGGTCTGTAACTATCAAATCTATAGAAGCATTATCAACATTATCAAAAAAATCAAATACATCAAGATTGTAAATTTTGTTTATATTCATTCAAACACTTTTTAATTTTTGATTTATAATATACTCATAACTATTCATTATTTCATATCCTACATAATTTCTATTTAGTTGTTTCGCTACTTTAAGTGTAGTGCCACTTCCAGTAAATGGATCTAGCACAGTATCACCTTCAAAACTAAATAGTTTTACACATCTTTTGACTATCTCTTGAGGCATGATAGCACTATGTTTGCCAAAAGCAATATCTTGTTTGTTTGGTATGGGTATATTCCATATTTGTTTAGTCCATTCTATCCACTCTTGTTGAGTTAGTTTGCTTTTTTCTTTTATCTCTTTGGTTGGTCCATAGATAGCTTTGCCATCTTTTACATAAACAGTGATAAACTCACTGGTGTTTTGTGCATAGAAGTTTCGTGGATATGGATAACTGCCAAACATAAGTTTTTTACTACCATTGGTTCTATTCCATATATAGGTATCGTATAGATGCATGTCTGTCTTATCTTGATACAATATTGAGTTTTGTATATCGCTATTTAAGTCAAATATATGTCTATTGTAATGAGTATTTAAATCAGCTTTTTTCATGGGCATAAGAGGGGTATTTATAATCAATTTACCATTTGGAGCTAATATTCTCTCACACTCATTCCATACTTTTAAAAGCTCTTTTATAAAGTTTTTATAGTTTGATATATCACCTAATTGTTCTTTGTGTTTGTTTGAGTGTGTCTCATTTTGATAACCATCTTTGCTATAATTTTTGATATTAAAATACGGCGGTGAAGTGATTATAAGATGGATACTATTGTTTGGTATCTCGCACATATTTTGAGATGATTTAAAATAAACTTGATTTATAAAATTACACACCATAACTTCTGTCGGTTATCAAATCACTTTCTCTTGATAGCTCCACTCTTAACTCCTCTTTAGTTGGCTAAATGACAAGCATTTGGAGCTAAACAACTGATCATTGTTGTCTAATATGGAGTATTTTGCTACTGCTTGATATTTTTCGCTCACTTTATACGAACCTTTATATTGTTTGGTACTATTGTATCCAAATATACTTAAGGTTATATCTGTTGTTAAGATATATCTTTGCTGTAAAACCAACTTGTTCTCTTTGCAGCTTTACTATTTAAATTTTTTGTATATTGTTCTTGAACTATCTTTTTTGCTATCACTATATATAGTAGGTGTGCCGTTTACTTCCATATCATCTGCTATTTGTAAATCTTTTTTCATGATAGCCTCTATCTCTTTTGTATTTATATCTTTTAATGTTAGTTTTGTTCCTAACTTTTTATTAAGACCGTCGAGTATCTTTTGTTCGTTTGTTTCTTCTGGGTCAAACTCTGTTTGAAAGTTTGCTTGATATATCTTTTTTGTAAGATTGTTTATCTTTCGATCCATTTTGAGTTTTATCATAGCTTTTGTTATAGTCATAGCCGCTGGATGTAAGCTTTCTAATGGCAAATGAATATAATACAAAGCGGTATCCTTTTTCTTTTTTATCTCATCTATAAGTCCTGGCAAATATGGGATACAAGCAGGACACAAAGGATCTGAAAATACAGCAACTTTATGTTTGGCTGTAAGTTTGCCAACTATTAGATGCTCTTTTGTATAGTGTTTTTCACTTAACTTAGGAGCCAAAAACTCTTTGTAGTTTTCGCCTGTATTTATATCAAATAGCTCTACGACAACCATCTTGCCATCTGTAAATAATTTATCTGTCGTTTCAAAATCACCCTTTGATGATTTTAGTTTCAAATTAAGTGTATAAGCCACCCAACCACTTACAGGTAGGTCTTTTTTGACCTTGATAGATATATCGTTTATCTTTAAGTTTGTATTTGATAGTATTCTCTCTTTTTCAAAAGATATTACTTTCTTATCAAAATTTAGATCTGTTTTAGCACTACAGCTACTTATTGCCAATACTGCTACTATAGCTAACACTCTTATTATAAATAATCTTTTCATTATTTTTTCCTTTTAATTTATTTATTATATCTAAAGTTTCTTTGATTGCTCTTATTTTTGATAATATATCTTTACATATGTTACAAAATTTTTATATAGTTATGTTATAATACATCAAAAGGAACGATGGAACAAATTATGAACAAATTAGAAGAGTATCTCATATCAAAACCAACCGCCGAACTACACTTTGCAACTATAGCTAAACTACTAAAAGAACTTGATGATGACAAATTAGAAAAAGCTATCAAGTTAATTCCAGCAGAACTTTTAGGGGATGTAGCTCTTGAACTTCCTGATAGATACTTTGATGATATCATCACAAATAGAACCACAGATGAATTAAAGATAGCTATCACTGCTTTGGAGTCTGATGACCAACTTGATTTTATACAGATGCTCGAACAGTTTGATAAAAATATAGCCAACAAACTGTTTGACAACTTGCACAAAGATGATCAAAAAGAGATAACCAAACTTAAAAAATACAAAGAGCACGAAGCTGGTGCTTATATGCAGCTTGAGGTATTTGAAGCTGTGATGGATGAAAACACTCATGATGTCATCAAAAGATTTGCTACACTCAAAAACAACAACGAACTTGAACATATCCAAAATTTGTTTATCACAAATAAACAAAAAAAACTTATGTTTACTATAGGTCTTGATGATCTACTTGTGTTTGATTTTAAAAAATCACTTAAAGAAAATATAGAAACAAACAAAAATAGTTTTGAAGCTCACTATGCAAAAGATAGTGACAATATCAAAGATGTGGTTCATCAGTTTGAACAGTTTGACCTACCTGTCATACCAATAGTTGACGACAAGGGTCTATTGATAGGCAGGATTACATCTGATGATGTATATGATATCATCAACTCACAAGCTACTAAACAGTTGTATAATTTATCTGGTATAGATGATGAAGCAGAAGAGGATGACAATACTATAAAGATAGCAAAAACAAGAGCATCGTGGCTTGGGGTTAACTTGTTTACAGCAATCATAGCATCACTTGTGATAGGTTTCTTTCAAGATACTATCAACTCTATGGTGGCACTCGCTGTACTTATGCCAATAGTTGCCTCTATGGGTGGAAATGCTGGCACACAGACACTTACTGTTGTTGTTCGGCAATTAGCTTTAGGAGATATAGGCAAAAACGATGCAAAAAGGATTATCAAAAAAGAGTTAACAATCTCACTGCTAAATGGCATCTTGTTTGCTTTTGTTATATCTATCGTGGCATATCTATGGTTTGATATAGAGCTGTTAGGATTAGTAATAGCACTTAGTATGATTATAAATATTCTTGTTGCTGGATTTTTCGGTGCAGTGGTGCCTTTGCTTTTGGACAATTTTAAAATTGACCCAGCTATAGGAAGCACTGTTGTTTTAACTACTGCTACAGATATAGTTGGATTTTTTAGCTTTTTAGCTCTTGCTACTTGGATATTGTTATGAACCTAGTCTTGATCCCTTTGATACCAATCGATAGAGCATATAGATAAAAATAAGCGGAAAAACAATAGTTTTAAATATAAACACTATAACCAAATTTATGATATATTCACTTGTGTTGTTTGCTATAGTTTTATAGTTTTTTATCTTTTGTTTGTAAAATTTTAGTGAAACTATATCACTGATTTTGTTTGTCAATTTTTCTAAAAACCCCTTATTGTTGTTCTGCTCTTTTTTTACGACACTATTGTTTTGTAACTCTTGTGTTGATATGGTTAAACTCTCTTTCATCTTTTGTATATCGTAGTTTTGTTTGATATAATACTCATAAACATAACCGTTTGCAATAGTCATAATAGGTATGACAAATTTTAAAAATAGGAGCAAAGCAGTAGTTTTGTATACTGTCGTTTTGGTTTTATTTAAACCATCAAACCAATACAGTATATTTGAAACCACCACAACAGCCATAAGAGTATATACAAAAATATCTCCAGATACTATATTTATAAATATCTTTTGGATACCAAGAGAGGTGATACAAAGTAGCATAATCCACGAAAATCTCTCTACTAAGTCATTGATAGGATCAAGTATCTCTCCTATAGTTATAGTAAGCCCAGGTGGTGAGATCTCTGTGCCTTGGACAACCGATATGACACCGTTTAAAGCTTTTGATACTGCATATATCGCTACTGCTTCTTGTAGCGAGTGGTTTATTAGCTCTTCGCCTTTTTTGTCTATATCTTTACTGCTGTTTGCAACTATCAATATGACAGATATAATCAATATAATAAATCCAAAAAATAACTTTTTATTGCTCAATCTATACTCCTTTAAACTTTTTATGGTATAATTTATCCAATGCGACCATGGTGGAATTGGTAGACACGCTATCTTGAGGGGGTAGTGTCCTTAAGGATGTGCGAGTTCAACTCTCGCTGGTCGCACCATCAGTTTTTAGAACTGCTCTTAATATCTTTTAATACAATAGTAGTTAAGTTGCTGTTGGTTAAATATCTTTTTGCTACATCTTGTATATCTTTTAATGTCAATTTTTCTACAGCTTCTTCATACTCAAACAGTGGCTTTATATCTCCTCTTATTAGATAACTACCATAAAGCGATGCTATGGAACTACTACTTTCAAGACTAAAAACAAAATCTTTTTTTGTGTTTAGTTTGATTTTTTCAAGCATTTGGTTGTTTATTTTACCCAATTTTATATTTTTGATGATTTTTTTTATCTCTTTTATTGCAACTTTTGGATCTTCTTTATCATTGCAGTTGCCTACAAACAAAAATAGACCAGGATCTTTTAGCTCCATATTGTAAGCATATATAGATGTCAAAAGTTGCTTTTTGTCTATAAGTGTTTCATGCAACAAACTGCTTTTGCCACTGCTTAAGAGTTCGCTCAAAGCCGACAAGGCAACTTGGTCATCGTGTTTGAAGTTTGGTATATGATAACCCATAGCAAACATCTGTGTTTGTGTGGATTTTTTTATTATGATATTTTTTTCACCATTTTGTTTTGGCTCTTTTGTATGTATTTGTCTATCTATTTTTTCTGTGCTATTTTTTATATTGTTAAAATATTTCTCAGCCTTTTCAAACACCACATCTTTGTTTATATCACCAGCTACAACCAAGATAGAGTTTGATGGCATATAGTGTTTTTGGTGAAACTGTTTGATATCTTGCAAACTCCAATTTTTTATATCTTCCATAAATCCTATAGGAGTCCAGTGGTATGGATGATATGTAAAACTATTGTTAAAAAGCTTAAAATACAAAAACCCCATAGGTGAGTTATCGGTTCGCCACAATCTCTCTTGAAGCACCACATCTCGTTCAGATTGAAACTCTTTTTCATCAAGCTTGAGGTTTGCTTGAAGTTCAGCAAATAGTTCAAGTGATTTGTCAAGATTTTTGGTGCTTGAGTTGATGAAGTATTGAGTATAATCAAAACTTGTAGAGGCATTGTTAACCCCTCCAAAACTTTTGACAATAGTATCAAACTCGCCTGCTTTTAAGTTTTTGGTTGATTTGAAGTTTAGGTGTTCTAACATATGAGCTATACCACTTTTGCCCATCGTTTCATCGCGACTTCCTACATCGTAAAATATATTTGTGCTAATCACACCTGTGTTGTTCTCCATCGGCACTACAATGATTTTAAATCCATTTGAGAGTTTTTTTTCATAATATCTTGGCAGACTACTTGACATCAACTCTCCTACAAATAACAAAACTAAAGATATTTTTAAAACCAATTTCATATATCACCTTAATATGCCTGAAGTTCTATGGCTTTGCTTTGGACAATACCATAAAATTTGCTCTCCAAACTATCCATAAATTTGTCAAATTTATCTTGCTTTTTCCATACAGGATTTTTGATTTTAGATAGTGTTTGAAGCTCTTTTTTGGCTACTGATATCGTAGCTACTTTATCTATCAAGCCTACATTTTTTGCTTGCAAAGCTGTAAATATATGTCCATTTGCAAAAGTTCTGTGGTTTTGTTTTTTAAGTTTTCTTGCTGATGTTACATCATACACAAACATATCATATGTGTCGTCTATCACTTTTCTTAACTCTTTTTTCTCCATATCACTCCAAGGACGAAAAGCAGTGCCTATGCTTTTGTAAGCTCCCGTTTGTAAAGTCTGCGGTTTGATACCAATTTTATCAAGCAACTCTTTGGTATCCATACCGTTTATGATCACACCAATACTTCCTACAATACTTCCTGGATTTGCTATGATTTTATCTGCCCAAATAGCAGAATAATAACTCCCACTTGCCATCACACCACTTGCATATGCTACTACTGGTTTGATCTTTTTTAGCTCTTTTATGGCATATGCTATCTCTACAGATGGAGCTACTGCACCACCTGGAGAGTTTATCTCAAACAATACACCTTTGATATTTTCACTATTTTTTGCTTCTTCTATCTTTTCTAATACTTCACTAGCTGTTATGATAGGACCAAATAGTTGTATATTTTGCAAATTAGCACTTGTGAGTGATTTTTCATCAGATTGCCATACCATAGATATAACTATAGTTAGAAACACAACAGTTTTGAAGTTTCGCTGGATAAATCTAACAGGGGCGGTTATTGGCAAAAATACCAATTTTAGTTTTTCTAACACAATTAAAATCCTATCTTTTTTTTATTCTATCCAAAAAAGATAAATTATAGCCCATATGAACTCTTTAAAGCAGGACAAAAGTCCCACTTTTTAAGAAAATTTTATTTTATCAAAAACTATAAAGCTTCGTTTGGTTTGATTTTACAATTTTTGTGTTTTTTGTCGCAACTATAAGATATATCATAGACAAAAACTCTTTTTGCAAGTTTCTCATCCTCTATACTTGTTCTTGCATCAACCGATATCAAACCAGTGTTACAATAAAATACGATGATACCATCTTTTGGTAGTTTGCTTAAGTCAAGTTTTTCATTTTTGGTATCATATGGTATATTTATAGCCCCTTGTATATGTGACACTTTGTATTTCTCAGCTTTTCTTAAGTCTACTAGGTTTATACCTTTTGGTGCTTTTTTGCCACCTTTCATCTGGTCATATAACCAAAATTGATCAATAAGCCCATCTTCGTTTGCTTCACCATCTTCTGGTAGCAAGTATATATTGACACCATTTACAGTAATAGCTTTAAGTGGCGGTTTATAAGCTTTAGATGTTTGCTTTTTTTTGCCTTTTTTGCTCAATGCCATCACCGCTTTGCCTTTATCGTTCCATTCAGGATATCCACCCTTATATACAAGCACATTTTTATACCCATCTTTTTGAAGTTTAAAAGCTAATTTGTCTGATTTTTTACAAGCATAACCGTTGCAAAATGTTACTATTTTTGCTTTTTTGTTTGCTGGTAAAAATTTTTTTAGTTTTTTGTATTGTTTCACAGGGATATTGACAGAACCCATGATTGTGCCTCTTTGATACAACTTAAATGGTCTTGCATCTACAAACAATGCATCTTTGCTGTTGTATAGTTTTTGTGCTTCATCTATCTTGATGATATTTAACTTTCCCTTTGCTATTAGAAACGATGTTCCTATAAGTAGTACTAATAATATTTTTTTCATATTTTTCCTTTTTGTTTTTCTGTATCCTATTATACCACAAACTACTCAAATTTAACTTAAAAATTTCAAGTAGTTTTTGGGTTTTATCATTTTATCTTTTTTGTTTCTGTTTTAGTTTTACCTAACTTGTCCACCCAAGTCATAGTGATACTATCACCTTTTTTTGCACCTATTATTTTGTTGTCTAGCTTATATTTTAGTATAGGATTTTTTGATAAAAATTGACTCGAAGATACTTCAAACACTACTTTGCCACCTATGGTTGCTTTCCAGTTGGTGATAAAATTTGCCTCTACACCTTTTGTTTTTGCTGCTCTATATGGTAGCATAATATGCTTTGCCATCGCTTTTACTTTTATGATATCATTTTTTAATTTTGCTTTTATTTTCATATATTTCTCCTTATCCTTCACATCCGCCCAAAGCGACTTCGAGCGATTTGCTATCTTCATACAACTTGCCATCAACACCTTCAACTATCACAGTGATTGTGCCTGATTCTTGCATCTTCATCTTTAGACTATTGTCTATAATAGTTCCATCAAAGACACTAAACACAGCGACTAAACTTTCTGGGTTTTTGTCTTGTAGCACTGCTACTGATTTAGCTTTGATATCAGATGAAAACTTCACAGGAATCGCTCCACCATTTGCTGCAACTTTTGGTATATTTAAAGTTACACCCTTTTTTATGGTCTCATTTGTGCCATATAGTTCTTTTATCGCATCTGCTACTTTGTGGCTTTTGTCTCCCTCCCATGCACTTTTGTTTGATTTTCTATAATCTTTTGCCATCATAATTGTTGGCGACATAGCAGTTGCGACAGCAATAGCTCCCAAACTTAAAAAATTTCTTCTTTTCATTTTTTCTCCTTTATTTTAAGTTGATCATATAATCAACCACTTTTTTAAACTCATCGTCACTTAATGTTGTTCCACCTTTTGGTGGCATCACATTAAGCCCTTTGATACCTCTTTTGTATACCCCTTTGATACCGCCATTTTTCATTTTGGCTTGCCAGTCGCTCTTTTTGCCAGCTACTGGAGCTTGCATACTATCGTTTGCATGACACATAGCACAGCTTTCATCATAGACTTTTTTGACATTTAGCTTATCTTTTGCTAAAGCTGGCTTATCTTTTTTGTTTGAAAGTGGTGGGTGAAAATCTTTTATGCCACCATTTCTTACTCGCACTATTTTAGCTGACTTTTTTTGACAGTTTTTCATACATCTTTTAGCATATGCTACTTTTATAGCCCCAAAGTTTTTTGGGTTTTTGTAGTATTTTCGCACTCGTTCAAGCGAACCTTTGCCATCTATTTTGGGTTCAAATCCATCAACATTTGGCATCTTTATCTTTAGAAACTTTTCTCTTGTAAGTTCATACTCATCATCTACAAGTTTTCCATCTATCTTTATCTCGTTGATATTAAGTATATATGCTACAAGTGCATACACTTCATCATCTTTTAGAGTTTTGCTTCTTGTATGTGGCATACCATCTCTTATATACCACCAAAGTGTGCTAGCTTGTGGCCAATAAGAACCAAACACTCTCACTGGTCCATCGGCATCTGGACGGTTTCGTTGGTTTTTGAGAGTTTTTTGCATATTATATCCACTTCCTTTTGATAAAGCAGGATAACCTCCGCCACCGCTACCAAAATCTCCATGACAGCTTACACATTGTGCTTCATAAAGCTCTTCACCATCTTCGACAGTTCCGCTACCTTCAGGCAAACCAGTGCCATCTGCCATGATATCAGTATCCCAAGCTTTAAGCTCATTTGAAGTTGGTTTTCTACCAAACTTGTATCCACCTTTTAAAGTTTTTTCATTTATTTTATAAGGTCCTGTTTTGCCATTTTTCACTGGATGATAGACACCACCATCTATTGTAGGGTGGTTACTCATAGTTCCAACAGCCGAAGGTATATATTCACCCTTTTTGGCATAAACACTAGTTGTCAAAAAGAGTAGAAACAAACCTACAAACAAAAATTTATGATCTAAGTTGAACATGATTTACCTCCCCAGTTTTAGTAACTTCCCAAGTCTCTAAGCCATTTCTATGATAGACACTCTCTACACCCATAACTTCTGTTTCTTGATCGACTGTAGGTTGAATATATCCAGCATCATCCATAGCACGAGAGGTTAGAAGTAGCCTTTGTCCTTTTCTGTATTTGTGCATAAAACTCCATCTTGTCCAACATTTTGGTAGTACTAGACCTTTGAGTTTTGCTTTTTTGAAGCTTCTACCACCATCAAATGATATATCAACACCTATTATAGTCCCCATACCAGACCAAGCTAAACCCTCTATCTCTATCAGGTCGCCATCTTTTAAATCTGTCCATGGTATCTCTGGACTAGGGCTTGTGACAGTTGAGTTTACCTCATTGGCATAAAAATGTTGAATAGCTTTGCCTGTTGGTTTAAGAGCTGTATATTTGCTTGTTTCCTCTTTGGCAAACCACGGCTCGCTCGCAAACTCAAGTCTTTTTAACCATTTGACACATAAGTTTCCTTCCCAACCAGGTAGCAAAAGTCGCACAGGATAACCTTGCTCAGGTCTTAATGCTTCGCCATTTTGACCCCATACTATCATCGCATCATCAAGAACTTTGTCTATAGGGACAGTTCGCCCCATCTCTGAGTTGTCACTTCCCTCGCTTAACATCCATTTTGCTTCTGGTTTAAGCCCTAAGTCTTTCAAGATAGTTTTGATATATACACCAGTCCATTGGGCACAACTCATAAAACCTTTTGCAAACTGCAAAGAGTTGTATTGAGGTGCTCTCCACTCTTGACCGCCATTGGCTGGACACTCAATAAAGTGTGTTCTTGTGACACTTGGATATCTTTTAAGCTCCTTTAAAGTCAAAACTATTGGCTTTTTGACAAGTCCGTGTATCATAAGTCTAAACTTATTTGGATCAACATGAGCAGTGCCACCATGACTTCTACTAAAAAATAGTCCATTTGGAGTGATAATCCCCTCTATATCTTGTATAGGAGATACAGCTATTGCCGCCCTATAGTTACCCGATGCTAGAAGTTTGGTATATCGTCTTGTGACATTGTGTTCATAAGCCGAGGGGATACCATACAAATTTTTAGTAATAGGATCGCCCCACTGTTGTCCCCAAGGGGCATGATGAGTTATCGCTTTGTCATCGCCAAACACCTTGACAGGATCAAGCACTGACATAGCAGCTATAGCACTTACAGATACTACAGCTGACTTTTTAAAAAATTCTCTTCTACTCTTTTGAGTTGGTTCAAATTTTGTCATATTTTGTTTAGAATTATCATCTAAACTTATATTTGTTTTTTTCATTTTTCTCCTTTGTAAAAAATATTAGCTTAAAGCATATCGCATTATACCACAAATATTTGAAACTAAAACCCAAATATGAAAAAAGTTTCATAGTATATCTACAGCTTATTTTACATATAACACAAATCTATTTTTAAGTTTCTATTTTATGTAAAGATAAAAAGTATTGATATATTGTTATACAAAACGATAGTTAAGTTTTATAATTTTTAGCTATAATAAGCAAGTTAAAAAATTGGAGAACTATTGAAATCAAAAAACTCTATCGATATAGTCGCACTTTATATATCTACACCTACTGGTCTGAAGAAAAAAGAGAGCATAGTAGTCGACAAATTGGGCATTGAAGATGATAAATTTTATGGCAAATCGCAAAACAGAGCGGTGCTTATCACATCTACATATGCTTATAGTTTGATAAGAAAAAACAATATACCTATCTCATTTGGAGAGTTGGGCGAAAATATATTAGTAGATTTTGATATCCACAAATTAAAAAAGGATGACACACTACATATAGGCGATGTGTTGCTACAAATCACACAACCATGCACCATATGTGATCATCTATGCAAAATAGATAAAAAAGTCCCAAAACTACTAAAAGAGGATAGAGGCATATTTGCCAAAGTTATAAAAGCTGGCACTATAGCAAAGAGTATGAAAGGAAAGCTGACATCACATTTTGCAAATTAAGCCGTCATGTGAGTTTGTGGTTTTCTTTAGTAGCAAAACTTTGTGTATAAAATACTCTATTGTTTAAAATGGCACAATCAAACTTAAGTTAGTTATGGTATAATAATATCAAAGGAAAATTTTGGCAAAAGATATACTAAAAGATTTGAATCCCACACAACAAGATGCAGTCAAACATATAGATGGTCCTATGCTCATATTAGCAGGGGCTGGTTCTGGCAAAACAAAGACTATCACTACAAGATTGGCATACCTTATATCGCTTGGAATTGACCCGTCATCTATCCTTACACTTACTTTTACAAACAAAGCAGCAAAAGAGATGAAACATAGAGCTTACTCTCTCATAGATGATATCACAATCCCGCCATTGCTTTGCACTTTTCATAAGTTTGGTTTGATATTTTTAAAGTTTCATATCCAAAAATTGGGGCGAAAAAACAATTTTATGATAGTAGACACAGATGACAAAAAAAGGATACTTAGAAGTTTGGAAAAAGAGCTTGAGATACCTATGGTAGCATCTATGATATCAAAATTTAAAAACAGTTTTACATCAGTAGAAGATGCTATGATTTTAAACGATACAAACTCAAAAGAGGTAGCAAATGTTTATGAAGCTTATGAAAACTATCTTCACAAAAACAATCTTGTGGATTTTGACGATCTTCTGTTTTTGCCATACAAACTTCTGATGCAAGATGATAAACTATGTGAAGAAACAAGCAAAAAATACAACTATATCATGGTAGATGAATATCAAGATACAAATGAACTTCAGTTTAAACTACTTCAAAAACTATGCCACAGTCACCAAAATATAAGTGTAGTAGGAGATGACGACCAAAGCATATACGAGTGGAGAGGTGCTACGATTAAAAATATCCTAAATTTTGACAAAGAGTTTAAAGATGTCAAAATAGTAAAACTAGAACACAACTATCGTTCAACACACGAGATACTCAAATATGCAAATACTCTCATAGAGCACAATCAAGACAGACTTGGCAAGAAACTAATAGGCACCAAAGAGCAAGGAGAAAAACCAAAAGTTTATGAATCTTTCAATGAAACTCTTGAAACCCAAAAAATTATAAGAGATATAAATGCCCTGCTTGACAACGGTGAAGAACTAAACGATATGGCTATATTGTATAGAGTAAATGCTATAAGTAGGCAGCTAGAAGATGGTTTGACTAAAGCTTCTATCAACTACAAACTAATAGGTGGTAAAAGATTTTATGAAAGAGCAGAGATCAAAGACCTTATCGCATACTTTAGGACTATTGCAGAACCAAATGACAACTTTTCGTTTAAACGAATCATAAACCAACCCAAAAGAGGCATAGGAAAAACGACTGTTGATAAGATAGAAGGTTTATCAAAAACCAAAAATATATCTATGTTTGAAACTATAAGTCAAGTCTCAAGCGATGAGATGACTACACTTATAGGCAAAAAAAACTACAGAACTCTCAAGCTTTTTGAAGCTTCTATATACGAGATTCAGGATATTTTGAAAAACTCAAAGATGCTTTTTATTGACCATTTTGATGATATGTTTGAGTTTAAACAATCATTTAAAAAACTTTTCGATGGTGAAGATAGGATAGCAAATATAGATGAATTTTATGGACTTTTGAGGGATTATTTGATCAAAGATGAAAAAAACGACATAGCAAGTTTTTTAAATATCATATCTCTTTCAAGCGACAAAGAGGATTTAGACGGTGGTGCTATATCGCTTATGAGTATCCACTCAAGTAAAGGTTTGGAGTATAAACATATATTTGTAGTAGGACTTGAAGAGGGGTTTTTCCCTCTGCTAAATGCTGACATACAAGAAGAAAGACGATTGGGATATGTAGCATTTACAAGAGCAAAAAGTTCATTGACTGTCAGTTTTGTGCAAAATAGATTTTATAAAGGCAAGAGGTCAAACCTAACAAAAAGCAGGTTTTTAGTAGAAAGTGGTCTGCTAAAGGGTGGATTTAAGATGAAAAAGATAAGCAGTTTTGCCAAAGGTGATGCAGTAAAACACAATCTTTTTGGTCTTGGCACTATAGAGATGGTCAAACCAGCGGGCAGTTTGTATAAACTGAAGATAAATTTTGGTGGCAACAAAAGAGAGATTATGTCAAGTTTTGTCACAAAGCTATAGGAGAGCTTATAAAAAAGGTTGAACTTCTTTCTCCTGCTGGAAACTTAGAAAAACTTAAAATCGCACTCGCTTATGGTGCCGATGCCGTATATGGAGGAGTGAGCCACTTTTCACTTCGCATAAGAAGTGGCAAAGAGTTTACATATGAGAGTTTTAAAGAGGGTATAGACTATACTCACAAAAAAGGCAAAAAAATCTATGTAACGATAAACGGCTTTCCATTTAACTCGCAAATCGATCTACTAAAAAAACATATACAAAAAATTGCTTCATACAAACCAGATGCCCTAATAGTAGCTACACCTGGAGTGGTAGTTTTGTGTAAAGAGCTAGCTCCTACTATACCTATACACCTATCAACTCAAGCAAATGTTATGAACTATCTTGATGCAAAGGTTTATTATGATATGGGTGTAAGCAGAATCATTGTTGCACGAGAGATAAGCTTAAAAGATATCAAAGAGATAAAACTAAAACTACCAAAATTAAGCATAGAGGTATTTGTGCATGGTTCCATGTGTTTTGCTTATAGTGGCAGATGTCTTATAAGCTCTTTGCAGTTAGGAAGAGTGCCAAACAGAGGTTCTTGTGCAAATGACTGTAGATTTAACTATACTTTATATGCCAAAAATGAAGACCACGGAACTATGTTTCGCCTTGAAGAGCAACCAGATATCGGCACATATATATTCAATGCCAAAGATATGAACTTGTGTAGTCATATAGATGAGATAATAAAAAGCGATTCAATAGATAGCTTGAAGATAGAAGGGCGAACAAAATCTTCGTATTATGTAGCAGTAACAACAAGCTCTTACAAGATGGCTATAGATGATTTTTATGCAAACCGTTTTGATGCTAAGAGATATCAAACAGAACTACATACCACAAAAAATCGAGGTTTTACCGATGCATATTTGATACACAAACCATTTGAAAAATATACAGACCAAAATTTTGACTATGCTTTAAGTTCTGGTGGTATGGAGGTTTGTGGGTTTGTAGTAGAGGATGAGAAACATTTTATGTGCAAATACAAGATATATCCTGGCGACCTATTGGAGATATTTGCCCCAAAAAGTTTTGATATAAAGCAGATAAACAACGACATAGGCGAGATATATAATCAAGATGACAAATATTTTATAAAGTTTAAAACTATTTTGACACAAGATAACAAAGAGCTTCAAAGTGTCCATAGTGGCAATCTAAATCCTATACAACTACCTGGCAAACTACCATATATGACTATGTTTAGAAGAAACATCACTTAGGTGAAAATTTTACTTGCTTGTGTTAAAGATAAAGCCATATATATTTTTATTACACCTCTCGCTGCTTTTTTAGAAAAACCAGCACAAAAATCGGTTCGGCAGATGCTATTGTAGGGATAAGGTTTTGCTCTTGTATCAAGCTTCGCTTGACACAAGATATTTTAAAGCACATACCTTTGCTGCTTTTTTAGAAAAACCAGCACAAAAATCGGTTCGGCAGA
>JAOZJU010000020.1 GCA_029935705.1 Arcobacteraceae bacterium
GCCGAACCGATTTTTGTGCTGGTTTTTCTAAAAAAGCAGCAAGGATATGTGGTTTAAAATATCTGCATCTATTAAAACTCTCTAAAACTATTTATAGCTCTATCTTTTTTGAAGTTTTGATATGGTTTAACATCTCCATGCATCGATATATAAACACCTTGATCTTTATATGCCATCAAAAATCCTAAACCCAACGACAAGTTAGCCACTGCCTCTTTTGGTTCTATACTATATGGCATAAAAGCACCTGTGAGCACTATAAGTTTATCTTTGATATGTTCATCTATTTTAAATGAACTTTTGTCTATAGTATCTGTGCCATGGATTATTATGATTTTTTTGGCTTTTTGGTTTTTGATCGTCTCTACTAACAACTCTCTGTCATTGTCATCAAAATCCAACGAATCTTTTTGAATTATATGGATAGTTTGGATATCTTGTCTAAATGTCTCTTGGATAAAATTGTCAAATTTTTTTCTATCTTTGCATACTATCATCTTGCCATTTGACTCATCATATCGCTTGTTAAATGTCCCACCTGTGTTTATTATCATTATATTTTTCATATCTTAAAAGTTTGGATTAAATCCAAAACCATCCTCATTGATAAAACTATTGACAAATTTTGCCTCATATCCTGCTTGGACACTTTTGTTTCGCAATATATTGATACTATCTTTTATAGGTATATTTTCAGGACAAACAATATCGCAGTTGCCACATAAAGTGCAGTCATATATGCCATCTTTTTGGATAGTTTCATATCGTGAACTTTTATTTTTCTCTTTTTTGTCGTTTATATATCTTAAAACTCTCACATATATGTATGGAGCTATGAAGTTTGGATTTGTAGCATATACAGGACAGCTACTTTGACAACTACTACACAATATACAGTTGCTTAATATATCTATCGCTTTCTCATCTTCGGTGGTGATATTTTCATCACTTTTTTCTATCAAATAGCTTTTAGTTGTTTTTAACATATCCTTTTGTATAGGTTCAACTACCAAATCTCTCAATAGTTTTTTATTTTTTAGTGGCTCAATATTGTCGCCATCTTTGACAAAAGAGCTACAAGCTAAACTTTCAACACCATTTACAACTACAGCACAACAGCCACATACTCCACTTTTGCAACCACTATTGTAGGTTAAACTTTGGTTTATGTTTTGTTTGATATAGTCAAATGTACCCAAAAGAGTGGTATGTTTTGTTGGTATATTGTATCTTTTGTTTGCTATTTTTATATTCACCTATTGCTCCTTATGTGTGAACCTACTGTCTCTTTTCGTTTGAGTGCCGATGTTGCTAACTCGTTTGCTATCAAAAGAGAGTTTCCAAGTTCCAAAAACTTAACTATAGTGTTGTTAAATCCTCTATGTTTGTCCTCTATCGTTGTTTGGTCATAATCTTTTTGAAGTTGGTTTATTTTTCTTATAGCAACTTCGAGCCCCTTTTCATCTCGCACTATTCCTACATATTTGTTTAAAATTTTGCTCAGCTTATTTTTGATATCATAGAAGTTTGTAGTAGGATTTTTTGAAAATATATCATCTATCATACTCTTGTTGTAAGATAGTTTATCGCTTTTTACCTCTTCTGTTTTTTGCTCATTTGTAGCACAAAGTTTGCCTACAACTATACCAAACACAACACACTCAAGCAGTGAATTGCCACCTAATCTATTTGCTCCGTGTATCTTTGTATCGCTACACTCACCTATGGCATATAGGTTTTTTATCGTTGTTTTGCCTTGTGCATTGACCGATATTCCGCCCATACTATAGTGAGCAGATGGTTCTATTTGTAGTAGTTCGCTTTCTATCTTGATGTTTGCAAACTTCAAAGCCAACTCTCGCTCTTGAGGCATAGACTCATTTATTGTCTCATATCCAATATGCCTCATATCCAGATAAACATTTTGCCCTTTTTCTATCTGTTCGTATATCGCTTTGCTTACCTCATCTCGTGGCTTTAACTCATCTACAAACCGTTTGTTGTGACTATTTACCAAGTATCCACCACTTGCTCTTGCACTTTCGCTTATAAGTATATGAGAGCCCACCATAGATGTAGGGTGAAACTGAACAAACTCCATATTTGTAAGTTTCAAACCATTTTTCAAAGCCACTGCTACACCATCGCCTGTAGTATCTACACTATTTGTGGTATTGTTTGCATATATACCAGCATAACCACCAGAAGCAAACACCACATTTGAAGCATATATCTTCACAACTTTTGAGGTAGTGATATCAAGAAATATAGCACCTTTTATCGTGTCGTTTATCACTATCAAATCAAGCAGATAATAAAACTCAAGAAACTCTATGTCAGCTTTGATACAATTGTCAAACATAGTTTGCACTATTTTAAGTCCAGTCCAATCACTACTATAATATGTCCTACTACTTTTAGAGCCACCCAATCTTCTCGTAGCAAATGAACCGTCTTGAAGTTTGCTAAACGGCACACCAATATCATTTAGCCAAGTTATTGCACTGTAACTTTTTTCACACATAAAACTTATAGCTTTGTTATCGCAGATATTGTGAGATGATTTGATAGTATCGTTGATGAAAGTTTCAGTCGATGCTGTGTCTCTTGAGGCATTTATACCTCCTTGGGCTTGTGTGCTTTGAGATGATGTAGCTTTATTTTTAGATATTATAGCTACTTTTTTATCACCTACTTTAGCAGTAAGTCCAGCAGTAAGTCCAGCTATACCACTGCCTATTACAATAGTATCAAAAATACTATTCATAAAACTTTTTTGCTTTACCGCCTATTAGGTATCTTGTCAAGTCAAGCATTCCATCTTTTAAATATGCCGATCTTATGCCTATGGAGCTAAGATATGCAACTGCTATGATACTTCTATCTGCTTTTGGGCAACCACAAACTATAAGTTTATCTTTTGGTAGTTTGTCAAGATTCTCTGGCAAACTATCAAGTGGAATTTTAAGACCAAAATTCATAGCCCACAAATCAGTCTCAAACTTTGCACGAATATCTACAAATACCACTTTGTCGGTTTTGTAAGCTTCAATAAACTCATCGGTTCTTAACATAAGTTCTGGCATCTTGTTTGGTTTTAGTTGTTTGATAAAATTTTTCATAATAGCATTATAGCCAAATAAACTTATAGCATCTCTATCTTTTAAACGAGCGAACAAGATAATACAATATCAAAAACTCAACAACCAAAAGCAAAAAGTGTATATCGTAAACTTTTATTTGATTCTCTTTTATGTCAAAATAGTTTTCTAAAATTTTATAAAAGATATATGACAAAAACATACCTACAAGATATCCTTTTTGTTTAGCGGTATCAACAAAAGTCAACAGTTTTCCTTTTTGTAAAACTATTGTCTCTATACGAATCAAATATGCACCAAATA
This sequence comes from Arcobacteraceae bacterium, assembly GCA_029935705.1. GTDB lineage: Bacteria > Campylobacterota > Campylobacteria > Campylobacterales > Arcobacteraceae > B24-G6. The sequence goes on from JAOZJU010000020.1 coordinate 3,405, forward strand.
TAAATGTCGCTTGATAACCGATATAAACCACCAAAGCAGTAACATAACTATATGAAAACACCAAAAACCAAAGCACCATAAATAGCAACACCACTTCAACCATCATAGATATGGCATAAAACCAGTTTATATTTAAAATCTTCTTATAGATTTTAGCAACCATCAACATAGACAAAGCCAACACAACTCCACCTATACTATATATAGATGGTTCAAGCGGTAGATATATAGTAAATATGCTACCTATTGATACACCCAAAAATAGTGAGTTGAAAAATTTGTATTTTATAAAATCTCTATAAGACAATCTATATTTAGAACTGATAATCAAGCCCTACATAATATGCTCTTGGATATGTAGCATATCCATCTATTGTTTGATAATATTTATCTGTGATATTGTCTATTTTGCCATATATTTTTGTTCGTTTGTCTATCTCATAATTTAACACCATATTTGCTGTAGTATATCTGCCTGTTTGTTCGCCTTGTTTGTCAAGTTGATCATATCTTTCGCCTACATATTTGCTATACAATCCTATATGAGTTTTCTTTATACCATAATAATCAACTGATACTTTTAATAACTCTTTTGCAACTCTACCTAAACTTTTATTATCTTTATCTTTTGCATCTATGGCAGTATAACCAAAGGTTAATAAGATATCTTCAAAAAAACTCTTTTTGTACGAGAGTTCATAACCTTTTATAGTAGATACACCTTGTGTGTTTTCAAAATAATCGTCACTAAAATCAAAAGCTGTTCCATTGTTGTTATAAGATATCAAATCATCTATTTTGTTTTGAAAATATCTAATTTTTGTATCTTTATACTTTACAGATATATCAAGTGATTTTACAGACTCTGGACTTAACTCATCTTTGCTACTATTACTTATCTCATAAAGCGATGGTGCTTTGTATCCAGTGCCATAATTTGCATTAGTTGTCCAATTTTCCTTGATATAACTAACACCAATTTTTCCAGTAGTTTTATCTTCAAATTTACTATATCTGTCGTGTCTAATAGCTTGTGTAAAAATAAGTTTGCCAGATAAGTCAAATATATTTTGATTGGTAAGAAACAACCCATCATCTTGGTATTTTATCTTATATTCTTTTGTTTGTTTGTAATTTTTTTTATCAACTCCCCATATCAAAAAATTCTCATCTTTATATGGTATTTTTGATTTGAAACCATACTCTTGTATTTGACCATCAAACTCTTTTGTCCAGCCTTGTGGGTCTTTTCTGTTAAAAGTTGATTGTTTGGCATATATATCAACTCTATTAAAACTATCAATATGATTGTAGTTTATTTTTGAAAATTGATTTTTCAAGGTTATTTCGGATTTGTCCTCTTTTGTGTTTGTGCCATCATATTGAGTTTTGCTCTGTATACTCTTGTAAGATAGATCTATCTTGTTTGTCTCATTTATCTGAAAACCTGTTTTTGCAGATATAGTTTTGCTGCTATATTTGTCATCTTCATATTTTAAAATATCTTTATGTTTTGGTGCTTTTGCTGTAATACCATCTGTTTTGGTATTGTTGTAGTTAGTTTTTAGATAAAAACTCTCATTTTTGTATGACAATCTTGCATCTGTTTTCATAAAACCAAAACTACCAAGCTCAACCGCCCCACCATAAAAAAACCCAACTTTAGGATTTTTGGTGATTATGTTTATCACTCCACCGCTACTATTTACTCCCCATATGCCACTTTGGGCACCTTTTATTATCTCTATTTGTTTTATATCGCTTATTTGTATATGCTCTAAAAATGCCGAACCATTTGTAATATCGTTGTATATCACACCATCTATTAGCACCAAAGTAGTAGTATAGTGCATACCATCTATTCGTACAAATGAAGCTTGCCCCAAACCACCGTTTGATGTCATATCTAAGCCTACTACACTGTTTAATGCCTCACTTAGGTTTGTAAAATGTTTCTCTTTTAACTCAATATCTGTTATCACTTCCACACTTGCTGTGCTATCTTGTATATTTTGATCTGTTTTAATCGCACTATATATCACTATATTTTTTATCTCTTTTGAGAAGATGTTTGTAGTCAATATAGCAAATAAACTTGCTGTTAATATCAAATTTTTCATTTGATTCCTTTTTTATTATTTTATATTTTTGATTCTAATTAGCTTAAAAGATTTTGTTTTTTTTGACTCTTTGGACAAACTATCTTAAAGCAGTGACAAGTTAATTCAAAAAGAGTTTCATCGCAACAAAAAGAGATAACTCTTTGCTTCAAACAAAAAACTTGTTAAATTGTCTCTATACTGTAAGACCTATTAAAATTTGCTATTTTTTTCAAAAGAGTTATCACTTTTTATAAAATAGAGGTTTTAAGAGGCCTTTTGTAGATTATTTTTGTTTGTTGGTGGAGCTTGACTTGGTTTGATTATTATATATGATTTTTTATGGTATTGAAAATTTGTAGTAGTTTTGATAAGTTTATTTATAGTTGAATACATAGCTATAACAGCCATCTTAAAATATCTTTTTTTGTAACCTTTTAGGTTTTTCATCTGTTGTTTGTTTCTACTATCTTAAGTGTCTCTATGCTATCCTCTATAGAAGCACAAAGTCCTCTATCTTTAGTTTTTAGATATGTCACAAATGCCTGAAGCTCATTGTATAAAGGTTCGCTTTTTCTGACAAAACATCCTCTTGTGACAAACGAATTGTTGACATTGAAGTTAGAATACTCCAAAAGCTCTTGAGTCATAAGATCAGCTTCAAAATATGCTTCTTTGCAGGCGACTTCTATTGTTCTTTTTTTAAATGGTGTCAACCAGTTTGTAGTTATAGAAGCTACTATATCATTCTCCATAGCAAAAGACAATATAGCATTGTCTTCATAATGGTTGTGAATCTTTTGCGATTTGAATATCTTTGTCTCTTTTATATTTTTATTTGAAACAAATCGTATGAGGTCAATATCATGGACAGCAAGATCTGTAAGTATTCCCACATCGGCTATTCGAGGAGGAAATGGTCCAACTCTTGTGATATTTATACTATATATCTCTTTTCCTTTTAGCTCCTCTTTTAAAGCTTGGACTACTGGATTAAACCTCTCTATATGACCTATAGCTACTTTGAGTTTTTGTTTTTGTGCCTCTTTTAAGATTATTTGACCATCCTTTATAGTAGATGATACTGGTTTTTCTATAAATAGATTTATACCTTTGTTGATACACTTAAGAGCAAGCTCTTTATGAACAAAAGTATGTGCCGCTATGATTATGGCATCTGCTTCTATGTTGTTTAACATCTCATCTATATCTCTATAAAGCTTATGTTCAAACTCATCTTTTACTTTGATATCACAAAGCCCTACTATCTTGACATTTGGTATATTTTGAAGCACTCTGTAGTGGTTTTTGCCCATCACACCCAGACCAACTATAGCTATCTTAACCATTGTTTAAAACCTCTATGATATAGCTTTGTTCATCATCTTTTAAAAATGCCGAGATAGGCAAAGAAAATATCTCTTTAGATATCTTTTCTGTTTTTGGCAGATCGCCATCTTTGTATCCCAAATAGCTAAAAACTTTTTGCAAATGAAGTGGTATAGGATAATAAACAGCAGTTGGCACACCTTTGTTTTGACACCTTTTCATCAATTTGTCTCTATCATCACTCAACACAGAGTATTGAGCCCAAACTGATCTTAGTCCATTTAAGACAATAGGAGTTTTCACAGTTTTTAACTCTTTTGTATATCTTGAGGCTATCTTATCTCTTTTGTCTATCTCATCTTGATAATAGTCCAATTTTGCTATCAATACTGCTGCTTGTATAGCATCGAGTCTGCCGTTGATTCCTATATCGCTGTGGATATATTTTGCTGTTTGTCCGTGATTTAAAAGCACTCTTAGTTTTTGTGCTATTTTGTCATCGTTTGTAAATATTGCTCCACCATCACCATAACAACCAAGCGGTTTCGCAGGAAAAAACGATGTAGTGCCTATGTCACACAAGTTGCCAGATATTTTATTGTTGTATGAAGCACCAAAACTTTGAGCACCATCTTCTATAACTATAAGTTGATGTTTTTTTGCTATATTGTTTATCTCATCCATATTTGATATTTGACCAAAAAGCGACACAGGCAAAATTACTTTTGTTTTGTTTGTGATTTTCTCTTCAATTTTAGAGCTGTCTATATTAAATGTTTTTCCATCTATATCTACAAATACTGGTTTTGCTTTTAAAAATGCAATAGCCTCAGCAGTAGCTATGAAAGTAAAAGCAGTAGTTATCACCTCATCATCTGGTTGCAAACCTACTGCCATAAGAGACAAAATCAAAGCATCGGTGCCACTGCTACAAGCTATTGAGTGTTTGCATCCTACGAAGGAGTTTAATTTTTCTTCAAGTTTTGTAACCTTGCCTCCAATATAAGCAGAACTATCAAGCACCTCTTGTATCTGCTTGTCTATATCTATTTTGTATTTTTGATATTGTGCTTGTAGATTTATAAAATCAATTTTCATAGCTTCTGCTCTCCTTTTTAGTGAGGATTAGATATATTATAACTATGAAAAATCCAGTTATCAAGATACTAAACCATACTGGCGATGATTTTAGCACCGCATATGTGATAATCAATATAGACAATATAGTTGGCACTTCATTATAAGCACGAAAAAAACTGCCTTTTTTGTCGCAACTGTTATTTTGAAGTTTGACTCTAAAATACTCCAAACTAAATGAATAGATTATCAACAATACAGCAAGTAGTAGTTTAAGATAAAACCAAGCCCCGCTATCAAACAAAGCTGGATTTAGGTATATCATCGATACTCCGCTAATGATAGTTGCCCACATTGCTGGGACTCCTATATATTTGTATAGCTTATACTCTTGAATTTTGACTACATCTACAAAATCTTGTTTAGTTTTATGCTCTTGATGGTATACAAAAAGACGAGGCAGATAAAATAATACTGCCATCCATGATACCATACTGATGATATGAAACACTAAGATGTATTGATAATACTGCATTGTATCTATCTATACTCTAGCTTCTTCTCTTCTTTGGAGATATTCCCAATCTTTATCAACTCTTTTTTGCCATTCGTCTATGATATGTTCATATTTTGGTTTAAACAGATGTTTAAATCGTGGCTGAACTCCAAGATAGTCTCTTACTGGTACAATATTTTTTGGTCTATAAGTTATATTTAATTCTCGTCCATCTATTATCTCATAAAGTGGAAAAACTAAACTATCAGTAGCCATATCTGACACTTCAATAGTTTGATGAATAGGAAATTTCCACTCAGTAGTACAAGCACTCATTGCATTTATATATACAGGTCCTTTTGTATCAAAACCTTTTTGAATCTTTTTGACCATATCTTTCCATTTGTTTGGAGCTATTTGTGCTACATATGGTGAGTTGTGAGCTGCCATTATTTGCAACATATCCTTTTTGTGCTGTTTTTCACCATACGAATCACTTCCTGCTGGTGTGGTTGTAGCACTTGCTCCTATTGGAGTCGATGAACTTCGCTGACCTCCTGTATTTGCATATACTTCATTGTCAAGGCATACATACATCATATCATGTCCTCTTTCAAAACATCCACTAATCCATTGAAAACCAATATCATAAGTAGCACCATCGCCACCAAAAGCTACAAATTTTGGTTCTGGTGTTTTTGGGTCTATTTTGCCTTTTCGTCTTAAAGCTTTGTTTGCTGCTTCTGCACCTGCTATAGCAGTAGATGCATTTTCAAAACCTATATGTATCCAGCTACAATCCCATGAGGTATGTGGATATATCGCTGTACAAACCTCCAAACATCCTGTAGCTGCACTTACTACTAAGTTATCATTTGTGGCATTTAAAATCTCTCTGACTATGATTGAGTGAGCACAACCTGGACATAAGACATGAGCACCTTCAAATCTTTCAGCTGCTGTTGAAAATGATTTTAAGTTTTTTATCTCTTTGTTTCCTTGTGGAGCACATCCACCATTTGTATTACAACTCATATTAACTCCCTGCTTTGTAGTATTTTAGTTCTGGTCCTCGGACAGTCACCCATCGCAAAATTCCACCGTTGAGTTTTCCAGCTTTGAGCTCTTGTGAGGCATGTTGATATATCTCACAAATATCAGCGACTGTTATATCACGACCTCCCAAACCGTATATTACATCGCTCATAAGTGGTCTTGCTTTTGTATTTATAAGACTTGCTGATATATCGTTAAACAAAAGTCCTGTATGTCCTCCTGGAGATGACCTATCAAGACAAACTATAGCTTTGCAGTTTTGTAGTTTTTCTGACATACCATCTAAAGGAAATGGTCTAAATACTCTTGGCATAATAACACCAACTTTTAAACCCTCATCTCTTAATTTGTCAACTGCAAGTTTAGTTGTCTCAAATGTAGTTCCCATACATGCTATTACAATATCTGCATCGTCTAACTTATACTCTTCAATCAAGTTATATTTTCTACCGCTAATTTTCTCAAACTCTTCAAACACCTCTTTGATAACTTTAGGAGAGTTCATCATAGCATGGTTTTGTTTTGCTTTATGCTCCATATGCCAGTCAGACTCTGTTTGCACACCATGAGTTACTGGGTTGTCAAAGTTTAAAAGCGAATTGACCTCTTTATACTCTCCTATAAAATCAGCTACTACATCATCGCTTAATGGTCTGACATTTTGTGCTGTGTGTGAAGAGACAAAACCATCTTGATTTGATATTACTGGTAGTCTGACATCTTTGTGTTCACCTATCTTAAAAGCACACAAAGTCATATCATATGCCTCTTCTGGGTTACAACTTCCTAAAGATATCCAGCCACACTGACTTGTAAGATACATATCTGAGTGATCGCCATTTACATTCAATGGAGCAGCAAGTGCACGATTTACAAGACACAATACAACTGGTGTTCTCATACCGGCAGCTTGATAAAGCACCTCAATCATCAGTGCCAAGCCTTGACTAGCTGTAGCAGTTGCTGCCCTAGCTCCAGCCGCACTTGCTCCTACACATCCACTCATAGCCGCATGTTCGCTTTCTACTATTATCACTTCACCATCAACATAACCATCAGCATGAAGTTTTGCATAACCCTCAACTGTGCCTGTAGATGGTGTGATAGGATAAGCAGACATTACATCTACACCTGCTTGTCTTAAAGCTTGTGCATTTGAAGTATTTCCATCCCATATCTCAACTTTGTTAAGTTTCATTGTTTTTTTATTTTTTGACCAATTCATAACTATTTGCCTTTCTTTGTTTTTTCTGGCCACTGCAAAAGGGCATCTTCATTTTTTATATGTTCATTGAACATTACAAGTGATTTTGGATTGGTAGGACAAACTTCAGAGCATATTCCACAACCTTTACAGTGATCATAATCAATACCAACCATCATCCTATCTCTTGATATGATCGATGTATCAGGACAATACAACCAGCAGTTTTGACAATCAATACAAAGATCTATTTTCCACACTGGTTTTTCAACTCTCCAGTCACCTACATATTTGTTAATAGAGTTTGTTTCTGCATATTGTCTGTTTTCTGGCTGTGTTAGAACTACAGCTTTGTCTACTTCACCTTCAAATGAAAAACAAGCAGCACTAGGTACTAGCTCATCCCAACCCATATCCCAAATTGATTTTTCAAAATGCTCTTTGTCTTTGTATAAACTGTTTGGTATATCAGCTTGTTCTTGTGTTATAGTTTTTATCTTTGCCATATTCTCTCCTTAGTTTACTTCATCATATGCTCTTTGAATTGCAAGCATATTAGCATCTATTATATTTTGTGGCAATTTTGCAAGTACCGCTTTCATAGAGTTTTTAAATTGTTCTATCTCAAACATACCACTGACTTTCATAAAAGCACCAAGTACTGGTGTATTTGGTATAGCTCTACCTATAGTATCAAGTGCTATAGCAAAACAATCCAATACAAACACTCTATCTTTGACATCTTTTAAAGTTGGAATTGCATCGAGTAGTTCATCTTTACTTAAGTGAGTAGTGATAATATATTTTGTTGTATCTTTACCATTTTCAAGTATATTATCAGTATATGCCAATCCAGGATCGATCACAAATACAAAATCTGGCTTCATAAATTTACCATGATTGAGTATAACTTTGTCATCAATTCTGTTATAAGCAGTCATTGATGCCCCTCTTTTAGCAGAACCATAGAAAGCAAATGCTTGGACTTGCTTACCAGTTTCAGCAACAACTGAACCTAAGCCTTTAGCTCCCGTAACGGCTCCTTGACCGGCACGACTGTGCCATCTTATCTCTAACATAATTGCCTCCTTAATTCACTCATAATACAAAAAAATTCTTAAACTTTGTGTATAATATCAACGATTTTCAATTTTTTTTATGATTTTAACAGCTTGAAGTGAATTTTTGACCACAATATTGCTATATTTCATCAACTCATCTTTTTTGCCATAACCACTCAATACCCCAATTCCAGTGATGTTTGCTTCATTTGATGCTATCAAATCAAGTTTGGTATCCCCTATCATATAGATTTTTTCTTTGTTTAAAAAATTGGTATCTTTTATAGCTTTTAGTATAGGTTCTGGGTCTGGTTTTGGGTTTGTTACCTCTTGTCTGCCTACAATTGTGCTAAAATATTGTTTGATAGCAAATCTCTCAAGCATAGGTATAGTATATCTTGTAGTTTTTGTTGTGACTATACCAAGAGTAGCAAAAGTTGCACCAAGCTTGATAGACTCTAAACCATCTTCCAAAAGTGTAGTGGTGTTGTTGTTTATCTCTTTATATAAAGTTTTGTAACTATCTACAAACATATCTATATTTTTGTAAGGCACTTGCAACTTATCAAACATATACTCAAGCGGATAACCTATAAGTTCTTTTATCATATCATCATCTATATCTTTTTTAAAATTGTGCTTTTTTAAAGCATATCTAAAAGAATCAACTATAGCTTTTGTGCTATCTATAAGTGTGCCATCAAGATCAAAAAGTATCAATATATCTTTTTTCATATTTGTTTCTGCCTTAGTTGTCCACATGCTGCACTTATATCCAAACCTTTTGATTGTCTTATAGTGCAGATGATTTTTTGTGAGTTTAAATACTCTTGAAACTTTATCATAGATATTTTTGATGGACGACTATAAGATGTGCCATCAAATGGATTAAAATATATCAAATTTACTTTTGCATCTATGCCTTTTAATAGTTTGCTAAGAGTTTTAGCAGATGCTACATCGTCATTTAAATCTTTTATCATAAGGTATTCAAAGAGTATCTTTTTTCTTTTATCTACTGGAAACTTTTTGACTATATCCAATATAGATGATATGTTGTGTTTTTTATTTAGCGGTATCAACTCATCTCTTAGTTTGTCATTTACAGCATGCAATGATATAGCCAACTGAACTCCCAAATCATCCTCTATGAGTTGTTTGATTTTGTTTGTTACTCCACTTGTAGATATAGTTTGTCTTCTTGTGTTTAGATCCAAACCATCTTTAGATGATATTATTTTGATAGTTTTGACAAGATTGTTATAGTTATCAAGTGGTTCTCCCATGCCCATATATACGATATTTACTGATCTGTTTTGATCTATATTGTTTAGTTTTTTAAGATACACAACCTGTGCTACCATCTCTCCTGCTGTCAAATCTCTTTTAAAACCACTTTTAGCAGTCAAGCAAAAGCTACAACCTATCTTGCATCCTACTTGTGAAGATATACAAAATGTGTATTGTTCACTTTTTTTGATATATCCATCTTTTTTGTCTATTTTCTTTTCACTCATAAGCAAAAGCACTGCTTCTATAGTATTGCCATCTTTTAAAGTAAACAGATACTTAATAGTGCCATCGCTACTTTTTTCAATATTTGATAGTTTGATTGTATCTAAACTATAAATTTTTTTTAGTTGAACTATCTGCTCTTTTGGGATATTTTTCATATCGTCAAAATTATCAACATATTTTTTATACAGCCAGTTATATATCTGGGTGCTTCTAAAAGATGGTTTGATATCTATCTCGTCTAAACCAAGACTATATATACTATCATCCACCATCAAAAAATCCACTATGAACTCCAGGTAGCATAGCTTCACTTCCAAACTTTGTATCGCTTACTCTTAATGTTTGTGTAGGGTATGCTATAGTTATGTCATCTTGCTTTAAAAAACAGTTTAATATCTCTACAGAGATTTTGCTTCTTAATGACAATGTAGCATAAGAGTTGGTCATATACCATGATGAAATTACTATACCATATGGCTCTAAAAATGCATATACTCGTGGCTCTGGATTTGAACTTCTTAAGACATATTTTGTTTTTAGCTTATCCAATCTTTTTTTGGCAAGTTCTGTATAACCCATGGAGTGTTTTTGGGTTATCTCTGTAGCTAACCTTACAGCTTTTTCATGGTTTGAATCAAATGTGATATATAGGTCTATGCCGTCCCATACGGTTCTTAAGTTGTCATAAGTATAGTTTGCTATAAGGTCAGTAAATATATAGTTGTTTGGCACAAAAAAGACTCTACCACTTCGCCTATTTTTCATATAACTAGTAAGTGTGATATCCTCTCTTATAGATATCTTAAACATACTTATATCAAGCACATCGCCTACTATCTCAAGACCATCTTTAGTCACTTTGATTCTATCTCCTACATTTATAGCTCCACTGGTCATGATAACCATCCAGCCAAATATAGACATAAACCAATCTTTTAATGCAATAGCAATACCAGCAGATGCAAAACCCAAAAATGTGACTAAGTGTGAGGCATTTTCTATATATGAAAAAAGCAGGATAAATACTATCAATATCACCACAACAAAATTTATGATTTTGTTTATAGTGTAGTGTCTATCATCTTCATCGATATATTTTTTAAACACTCTTTTAAAACCAATTGAGAGCATTATCAATACGATGATGATAAACAATATCTTCATGGTTCTGCTTATTTCATCTCTTATGAGTTCATTTACTTCCAATGAGACTCTGTTTATCTTTTTGCTATAAAGGTTGTTTGTGGTTGATACAATATCAAGCACCATCTCAAAATCTTTTTTATACATTTTTGCAGTGTTTAATCTATCTAAATAATATTTTGAGTTGCTTATATCATCCATCTTTTGCAAAATTTCGATCTTTTGTGTCAATAGTTTATATATTTCACTTATATCATTTTTGTTTTTTGTATATTGGTTTTTTTGGGTTTGAAGCTGTTTTTTATATGAAAATGCCTCTATGACAGAAAAAGGGTTTGTAACTTTTGGCAAACTTTCTATATCTTTTGGTTTTATTTTGTTGCCTATTGGTGATTCTTTGTATTGTTCTACATGTGTTAGTTCGCTCTGTTTTATCTTGATTTTGCTTAAAAGTTGTGCGGCTAATTTTCTAAATTTTTTTTCTTTGTATTTTTTATATCTGTTGTATTTTTGTTTCAGATCATAAAGTTCTTGCTCCATAGTTTTATACAAAAGATAATTTTTGTATCGTTTTATCCATATATTTTCATCTAATTTTTGATCTATCTCTTCTATATCTTTTTCAAGTGATGATATATTTTTCAACTCAAGCAAAGATAGGTCTTGAGTTATATTTTGTTCAGCTGCAAATAGAGACAAAACAGACAAAAACAAAACTAAAAAGATCTTTTTCATACAAAACTCTCCAATGTTTTCATTATATCATATTTTTCTAAATCTTTACTGATGATAAAATCTCCTATACCCTTTGGCAAGATAAATACAAGTTTGTCATCGGTTGATTTTTTATCAAGGAAAAATTTGTCATAAAATCTATTTTTATCTTTTATCTTATAGCTTGTAGGCAAACCATAACTTTGTAGTAGCATCTTTATAGAGTTTGCCTCATTTTTTGTCATAAGTTTCAAAGATACTGCCATAGTATTTGCCATAACCATACCAATACTTACAGCTTCTCCGTGTAGATATGTAGTATAGTTTGTCTCGTTTTCTACTACATGACCAAATGTATGTCCATAGTTTAAAGCTGCTCGAACTCCTTGTTCTTTCTCATCTTTTGCTACTACTTTTGCTTTGGTTTTAACTGATAGTTCTATAGCTTTGTTTATATTTTGGTTCTTTAATTTATTGTTCAACAACCAACCAAAAAACTCTTTATCAAAACATACTGCCATCTTAACTATCTCAGCAACTCCAGCACCAAACTGCCTTGGTGGCAAACTGCTTAAAAAGTATCTATCTATATAAACCGCCTGTGGCTGATGAAATGTGCCTATGAGGTTTTTGCCATAGGAGTTGTTGATACCTGTTTTGCCACCTACACTTGCATCTACTTGACTTAGCAAGGTTGTGGGTATTTGGACAAACTTTATAGCTCTTTGGTATATAGATGCTGCAAATCCTGTCATATCGCCTACGACACCACCACCAAATGCTACTAATACAGAGCTACGGTTTAATTTTTGTTTGAAACAAAAATCCAATATTTGCAATATTGTCTCCATATTTTTGTATCTTTCACCATCTTTTATCGCTATATATGACAAATCTTTTGCTTTGATATGTTTAAGTAGATAATCAATATGAAGCTTTTTCACTGTTTCGTTTGTGACAATCACCACTTTACTATCAAACTTTATATCTTGTAACTTCTGTATAACAACCTTATAGGATATATCTAATAGGTTTATATCTACTGTCATATTTGTCCTTTTTTATTTAATCTTACTCTTTTTAACATATCAAACAGTTCGATATCTTTTGTTCTTGATTTTACCAAAAAATACTTATTTTTGATATTTTTTACAAAATTTTAGTAAAAAATACAATTTTTTTTGACTCTTTAAGTTTATTTTGGTAAAATTATTGAAAGGTTCCCAGCTTCCGACAAGGCACCAAGGGTGGCTTCCTGTATAGGATAGGTAGCATGGGTCATTTAATATAGTGTTGTTGTTCTATATTTTTAGTCATATTATCTATCGTTATTAGATATTTTTCTATCTTTTCGTAATATTCATCATCATTTCTTTCATATTTTCTAAATATTGCCCAACTGATATAATCAACAACTTGTAGATTGATACTTGAAGCACTACTATGATGAAAGATATCATATCTTATACTTAATTTATTTGTCTTGATGTATTCTTTTATGCCTTTTTTTAAAGTAGGTGTATGCTTCTTGCTTTTAAAAGGTAGTCTGTCAGTGATTATAATAAAGTTTTTATTGATTTTTATTTTGTTCAAAAGATTTTTGATTGCTAAATTTAGATTGTTTATATAAAATTTATCTTTATCTTGTCTTTTGTTTGGTTGGACTTTTGGTTTTTCTAACACATAAGAATATGATCGGACCAATTTGTTGTCAAAAGATGCAATAATATCAAAAACTTTCTCTCTTATGTATTTGTTGTCATCACAAGCATGAAATGCTTCGATATCAAGTCTTTTGTCAGTTGATGGTTTAAGATTTCTTTCTAGTAATGAGTAGCGATAATTTGAAATATGTTCATGCAAAGCAAAAGGTCTTTGTTTAACAAGAAAAGTAAATATATAATGCTTGGAACCCTTGCTTGTAAAATCCATATCTCCAGATTCGTCAACAAATATATATACAGTATCACCTGTATTTTGTATTTTTTTATCTTTGTATTCGATTTTTAAATCATCAGCAATTTTTAAAACTATTTCAAAATCTATAAGCCCTAAAACTTCTATTACAAACTCTTTTGTATTTGACGAATTGCAATACAACCCGTATTTATTCTCAAATAAATTATATTCTCTAAAAAAATCTTTTACTTCTATAAGAGAATAATTTTTATCTAAATATGAAGCAATTTTAATCTTCAAATTTGTTTTATCTATTGACTTCATCCAAATACTTCTCATACAACTCAAACAAAAATACTATCCTCTCTTTGTCGTTTTTAAACACTTTGTTAGTATAACATCTGTCAACCGCTATGTCTAACTCTTTGTGTGCTTTTTTTAGTTTCGATGGCATAGATAGTGGGTCGTATAGGTCAGCTAAACTGCTATCTACATACAAGGCTCTAGTGTCTAGCACGGCTTTTGCTTTTTGTTCTACTGTTTGTTTGTTTTTGTCGCTTGTTTTTGTAGGAAATGGGTAGTTGTTGTATACTAAATCTTTTGAATATCTATAATCACTTTTCAATCTTCCACAGGTATATTTCACCCAAGCCATATGCATTAATGATGTTAGTTGTCCAAATAAAAATAAATCTCCATTTGGAATAGATAAACAAGTATCACTTACAATATAATTTTTATCAAAAAAGCCCATTGGAATATAGGGTCTTCTTTCAGATGAAACACGAGGTATAACTATAAAAGTATCAGGTCTATTTCTATCTCTAAAAAGTGTAGGGGTTAAAGCATGTTTTTGAGTTGATGGGGCTTTGCTACTTTCTCTAAATATTTTTACATTCTCAACTCTTTGCATAACTAAAGGCATACTTCTAAGTTCTTTTGGGCTAATATCTTCAAGCCATAAACACCATCTAAATTTTCGATTTAAAAACTCTCTTGCACTTACTAAAGGTAAAACAAATTTTTCTGCATTTGGCTCTTTTTTTAGAAACTCTATTTTTTCATCATCATTAATAATTAAATTTCCACCATCTAAAGGCATATTTCCAAAACTCATTTTTGGAACTTCACACATTGGTTTACTTCTAGAAGCTATAACTAAATCATCACCTTCAACTAAATAAGAATTAATATTTTTAACTTCTTTTTCAATTGCTTCTGCTTTTATATTTTCGTATTCATATATCTTTTTGTGTTCTGTGTCCCAGTTGGCAAATCCTACTATGACTACATGGACGGCAGCATTGTGTTTAGCTTCGTTGCTCCAGTCAAATGTCTGATGGGCGAAGTGTATCTTTATATTGTAGTTATTAAATAAATTTTCCCAGAGTATGCCTACTTGTTCGCCTTGTGATATAGAGTTGGTAGATACAAAAGCGGACTTAATCCGTGTATTTTGTATATATTGAGAGGCTTTTAGATACCAAGCCGTAACATAGTCTAGGACTTTGCCATTTTTTACATTGTTAAAAATTATTTCCATATCTTTTCTTTGGTTCATATTTAAAAGTTTTGAACCTATAAATGGCGGATTGCCAAG
>JAOZJU010000057.1 GCA_029935705.1 Arcobacteraceae bacterium
AAAACTGGAATTGGATTTTAAGTCCAACGCGTCTACCTATTCCGCCACACTCGCTCTCATTTTGTATTTTACCATATTAAACTTAAAAAAACTATGAAAAACTACTTTAAAAAGAAAAAATATAAATTTTTTAAAGATATTTTTAAGACAATAGCAACTGTAAAACCCCCTATTAAGAGTTTTAAATAGTTTTACAACAATTGTAAAATCAAAAGTAAAATCTAATACAGAGCTTTATTGACAGCTACTACACTCACCATTTTTGTCTTGTATGTCACTTTGACTGTCGACTGATTGACCTCTTAGATAGTATGTTGATTTTAAACCCAATTTCCAAGCTAACATATAGATATCACTTAGATATTTGCCAGTTACATTTTCAAGTGATACAAAAACATTTAAGCTTTGTCCTTGATCTATCCATTTTTGACGAATAGCTGCTGCTTTTATTATGTCTAGTTGATCCACATCATAAGCACTAGTATAATACTCCCAAGTATCAGGTGATAGGTTTGGCACAACTACAGGTATAAGACCACTTAGATTCTCTTCAAACCACTTTTTCTTATATACAGGCTCAATTGCTTGTGTAGTGCCTACAAGTATAGATATAGAACTAGTAGGTGCTATAGCCATAAGATAACCATTTCTTAAGCCATATTTTTTCACTTTTGCTCTTAAGCTGTTCCAGTCATATCTACTATCAAAAAGGTCTCTTTTTACCAATTTTTGCACTTGTGTATTTGCATGATCAAACGGCATAATACCTTTAGACCAATTTGAACCTTTGAACAAAGGGTATTCTCCTTTGATCTTAGCTAGTTCACAAGATCTATCTATAGCTTCATAACTTACCGCTTCCATAATCGTATCTATCTTTTTAAAATGCTCTTGAGATCCCCATTTGATTTGGTGTTGGGCTAACATCTGTGCTTCTCCCATCACTCCTAAACCAATAGCTCTGGTGCTTAGGTTTGTGACTTTTGTTTTTCTCACTGGGTAGAAGTTTATGTCTATTACATTGTCAAGCATATTGACTGCTATTTTTACTACTCTTTTAATATCTTCAAAACTATTTACTCTTCCTAAATTTATAGATGCTAAGTTACAAACAGCAGTTTGGCCGGGAGTTTTTTCTTTGGATACAAAAAATACTTTTTTGTTTTCTATAGTATCAAGTGCAGAGATAGTTTTCGCTTTTTTGTTTCCACTTTTTGTAGCTATAATTTTCTCTTCATCAAACACCTCAACTGAACCATCTTCAAACTCTATTTTGATATCATATTGGTTTGGTGAAGTGTTTTGAAATATCTCAGTGCATAAGTTGCTACTTCTTATAAATCCACTGTGGGGATTTTGGTTTGCTTTGTTTGCATTGTCTTTAAAACACAAAAATGGTGATGCTGACTCAAAATAAGATGTCAATATCTTTTTCCACAACTCTTTAGCTTGTATCTGTATAGCTACGACACTGTCATCTTTTTCGTATTGTTCATATCTCTTTTTAAAATTTTCGCCAAACAATCCTGCTAAATCTTTGGTATCGTATGGGTCAAATAAGCTCCACACGGTATCTTTAGCTACTCTTTCCATAAAAAGATCGTTTATCCACAAAGCAGGAAAAAGATCGTGAGCTCTTAGTCTCTCTTCTCCTGAGTTTTTTTTCAAATCCAAAAAATCCACAATATCTTTATGCCAAGTCTCAATATATACAGATATTGCACCTTTTCTTGTGCCTAATTGATCTACAGCTATAGCTACATCATTTGCTATTTTTAAAAATGGCACCACTCCACTAGCTGCCTTTTTGTGTCCATTTATCACTCCGCCTTGGCATCTTATGCTATTCCAGTCCCAACCAATACCTCCACCATATTTAGACAACAATGCCATCTCATGGTATCCGTCAAATATACCTTCTATGTTATCAGGTGAACTTCCTACATAACAGCTACTCAATTGATGCCTTGGGGTTCTTGCATTTGACAAAGTAGGAGTTGCTAACATCACTTCAAACTGTGACAAAACATCGTAAAACTCTTTTGCTTTTGTTTGTTTGTCTTGCTCATTTTGAGCTACAAACATAGCTATACTCATAAACATTTGTTGAGGTAACTCAATTGGTTCGCCATCATTATCTTTTATAAGGTATCTGTCATATAAAGTTTTGATACCCAAATATGTAAAGAGATAATCTCTTTTAGGTTTGATATATTTATCAAGGTCATCTAAATCATAACCATCATCAAGACTGTTTATAATCTTGCCAAGTTTTTGTCCATATTTTATATACTTTTTCAAAGCACAATACTCTACACCTTTTTTGCCGTTTATAGTTTTGCCGACGACATGATATAGGTCAAATAAAAATAGTCTTGATGCTACAAAGGTCCAGTTTGGGACATCTACATCTATTTTGTCTGATGCAGTTTTGATAAGAGCTGCTTGAATATCGCTACTTTTCATACCATCTATGAACTTTATATGAGCATCTAACTCTAACTCACTTTGACTTACTCCATCTAACCCCTGCGTTGCATTTGTGGTATTTTTTCGTATTTTGGAGATATCAAGAAACTCCTCTTTTCCATCTCTTTTTATAATTTTTATTGACATATTTTTTTTGCTCCATTTGAAGACATCTCTACGAAATCAATTATTATTCACAAGAAGTAAAAAATTTTCACAATAGTTTAACAAAATCCAACAAGATATTGTGACAAAAATTTTCTTGCTATATCTCTAAAGTTGTGAATATATTAGTTTCGTAGAGGTGTCGCTATTAATATCTAATAATACCAAAAAATTATAAAATTTGGTTGCTTTTTTGTCAATTTTTTTTACTATTTTCAAATCTTTTTAATTTTGTCTAAAAAAATAAATCATCTAAAAAATATAAAAAATATCGTATTGTTAGCAAAATTAAGATTAATTCGTTAAAATAGGCAAATTGATTAATTTTCATCAAACAAAAAAGAAAAAAAGGGGTTAAGATATGGCATTAACTTTAAACGACTATCTAATAGTAAGCACTATTTTATTTATCATAGGACTATTGGGGGTGACAAGGCGAAAAAATCTTATCATGCTTTTTTTTGCTACTGAGATTATGCTAAATGCTGTAAATATAGCTTTAGTAGCTATCTCAAAGTTTCACAATGATTTGACAGGTCAAATGTTTGCATTTTTTATAATAGCTATAGCAGCAAGTGAAGTAGCTGTAGGTCTTGGACTTTTGATACTTTGGTACAAAAAATACAATACAATAAACTTAGACAGTTTAGTAAGTATGAAAGGATAAAGATGGAAACATATCTATATGTAGCACTTTTTGCTCCACTTGTAGGCTCTATTTTTGCAGGAGCTTTTGGCAATACAAAAAAAAGAGTTTTTACTGGCATAATAACATCTATGCTACTTGGAGTATCTATGATAAGTTCATTGATACTTCTTGTTTATATTTTTGCAACAAACGAGATAATACATATCAAACTTATGGATTGGATAGTTATAGGCAATATCAATATTCCTTACGGTTTTATAGTAGATCATGTTAGTGTCGTGATGATGGTAGTAGTAACTATAGTATCAACCATGGTTCATATCCATTCTATTGGATATATGGACCACGACAGAAGTTTTAATAGATTTTTCTCATATCTGTCTGCTTTTGTTTTCTCTATGATGATACTTGTTATGTCAGACAACTTTGTTGGTTTGTTTATTGGCTGGGAGGGAGTAGGTCTTTGTTCTTGGCTTCTTATTGGTTTTTGGTATCATAAAAAAGACCAGGCATTGACAAAAGATATTTACAATTCACCCTACTCTACTTTGTCGCCATACTCATCTATCTCACCATCATATGCTGCAAATGAAGCATTTATTATGAACAGAGTAGCAGACTTAGGTATGCTTGTGGGTATATTTCTTATCTACTGGAATATAGGAAGTTTGCAATATGATATAGTATTTGACAAGATAGGCGAACTAAACAGTCTAACTATCGTGCTTATAGCTTCAACCTTATTTATAGGAGCTATGGGTAAATCAGCTCAATTTCCTTTCAATACTTGGCTTGCTAATGCTATGGAGGGTCCAACTCCCGTATCGGCACTTATTCATGCTGCTACTATGGTTACTGCTGGTGTCTATTTGGTGGTTCGTGCAAATGAGATATTTACAGTTGTGCCAGAAGTTGGATATTTTATAGCATCTCTTGGAGCATTTGTGGCTTTAGGAGCAGCTACTATGGCATTGGTTGCAACAAATATGAAAAAAATCATAGCCTACTCAACTTTATCACAATTGGGATATATGTTTGTAGCTGGTGGTTTAGGAGCTTATTGGGTAGCTTTGTTTCATCTTGCAACTCATGCATTTTTCAAATCAGTTTTATTTTTAGGGGCAGGAAATGTGATGCATGCAACCAACGATGAGATAAATATCAAAAAGATGGGTGGATTATACAAACATATGAAATGGACAGCTGTTATCATGATAATAGCATCTGTAGCACTCGCTGGTATCTATCCATTTGCTGGTTTTTTCTCAAAAGACCTCATACTTGAAGTAGCTTTTGGAACACACAGTTATATATTGTGGACAGTGCTTTGGATAACTGCTGGACTTACTGCTTTTTA
>JAOZJU010000021.1:0-2855 GCA_029935705.1 Arcobacteraceae bacterium
TTTTTGATTTTTTATCACTATCCCAATTGTCATCGATATCGGCAAACTCTTTAGCAAGACTAATCAAATCAAATTTGGCCAAACCAAAATATGCCGCACCTAAGTTCAAATAGCACTTATCTTTTTCTTCTGCTTTAAATTGACTACAATTTCCCAAAGCATTTATAACTTTTTGATTTTGTCCTTTGTCAAGCCACTTTTCTACATCGTAACTTTTTTCGTTCTCATCATCTTTACAATTAGTTATAAACAAAGTTGAAATAAATAACAATACTATATATATATTTTTCATAATATCTCCTTTTCATAAGTATAGCACAATATAGCTTAAAAAATTCTTTATCGTATTTTATAATCTCATATTTATATTGTTTGATTGTAGATAATTTTTAAGCTCTATGATATCCACTTGTTTGTAGTGAAATATAGAAGCAGCAAGTGCGGCATCGGCTCCTTTGTCAAATATATCTTTAAAGTGTTGCATATTGCCAGCTCCTCCTGATGCTATTATAGGTATATTCACTGCTTTTGCTATAGCGGTTGTGATATCAAGTTCAAAGCCACTTTTGGTGCCGTCTTTATCCATAGATGTAAGCAATATCTCGCCAGCACCTCTATCGCATACCTCTTTTGCCCATGATATGGCATCTAAGCTGGTATCTTTTCTGCCTCCATGTACAAACACATGGTATTTGCCATTTTGCATCTTTTTGACATCTATTGCTACAACTATGCACTGAGAGCCAAACCTTTTGGCAGCTTGCTCTACAAATGATGGATTTGCTACGGCACTACTGTTTAAACTTATTTTATCGCACCCTACTTCTAATAGATTGTATATATCTTCAAGCTTCCTTATACCACCACCAACAGTAAGTGGTATAAACACCTCTTTAGCTACAGCTTTGACTACATCTACAATTGTTTGTCTATTTTCATAAGATGCACCTATATCTAAAAATGTAAGCTCATCTGCACCTTCGTTGTTGTATCTTTTGGCTACTTCTACTGGGTCGCCAGCATCTTTTAGTTCTACAAAATTTGTGCCTTTGACTACTCTGCCATTATCTACATCAAGACATGGTATGATTCTTTTGGTTAAACCATTCAAAACAGATCAGTCCTAAGCACAGCTCCATGGCTTGCATTGGTGACCAACGACCTATACTGTTTTAGCCAATTTGATTTTATATTTTTTCTTATAGGTTGGAAAGTTGCTTTTCGTTTTTGTATCACCTCATCGCTTAGATTTACTTGTAGGATATATCTATCTACATCTATATGTATCTCATCGCCATCTTTTAACAAACCTATCATTCCACCCTCGGCAGCCTCAGGCGATACATGACCTATACTAGCACCTCTAGTAGCCCCACTAAATCGCCCATCGGTTATCAAAGCTACTTTATCTCCTAGTCCTAACCCCATGATCAAACTCGTAGGAGCTAACATCTCTTGCATACCAGGACCACCTTTTGGACCTTCATATCGTATCACCACAACATCGCCAGCTGCTACTTTGCCATCTACTATGCCTTTTATTGCTTCATCTTGACTATCAAAACAGACAGCTTTGCCTGTAAATACTCGTTTGCCTATGATTCCAGCGGTTTTTATAACCGCACCTTGTGTTGCTAAATTGCCATACAATATAGCCAATCCACCTACTTGACTGTATGGATTGTCTATAGTGTGTATGATATTTGTATCTTTTATTTTACTATTTTTAATCGTTTGTAAAATTGATTTGCCTGTAATTGTAGGATTGTCTATAAGTATATCTTCGCCTCTTTTGTTCATCTCGTGCATCACTGCACTAACTCCACCAGCTTTGTCTATATCTTGCATATGCACAGTCGTAAGCGATGGTGATATCTTTGCTATATGTGAGACCTTTTTGCTAATATCGTTTATATCTTCTAATTTAAAATTGGTACCAGCTTCTTTAGCAATTGCTAACATATGCAAAACAGTGTTGCTACTTCCACCCATAGCCATATCTACAGCAAAAGCATTTTTGACAGCATTTTCGTTTAATATATTTGTAATATTGTATTTTTGTTTTTCATTTTGTTTCATCAAAGCTATCTTACATATTCTTGAAGCTGCTTTTTTATACAACTCTTCTCTCTCTTTAGTCAAAGCAAGTATGGTGCCGTTGCCAGGCAGTGCTATACCCATAGCCTCCATAAGTGTATTCATAGAGTTTGCTGTAAACATACCACTACAGCTTCCACCGCTAGGACATGCATTGCACTCTATATCTTTTAGCTCATCGTCGTTTATATCTCCAGCTTCATATTGTCCTACTGCTTCAAATACAGTTGATAGGTCAATAGGTTTGCCATCTTTGGTATAACCTTTTGCCATAGGACCGCCAGATACAAACACCGTAGGCACATCTACTCGCAAAGAGCCCATAATCATACCGGGAACTATTTTGTCACAATTTGGTATCGCTATCATGGCATCTAATTTGTGTGCATTCATGACTGTTTCAATTGAGTTAGCTATAATCTCACGAGAAGGCAAAGAGAAAAGCATACCATCATGACCCATAGCTATGCCATCATCTACACCTATGGTATTGAACTCAAAAGGCACACAGCCGTTTGCTCTTATCTCCTCTTTGATTATTTTAGATACTCTATCCAAAAAAAAGTGTCCTGGTATTATCTCTATAAATGAGTTTGCTACACCTATAAATGGTTTGTTAAAATCATCATCTTTCAACCCTGTAGCTCTTAGCAAACTTCTATGTGGTGCACGGTTTTGTCCTACTTTTACCTCATCACTTCTCATATCTCTCCTTTTTTGTTATTTTATCATAATAATATGATTGTTGTTGGTCTATT
>JAOZJU010000021.1:2955-17351 GCA_029935705.1 Arcobacteraceae bacterium
AAAACTTTAAAGATATTTTAACCATATTTTAAAAATTGAAGATAACTTATATATTGTTTTTATCTAAAATCTCCATAAACTCTTTTGGATTTTTATATCCTACTACTTTGTTTGGCAACAGTTTGCCATCTTTAAAAAAAAGTATAATTGGTGGTCCAAATAGATTAAAATGTTTGAGAATTTTTTTATCTTCATCTGTATTGTTTGTAGTATCAACTTGAAGCAGAACAAACTCATGAAGCCTATCTTGAACAGTTTTGTCGCTAAATGTCCACTCATCTAACTCTTGACAACCTATACACCACGAAGCAGTAAAATCAACCATAACTATATTTTCTTTTTCATCTTTTACTACTTGCAACAACTCATCAATAGTTTTAACTCTTTGAAAATTTAGATTAGTGTGTGTTTTTGCGTTTTTAAATGGATTTAAAATATTGTCTGTATCGTTGTATACACCAGTAAAACTTACTGCTCCAAATAGAAAAAAGAAGATAGCAATAAGCTTAATAAATATATTTTTTTGAGTTATAAAATATATACCAGCAAACAATCCTATCAACCCAAATATCACAAAAGAGAGATATGTAGGTAGTATTCTATCCAATATCCAAACAGCAAGCAACAACATAATAGCACCAAATATCTTTGATACCATATTCATCCAGCCACCTGGTTTTGGCATATATTTACCTGCTCCAAGACCTACAAGAAGTAGTGGAACTCCCATACCAAAACTCATCACAAACAAAGCCAAACCTCCAAGTAAGGCATCGCCTGTTTGACCTATATATACCAAAGCACCAGCAAGTGGTGGAGCTACACAAGGACCTACTATGAGTGCTGACAAAAAGCCCATAATTGCAACCGATGTTATACCTTTTTTGCCATCTTGGTTGTGAGATATTTTGTCTATCTTTGTTTGCCACGATGATGGTAAAGCTAATTCAAAATATCCAAACATAGAAAATGCAAGTGCTACAAATATCAAAGAGAAACCAATAAGCACATATGGGTTTTGTAAAGCGGTTTGTATATTTGCTCCAAACAAACCAGCTATCACACCAGCTATTGTATAAGCCATACTCATAGCAAATACATAAACAAATGAAAGATACAAACCTCTTTTTGCACTCATCTTTTCATTTTCACCGTGTGATACTATGATACTTGAGAGTATTGGTATCATAGGAAATACACAAGGAGTTAAAGCAAGAAGTAGTCCAAACCCAAAAAAAGTTAGAAGCACCAGCCAAAAATTGCCAGTTTTTAAACTATCTATGATACTATCTGTCTCATCTTTTGGACTGTCTGTTAAAAACTCTTTAGTAATAGGTTGATAACAAAGTCCAACAGTGCTACACCCTTGATAATTAAGTATAATTTTACTGGAATTTTCTATCAGACTATTTGGTATTTTTATATTCAAATTATCAAAAAAGACAGATTCTTCATGATAATCTGTAGGTGGTTTTAATTTTAATTTTTTTGTTATATCCAACTTTTTATCATCTTTGAGAAGTTCTATTTTGATACTATGTTCATACAGATATATCTGTTTTGCTAATTTTATATCTATATTGTAACTCTCATCTGTTTTGACAAAGTTAACAGAAAATGCCTCATCTTCACTAAGTATCTTTTGTTGAGCTGAAAACAAAAAAACAACTGATATCAACAATAAACCAAACAATCTAAACATATATGCTCCTTGCTACAGTATCGGTAAATTTGACTTTTTTGTTTTCTAGATTTTCTATTTTTATCATATCTTTTTGCCAAAATAGCAATATTGTTGAACCCATCTTAAAATATCCCATACAATCACCCTTTTTGATCTGTAAATTTTTATAATCATAAACAAACACACCATCTGCTTGAGTGTTTGTCTCTATCTTTGGTTCTACATCAAACACCATCTTGCCTACATTTAAAGCTCCTACAAATACCATATAAAACTTTTGATTTTTTGCAGTTTCACATACAGCTACTACTCGTTCGTTTTGAATAAATAGATCCTCTTTTTTGTTTAAATATCTAAAATTTACAGGATACAATTTTCCTGTGATATGGATAAGTTTAAGCAGTTTAAAATCATACGGGCTATGGTATCGGTGATAATCTTTTGGTGATAGATAAAAATTCATAAATCTTCCGCCATCTAATTTATCGTCATCTATAGTCAAAAGCTCATCTAACTTATAGCTCATACCTTTGATTTGGTATGAGATGTTTTTTGTTATCTCGCCTTGAGCAGATACGAAACTATCAGCTGGACTTATGTATGTGTTGTTGGTTTGGTCAAATTTTCTATCCTCTACAAGTTCTCTTGTGAAAAGTTGATTTAAAGTTTCATAACTATTAGCTGGCTTAAACTCTCTCATATCCAAAGCCAATAATTTTACATAACTACTATTTATGATATTTTGTATAAATTTTGGAAATTTTTTGTTTGCAAACTTATCAAAGATATTTGATATGCGGTTTGTGATGTGTTTTTTCATTTTCTATCCTTATATGACATATTGTATCATAATATCATAAAACTATAAGCAACATGGGTTACAATATACCCAAAGCGGTTTTAAATATCCACAATATCAACAAAATCCAAATGTTGTTTTGAAAATATATCATAAGTTTTATTATCAAACTCAAACTTCAACCTATTTGCTTGAAGCATCAGTCGTGGGGATTTTGTGTATTTTACAATAGTTTTGATATCAAGCTGTTTTCTTAGTATTTTGTCAGTTATCTCTTCATCTATGCCATATACTCTATCGCCTAAGATTGTATGATTTATATGGTTTAGATGAACTCGTATTTGATGTTGTCTGCCAGTTTTTAGATCTAGTTTGACTTTTGTAGTGTCTGTTTTTTTGTCATATGATATAGGATATACAGTAGTTTGAGATATTTTGCCATCATGTGCTGTTTGCATCTTTATGCCTATGAGACTATTTGTAGCTTTTTTTATAGGTTCGTTTATCTTGACTATTTTATCTATCTTGCCTGTTACTATTGCTATATACTCTTTGGTTATTTCTCTGTTTTCAAACATTGTTTTGATGATAGTATCGCTATATTTACCAGTCGTAGCAAGCACCAAACCTGATGTGCCTGTATCTATACGGTGTGCCAAATTCGCATCTTTTCCCAAATGATATTTCACCTCATCAAGCAAACAATATGGTGTATCTCTACTTGTAGGGTGCACCATCAGCCCTGATGGTTTGTCAAATATAGCGAAATATCTATTTTTAAATATAGGTTTCAAACCTTTGGTTATTGGTTCAAATAGTGCTACATCAACAAAAGAGGTTTTTAGTTTTTGTTTGTTTTTGATATTAACCCCAAACTCATCATATACACGATTTTTTGCTATATATCTTTGAGCTTGTGAGATAGGCAAAGCTGCATCTTCTGTCAAAAACTGTTGGACTGTTTTTCCTATTTTGGCTTTATATCGTTTGAGAACAAAAGGCATCTTTGGGCTATTTTTGCTCTTTTAGTATCATCAAGCCATCATTGTCGTATCTTTTATCAAGCAAACCATCTATTGTGTATTTTCTTATATACATAACATCTTTATCTTTTATCAAACCAGAACAGATAAAATAAAATCCGTCATCTTTTGATAAAACTATTCGTCTTTTTGTGATATCTCCACACAATCCAGATATCTCTATATAGTTTCTATCTTTATGTTTGCCATACGAGAGGTCTGCTTTGCCTGTTTTTGAGTATTTCCATACTACTACAGATGTTTTGTCTTTTATTTTAGTAGCTACTATATAGGCTCTATTGAAACTGTCAAAAAATATCTGATCCAAAACAAAATTTTTGCTATTTAGGTCTGTTTTTATGCCAAGTGGTGGTTTGTTTATATGTTTCATAGCTCCATAACTTTTGTCATTTATGCCATCTTTATTAAATCTGTTTAGCTTAAGTCTTGTGCTATACTCATCATCTTTGACATCTATAAGTTTAACTTCATAGATCCAATTTTTATTTTTTTGTTTTATCGTTTCAACTGTTATAAACTCCTGTTTGGTAGCACATGAGTTAAATGTCATTATGACAAACAAAAGCACTGCAAAATTTATAAATTTTTTCATAAATATCCTTTAATTTCCTGATTTAATTTATCCAGCTTTCTCTCTATGCTCTTCATCATCTCTTGATTTTCTTTGATGATATGTTGTGGGGCATTTGCTACAAACTTGTCGTTGTTTAACAAACCTTGAAACTTATTAAACTCTTTTTCCAGTTTTGTTTTTTGATTTTCCAATTTTATTTTTATCTTTTTTCTATCTAAACTATCTACTGGTATATATATAGTCATATCATCTGATATATCCACTATACAGTTTTCTATTTTTTTCTTCGTTAAATATATATTTTCAACTTTTGCCATCTTTTTCATATACTTTTTTAGGTTTTCAAAATCAAAATTGTCATAATTTAGCTTAATATAAACCTCTTTTATCTTGCTGTTGCCCATATCTATTTGGACTTTTGCTCGTCTTATGCTTATGATTATATCTTTTAAAATATCAAAACTATCTTCAATCTCTATATCTCTTGAGATATTGCTCTCTTTGGGAAACTGCTCTATCATAAGCGACTTGGTTTGCTCTATCTTTGTGCCATTTAGTTTATGATACAAATTGTCAGCGATAAATGGCATAAACGGCGATACAAGTTTTAGTGTCTCTTTGTATATAGCTCCTAGTTCTTTGATACTATCTTTGTCTGCTTTGCTATACTCAATACCCCAATCACAAAACTCGGTCCATACAAAACTATACAAACTAAGCGAGGCTTCATTGAACTTGTATTTTTCTATTTGAGTTGTTATATCTTTTACTGCTAAGTGTAAACGGCTTTGCATATATCTGCCCAAAGCTGTTTTGATCTTGATATCTTTAAGATCATCAAACCTATCGTAGTTTAGCAAAAGATAGTTTGTGGCATTGTAAAGTTTATTTGTAAAGTTTCTAAACTGCTCTAAGTTTTTTTTGCCTAACTTTATATCTCGCCCTTGCACTGCTAAAAAACACAATGTAAATCGAACTATATCAGCAGAGTGTTCCTCTATCATATCAAGTGGGTCTATCACATTGCCTTTTGATTTACTCATCTTAGCTCCAAACTCATCTCTTACTAATGCATGCATATATATGTCATCAAATGGAAGTTTGTGTGTAAAATACTCACTCATCATCATCATCCTAGCTACCCAAAAAAACATAATATCAAAACCAGTGATCAAAAGTGAGTTTGGATAAAACTCTTTCATATCGCTATGCTCATAAAGCTCTTGAAGTTTTTCGCCATTTTGCCAGCCCAATGGCGACATAGCCCACAAAGCACTTGAAAACCAAGTATCAAGCACATCGGGATCTTGTGTGAGAGTTCTGTTTTTGCATTTTGGACAATCTTTTGGATGCTCCTCAACAGTAGCAAAGGTATGAGAGCAACTATCACAATAAAACACAGGAATTCTATGACCCCACCAAAGCTGTCGGCTGATACACCAAGGACGAAGTTCGTCCATCCAAGCTGTATATGAGTTTATCCATCTAGTTGGATGAAAAAGTCCACCACCATCTACTGCTCTTTTTTTGCTCAGTTCCTTTGTCTTTTTGATAGAGTTTGTGGCTACTTTTTCGCTCAAAAACCACTGTTTTGATATATATGGCTCTATAATATTTTTGCATCTATAACATTTGCCTACTTGATGGATATGTGGCTCAATCTTTTCTATGAAACCTTTTTGTTGTAAACTATCCACTATAGTTTGCCTAGCTTCCAATCTTTCAAGCCCCTCAAACTGCCCACAGTTGTCGTTTAGTATCCCTTTTTCATCAAATATCTTGACAAACTCAAGGTTGTGTCT
Organism: Arcobacteraceae bacterium; assembly: GCA_029935705.1. GTDB lineage: Bacteria > Campylobacterota > Campylobacteria > Campylobacterales > Arcobacteraceae > B24-G6. The sequence goes on from JAOZJU010000021.1 coordinate 8,858, forward strand.
CTTGCCTACTTCATAATCATTTGGATCGTGAGCTGGAGTGACCTTGACTATACCTGTACCAAACTGCATATCTACATAACTGTCTGCTATTATATCTATAGTTTTGTCTATGAGTGGTAGTATCGCTTTTTTGCCTATGAGTTTTTGGTATCGTTTGTCATCTGGATGCACCATAAGTGCAGTATCGCCAAAATATGTCTCAGGTCTTGTTGTAGCGATAGTGACAAACCCGCCATCGGCAAGAGCATATTTGATATGATAAAACTCTCCTTCTATCTCTTCATGCTCTACTTCTATATCGCTTAATGCCCCATCTTTGGTGCACCAATTGACCATATAGTTATCTTGAGTTATAAGCCCATCGTCAAACAGCTTGACAAATGTGCTTTTGACAGCTTCACAAAGTCCGCTATCCATAGTAAATCGTTGTCGTTTCCAAGCTGGAGTGATGCCTAACTTTCTCATCTGATGGACTATTTTGTCGCCACTTTGTTGTTTTTGTAAGTATGCACGACGCAAAAACTCATCTCGTCCTATCTCATCTTTGGTAACCCCTTCGCTTTGAAGTTGTTTCTCTACTATATTTTGAGTAGCTATGCCAGCATGATCAGTGCCTGGTTGCCATAGAGTCTTGTAGCCGGACATTCTTTTGTATCGCACTATCACATCTTGTAGAGTAAAAGTAAGTGCATGACCTATATGTAAGCTTCCTGTTATATTTGGCGGAGGCATCATCAGCGAAAAATATTTGCCTTTTTGTTGTATATCTTTGTTGCCATCTACTTCAAAATATCCTCTACTTTCACATAGTTTGTAGTAGTCGTCCTCTACCTTTTTTGCATCGTATCTGTTTGTCAAATCTTGCCTTTTTGTGTTTATATCTATTTTATCCAAAATTTCTTTATCTATAGCTATCTTAACAAAACCCAAAAAGCTTAAACTCTTTTGGTGTGTTTGCTACAAATTCATAATCAAATATCTTAGTTATTTTGCTATGAAGCATCACTCTTTTTGTGTGTGATGATTTTTTGCCATATATCGTATCGCCAACAATTGGGTGTCCTATGTGTGATAGATGAACTCGTATCTGGTGTGTCCTGCCATCCTCTATGACTACTTTGATTTTGGAGTAGTTTCCCTCTATAAACATAGGGGTTATGGTCGTTTTGGCTGTTTTGCCATATTTGATATCTACTCTGCTGTTTGCTGTTTTGCCTTTTGTTGTAGATATTGGTTTGTTTATCACTAACTCTTGGGCTACTTTTCCATGAACTATAGCGATATACTCTTTGTAGACTCTTTTATTCTTAAACTCACCTATCGCTTTTTTTTGAAATTTTTCATTTTTAGCAAATAGCATCACACCACTTGTCTCTTTGTCCAATCTATTTAAAAGTATAGCTCTTTTAAATAGATTTTCTACTTGTGCTGCTGTTTGAAATGGTGCTTTATCTACTACTAATATATCATCATCTTCAAATATAACTTTGGTTTCGGGTCTGGGTGCTACATCAAACCATACATCGATATCTAAAAGCACTCTTGCTACTTTGATTTTGTTTTGATTTATAGATACTAACCCGCTGTCTATTAGTTCTTTTGCTTTGCCGTTTGAGATATTTTTCTGTATCGCCAATAGCTTATATGCTTTTTCTTTGCTCATTGTTGTCCTTTATATATTTTAATATTTTATCGCTGTTGCCTATATCTATTAGTTTTGCTTTTTTTAATGATCTTATATTTTTCATCATCTTTTTTAGCTCATCATTATCTATCATATAGCTATTTTCTATGTATCTGAAAAGTTCTTTTTGGTTAAATATATGTTTGCCAGATATAAGTATATTGTCAAAATGCACCACTTCTATAGGATTGTGGCCACCTATCTTCTCAAAACCACCACCTAATATCACAGCATCACTTATAGCAAAGATATTGACCAGCTCTCCTAAACAATCAACCAATACTATATCTGTATCAAATCTTTTGTTGTTTGAAAATCTACTATAAGTTATATCTTTGTTTTTGATATATTTAAGTATCAGATTGTTTACTACTTCAAACCTTTGGGGGTGTCGTGGAGCTATCACTAAGCAGTTGTTTTTTTCTTTTACAAAACTATCAAGTATCAAGCTCTCCTCTTTTTCATGTGTGCTACCTGCTGTGATGATAAAACTATCTTTTGGTTTTTGGTATTTTTGAGTGACAATTGGTTTGTTTGATAGCTTTATATTGCCTACTACCTCTATATTTGTAGCTCCCAATAGTTCTAACCTCTCTTTGTCTATATAACTTTGGGCAAATATCTTATCTATATTTTTAAAAATTTTCTTATAAAACCACGAAAACTTTTTGTATCTGTGCCACGATTTATCACTTACTCTTGCATTTATCAGCACTGTTTTTATCTTTAGTTTTTTTGCTACGACAAACATCATATACCACAGTTCCGCTTCCATGACGACGAGCATCTTTTGTGTACCTATCCAAAATGGCAACCATATCTCAAATGGCAAAAATCGCACACAAAAGCCTAAATCTTTGGCAGTCTTATATCCTGTATCGGTGATGACAGATAGATTTATGTGATATTTTGATTTGATAGTTTCCAACATCGGCTCTATTGCTTTAAGCTCACCCATAGAGCAACAGTGAAACCAAACTCCTTGTTTGTCAAATTTGCTATTTTTGTAAAAAAATCTCGCAGGTATAGCATCTTTATATTTTGTAGAAAATGACTTAAAAAACAACAACGGCAAAAAGATTATATACAATAGCACCATAGCTATATAATAAAAAATAGCAAATACCATCTACTGTTGTCTCAAAAGTTTAGTAGCAAGCTTTTTAGCCTCTATTGTGATATTTTCGCCACTTACTATTCTGGCTATCTCTTGAACTCTTTGTTCATATGAGAGCTCTTTTATATATGAAGTCTCATTTTGCTTATAGACCAATATATGTTGATGTGCCATCGAACTTAACTGTGGATGATGAGATATAGCAAATATCTGGTAGTGTTGTGAAAGCTCTTTTAATAATATAGCCAAAGCTTCACTCTCTTTGCCACTTAAGTTTGCATCTATCTCATCTAAAAAAAGCGATGCTTTGTATGTGATATCATATCCAGCTTTTCCAGCAAGAAGTGCTAACTTGACTCTATTTAACTCACCACTGCTTATATCTTCAAGTTTTGTATTGTTTAGAAACAAAACTATCTCATTTGCTCCTGTTTTGTCCATAAGTTTTGGCTTTATCTTAAGATCTAAACCACCAAGATATAGTTTGTCTAAGTAGTTTTGGATTATAAAAACAAACTGCTTTACAGAACTTTCTCTTTTGGCTGTCAACTCTTGGCACAAATCATCTACAATCAAAGTTAATTTTTTGATATTTTTTTGCAAAATTGCTTTTTCAAATGATATATTTTCAAGTTTTTCAAGCTCTATCTCTTTTTTCTCTTTTTGTTTTATCGCTTCTTCCAAACTGCCATATTTTTTTTCAAGTTTGGATAGATTTTCTATCCTATCTATGGTTTGTTCTATCTCTTTGTCACTTAGATTTTCAAATGAACTTTCAAACTCATCTACAATTGATTGTAACTTTTGTGTTGTTTGAGCAAAAAACTCCCCATCTACTGACATCTTTGATAGCATAGTATCTATTTTGTGAAAGTTTGCAAAAACTATCTGTGTATCTTTGATAGATGATTCTATCTTCTCTTTGGATATAAACCTTTTTTTTAACTCTTTTAGTTCTTCAATCTCGCCTATTTTAGGATTGCAACTTGATATTTGCTCTATCTCAAACTGCAAAAACTCTTTTTTTTCTTCTAACAGTTCTTCATCTTGGTCTATCTCTTTTAACTCTTGAGTTTTTTTGGATAGATTGTCAAAATTTGTCTCAAACTGCTCTTTGATTGATAAAAAATCGCTATCATTTTTAGAGCATATCTTATCTAAAAATAGCAGCAAATTTTTGTTTGTAAACTCATCGTTTGATTTGTGATCTAAAGATCGCACAAAATTTTTGGTGATTTTTTGAAGCTCTTTTTTAGATATATTTTGGTTGTTTAAAAAATACCTTGTTTTTTCATTTTGTATCTTTTTGATGATAAACTCATCATCAAACAAAAAGCTTTCACTTTTCATATCGTGGTCACTTATGACAGCTTCACATAGCTTTGCATGGCTTTGTTTGTGTGCAAAACAATCAAGCATCGCATCAAAAAATATTGACTTACCAGCACCACTTGGACCACTAAATACTACTAAACCTTTGTCAAACTCTATGTCTAACTCATCAAAACTAAGACAATCTTTAAGATGAAAACTATCTATCATAATCACCCCATCTTAGTTTTTTGTTTAGACTATCAAAATAGTTTTTTTCGGTTTTGTGTATAAGTCTTGCTTTTTTCGGTGCTTGAGATATAAAAATAGTTTCTCCTATATTTAACTCTTTTACCTCTTGACCATCAAGTATTACAAGCACATCCTCTTTGCCACAATTTTCAAACTCCAATTCAAAACTCTGAGGAAGCACAACTGGTCTTTGAGTAAGAGAGTGAGCCGATATGGGAGTGACTATGATACCACAACCCAATGGATAAACTACAGGTCCTCCACACGATAGATTGTATGCTGTAGAACCTGTAGGTGTAGATATGATCACTCCGTCGCCTCTGTAGTGGTTGAACTTTTTGCTCTGTATCTTTGCACTGATATCTACCAATCCTTTCATAGATTTTTTACATATGACTATATCGTTAAAACTATAAAATCGCTCTTTGTTTTGTGTAAGCTGGAGCATCATTCGTTTGTCTATTTTGTAGTTTTTTATTTTCATATCTTTTATAAAAGACTCAAACTCATCTTGGACTATATCTACAAGAAACCCCAATTTGCCAAAGTTGATACCAAGTATTGGTATATCATAACCATATGCTTTTCTCGCTGTAGATATGATAGTGCCATCTCCGCCTATACTTAGCAAAAAATCACAATTTTTGCATAATCTATCAAAATCCAAACCAGTTTTATTGAGCAGTTTTGCACTATTTTTTTCAAGCAATAGTTCTATATCGTATCTTTTCAATATTTCAAGTATTTGGTTATAGTTTTTAATAAGTGTAGTATCATCTGGTTTAAATACTACACCTACTGTTTTTATCTTATCTAACATTATGTAATTATATCATAATAGTTTGAAATTTAACAACAGTTCAAACTAAAAACTTCGCTTGCTTATAGTTTAACGACATAATATCAACAAAACAGCAGAATTGTTTTTTTGCTTAATAAAAAAATCTCTTTTAAAAGTTTGATCTTAAGATTTTTTATAGTTTAATAGTGGTTAAAAACTTATAAATTTGAGGAAAATTGAGGATTGATACTCTTATTTTACTATATTTATGGTATAATGATACCAAAAAGGATAAATATGTGCCAAGATTGCGGATGTAGTATCACAGATGAATCAAAAGATAAAAATATGGAAAATATCCACAACAACCCTTTGTTAAATGATAAAAAATCTATAGATGTGATCAAAAAAATACTTCACAAAAATGACCACCAAGCAAATCACAACAGAGAGCATTTGGACAAAAATAGTGTTTTGGGTATAAATCTTATGAGCAGTCCAGGAAGTGGCAAGACTACTATGCTTGAGAATCTTGTAGATATATGCGAGTTCAAATATGCAGTCATAGAGGGTGATTTGCAGACATCAAAAGATGCGATAAGGCTTCAAGACAAAGGGATACGAGCATATCAAATCACTACTGGCACTGCTTGCCATCTTGATGCTTTTATGGTTCATAAAGCTATGCATCATATCGATATGAATCATATAGATGTATGTTTTGTAGAAAATGTTGGCAACTTAGTCTGCCCTGCGAGTTATGATATAGGCACACACTTAAATATAGTTTTAGTAAGTATCCCAGAAGGCAACGACAAAATAGCAAAATATCCAGTGATGTTTGCAAAAGCTGATTTGGTACTATTTACAAAAACTGATTTGTTGCCATATTTTGATTATGATATGGAAAATGAGATAGAGACACTAAAACGACTAAATCCACATACTGATATATTGAAGTTAGATATACACGACAAAGAGAGTATGAAAAAGTTAAATCAATGGATATACCAAAAAATTAAAAACAGATAACTTTAAAGCATAACAGTATGATATAGAACGATAACGACAAATCAGATCAAGCTTTTAAAGTTGTGCTTATTTTTTAGATACTCTTTGGCACTCTTTGACAAAATGTATTGCATTTTCAACTGGAACATCTGGCAATATACCATGACCCAAATTAAAAATATGACGAGAAGATCCCATAATTTTTTGAATTTTTTCGACACATTTTGTAGTCTGCTTTTTGCTATACAACCTACATGGCTCCATATTGCCTTGAAGCACATATCTATCGCCTAGATGTTTTTTGGCATATGCCATATTTGTGCTCCAATCAACTCCAAATACATCAAAATTGCCATAAACTTTTGGTATAAACAATGGCACTGATTTTGGAAATAGTATCACAGGTGTATCAGGGTGATTTTCTTTGATATAATCAGCTATTTGGATCATATAACTCCAGCTAAACTCATCGTATTTTGATGGCTCTATGGCACTTGCCCAGCTGTCAAATATCTGCACTACATCAGCACCAGCTTTTATCTGGTTAGATAGATATAGTTTTGTTACATCTGTGGTTTTTTGTAAAATTTTGTGCAGTAGTTTTGGTTTTTTATAGATCATCTTTTTAGACAAGTTGTATGTTTTGCTTCCTTGTCCCTCTATCATATATGTAGATACAGTCCAAGGAGCTCCAGCAAAACCGATAAGTGCTATATCGTCATCTCTTTTTTCTAACTCTTTTTTAAGCAGTTTGATTGTTTCATATACATAGCTTAACTTATCTGCTGCTTCCTTGCCTGTTATTAACCTCTGTAGGTCATCTTGATCTTTGATAGGGTTATCAAACTTTGGACCCTCACCCTCTACAAATCGTAGCTTCATACCCATTTCGTTTGGCACTACAAGTATATCGCTAAATAGTATAGCGGCATCTACACCTACAATATCAAGTGGTTGGATAGTTACCTCTTTTGCTTTTTGCGGGTTGTGGCAAAGATTTAAAAAGCTACCAACATCTGCTCGCACTTTTTTATACTCAGGCAGATATCTACCTGCTTGTCTCATCATCCATACTGGTGTATATGGTGTGGCTTTGCCTTTACAGGCATCTACAAAAATTTTGCTCATATTTTTCCTTTTTAATATTTTCCGACTTTGTTTAAAAAATACAAACCTACAGACAAAGCAGTGATAGACAATGCAAAATACATCATATCCAAAGGTGTCTCATAGTTCATATGAAGAACCTTTTGAAAGAAACTAACCACAAGCACCATGATGATAACTTTTGCTATCTTGTCTTTTAATTGATCAAGCGAATGAATTGCCAATATTTTACTGCTATTATTTTTTGATTCTAAAGCTTCATCTATCTCACTTATAAAGAGTTCATACAAACCAAAAGAGAATATAAACATAACTACAGCTATAAGATACAGATCAACAGCACCTATGATACCAGCTACGATATTTTCGTGAAAATGGTCAGGGTGTGCATGGCTTAAAAGCACCGAGACTGTATTTGTAGTTACTGCCCATATATCGATAGATGCTACTACAAAAAGCACAAAAGCACCCATCAACCCAAATACAACTGCTAAGATGATTATAAATCTACTTCTCCATATTGCACCTTCAAATATCTTTTCTATCATCTAATTTTCCTTTATCCATTTCATCGCGATTCGCACAGAGTTTGTGGCTGCTCCTACTCGTATCTGATCAGCTACATTGAAAAAATGCAACACATTTTTATCAAATATATCTTTTCTAAGTCGTCCTACAAATGTATCATCAGTATTAGTAGCTAATGTAGGCATAGGATAGAGACTATTTTCTAAGTCATCTAAGAGTCTCATATTTTCAAACTTTTTTAAAACATCTTGACACTTTTTTATATTTACATCTGTATCTTTTTCAAAAGTTACTGTCACTGCTTCACTATGACTTCTAAGTACTGGCACTCTAACACAAGTTGCTGAGAGTTTGATATCTTTGTGGAGGATTTTTCGTGTTTCATATATCATCTTCTCTTCCTCTTTTGTGTATCCACTACTCATAGGAATATCAACTTGTGGCAAAACATTTAGAGCTATTTGGTGAGCAAAAGCCTCTTTTTTGCTATCGCTTAGTTTAAAAGCAAAAAAATCCTGCATTTGAGTTACTAACTCTTTCATACCCTCTTTGCCAGCACCACTTACTGCTTGATATGTGGCTACATCTACACGAGTTATGCCATATAGGTCATCGAGAGGTTTAAGTGTTTGCACCATCTGTATAGTTGAGCAGTTTGGATTTGCTATAATTCCTGTCTCTTTCCACATCGCTATATCTTGAG
>JAOZJU010000022.1 GCA_029935705.1 Arcobacteraceae bacterium
GCCATCTGAAATGCTAAAATAACACCCACAAGCATACCTATAATACCAAACAAAATAGTAGCAACAGTAAAGGCTTTTGCAATACTATAATCATAATCGATTGCTGAACTATTTGACATCAACATATCCTCCTAAAAAAAATTCAAAGTGTTACAACAACACATTGTGGCACAGTATATCGTAAATTTCTTAAACTTATAGATATTAAGAAAAAAAGTTAGAATTGTTTTATAAGTTTTCTTTAAGTTTTGCTTTTTTTAGTCTATTTTCTCTATCTATGGCATCGTTTAAATCATCTGTTGTATCAAAAAGCAAACCATCGCTTTGTTTTTTTCCATCATCAAATTGACCTGTTTTTACTCCCCATATAACAAACCCAAGAACTATAAAACTAAGTATCAAGCCTACTACAAGCTCCATTATCAATATGGCATTCATAATTTATCTATATTTAGAGCTATTTGTTTAAAATCAAAACCATTTATCTCTTTTAATTTTTTCAAAATCTCTTTTTTGCCAGATATAAGCTCAAAAGATTTGATACCATGAGAGATAGACAAACTAGCTTCTATATAAGCACTCAAACTATCACACTGTTTTAATGCTTCGCCATCTATAGTGCTAAACCTCTCTTTATCATACTCTTGTGGTTCTTTTATCTCTTGTATTTCGCCATATTTATCTATAATTCTGTTTTGAAATTCATCTTTGCCATCTTTGTTTATACCAAGTATATATGAAAACTCTTTTTTTATGCTTTGTGGTATGTTTGGTAGTATCTGTTCGTTTATCTTTTGAATCTCGTAAGATGCTATGATATCTGCCAACTCATCTACAGAGTATTTTACTGGTGAGATTATATCTCTTGTGAGTGCCTCTGGTAGGTCGTGAAACAAAGCAGTGAAAAAACTATTTTCCAATCTTTTGCTGTTTGCTTTTATCTTGATAGAGTAAAAGTAGCTAAATATTGCTACAATTAGCATATGTCCCAACACCGAAGTCTCTGGTACTCGTGGTGTTTGTGCCCATCTTTTTTGAAATCTAAGCCTACCGGATAGATCAATAATCTTTGCTAATTTTTTATTTAAAACTATCTTTTGAACTGCTATTAGTTCATAATAATCCTCAATCTCAAGCTCCACCTCTTTTTTTACTTCATCTATATCGCTTAAAAATGAACTTGTTTGATAAACTATATCAAACTCCCACTTTGTAGCAAGATATGAGGCTGCTTTTAAAACAAATCGTTCCTTTTTATACATATTTTCATCATTTAGATAGTTTTTAAATTTTTTTAGAAACTCTCCTTGCTCAATATCTTTTATCTCGTCGCTTAATTTTTCAATCACCCAATTGTTTAGTTCTTCTGCTTTTTGTTTTAAAACCTTGTGAAATACATCTGGACGAATATCTGTGACTACAACTCTTCTTAAAAATTCAAAAATTCCAGCTTCAATTAGATTTTTGTAGTTTATATCTTTTTCAAGTTTAGCTATAAAGTATGTGATAATAAACTTATGAGCTTGTTTGTCAAGCTCTACTAGATCTATCATCCTTGGATAGTCATTCCATCGTTGTATAGAAGCTGCTTGAAAAATTTTGAGTATCAAACTATTTTTTATCATCTATATCCCCTTTGGCTATAAGATATTTGCCATACATTATAGCAACAACAACCAATCCTACTACTACATATGCCACCCAGTGTTGTGGTTCGCTTCTCATTTTTTCTCCTGTTAAAAAACATCTCTACAAAGATTGATACAATTATCAATATGCCCTAAACTTTTTATGTTATAATACCATAATGTGTTTAAAAAAGAGATTAAATCAATTAGGTCGTAGTAAAAAACCATTTTTTTGCTTGATAAGTTTTGATAAAATGAGTGTTGTATCAGACTACTTGTCAAATATACCTGAAACTATCAAATATGAGTTTGATTTTAGCTCATTTTCACATCACAATATCAAACTAAAACACCAAAAGATAAACAAAAACCTATATAAAGATATGTTTCAAAAGGTTCAACAAAACATAAAAGCAGGAAACACCTACTTGCTAAATCTCACAGCAGTATCCAAACTAAACACCAAATTGAGTTTAGATGAGATATATCAAGCTTCAAATAGCAGTTTTAAACTTTTGTTTAAAGACAAATTTGTATCATTTTCGCCAGAGAAGTTTATCACTATACAAGATGATATGATATATACCTACCCTATGAAAGGCACGATAGATTTTGCTATAAAAGATGCAAAAAACAGGTTGCTTTTAGACAAAAAAGAGTTAGCAGAACACACAATGGTTGTGGATCTACTAAGACACGATATAGGTCAATTTGCTTCAAATGTAAAAGTGGATAGGTTTAGGTATATAGACAAACTAACCACAACAAACAAAACAATACTACAAACAAGCTCCAAGATAAGTGGCTTGCTTAAAACAAATAGTATGAACAATATAGGCGATATATTAGAGTATATGTTACCAGCGGGTAGTATCACAGGTGCTCCAAAAATATCTACAAATAGACTTATAAATAGTATAGAACAACACCCAAGAGGTTTTTTCACAGGTATTTTTGGAGTTTTTGATGGCAGTAGCTTTAGAAGTTTTGTTTTGATACGATATATATTTAAAGATAAAGATAGTTTGTATTATCATAGTGGCGGTGGTATCACAAGCGATAGTATAGTAGATGATGAGTTTGATGAACTAAACGACAAGATATATTTAGTTTAGATCAATCAATGTGCCTAAAGGCACAAATGCCTATTGCTCCAAATCGTTTGTTTGAATTTTTGTCTGCGGTTTCATAGCAGGAAAAAGCAAAACATCTCTTATACTATGTGAGTTTGTAAGGATCATCACCAATCTATCTATACCTATACCTTGACCAGCTGTTGGAGCCATCCCATACGATAAGGCTTCTACAAAATCCTCATCCATCTCATGGGCTTCTTCATCGCCTGATTCTTTAGTTTTTAATTGTTCTTCAAATCTACCAAGCTGGTCAATAGGGTCATTTAATTCACTAAAAGCATTTGCTATCTCTTTGCCAGCTACAAACAGTTCAAATCTTTGCACTATGTTGCTATCTTTGTCATCTCGCCTAGCAAGTGGGCTTAACTGCACTGGATAATCTGTGATAAATGTAGGATCTATTAGTTTTGGTTCTACAAACTCATCAAAAATCTCACCTTGAAGTTGTCCTAAATTTAGATTTGGTTTAAGAGCTATATTTTGCTCTTTGAAAAACTTATAAATTTTGTCTTTGTGTGTAGTTATATTTGCATCCACCCCACCAATAGTTGTCAAACTCTCTACAAAAGATAGTTGTGAAAAATTTGAAAAATCAATAGTATATTCACCATATGTAAGCTCTTTTGAGATATCCAATCTATCAAAAAGATATTCAAAATACTCAATTGTAAGTTTTATCAAATCATTGTTTGTTTTATATGCCCAATAAAACTCAATAGATGTAAACTCAGGATTGTGTGTGGCATCCATACCTTCATTTCTAAAGTTTCTATTTATCTCAAATACCGCTTCAAATCCGCCTATAATTAGTCGTTTGAGATACAACTCAGGAGCTATTCTTAAGTATCTATCTATGCCTAAGCTATTGTGGTGTGTCACGAAAGGTTTTGCATTTGCTCCGCCTGCAATTGGGTGCATCATAGGAGTTTCTACTTCTAAAAATCCTTTCTCTTCAAAAAACCGCCTTGTCAATGAGATGATTTTGCTTCTTGTAAAAAAAAGATTTTTCACTTCACTGTTCATAATAAGATCAAGATATCTTTGTCTATATCTTAACTCTTTGTCAACAATACCGTGAAACTTTTCAGGAAGTGGCGATATAGCTTTTGTCAACATATTTAAATCAGTAACATATATAGACAACTCTCCTTTACCAGTAACAAATGGATACCCAGTAAGCTCAACAATATCACCCACTTCAAATGCTTTTTTAAATATATCGTTATAAAACCCATCTTTTAAGTTGTCTCTTGTGATATATGCTTGTAAAATACCAGTGCTATCCTCTATCTTGATAAAACTAGCTTTGCCCATAACTCGAAAAAATTTGATCCTACCAGAGACTACAAAAATTCTATTTTCATCTCTTTTGTTTTCCAACTCTTCTATATCTCTATTTTTATCGGCAAACTTTGATATAGTTGTATCTCTTTTGCATCTATTTTCATATGGATTTATGCCATTTTGCCTTAAAAGATTGGCTTTTTCTATCCTTTGTTGTATATATCTATTTTCAAACAATTTATTTATCCTTTGGTTGTTTTAGAGGTGTTTTTAACTCATCGTCAACTGCTTTTTTGATATTTTGGTATATTATTTTTTCTTTTATTTCATTTGTTGTATTGCTATCTGCTTTTTCATCGTATATAGCTAATATATATGAACCTGTTTGTTTAAACACCTCATACATGATAGTTGGATTTTTGTCGTCGTTTATCAACTTGTCAATTATCTTTATTTGAGATATAGCATATACCGATATAGAAAATATCAAAAATACTTTAGCAACTCCAAACCCAAAACCTAAAATCTTATCAAAAAACCCAAGTCCACTTTTGTCTGTGATTTTGCTTATCATCATACCAAAAAGATATGCCACTACCCAAAATACCACTATAGATATCACAAACCCTACAAGTAGTTGTGTGGAACTGTTGTTTATATCCACAGCTTTGCCTATAGATGCTCCAACTGTTTGGGCGGTTCTTGATGCTACAAAAACACCACCTACGATACCAAATAGACCAAAAGCCTCTTTGATAAAACCGGTTAACAATCCTTTAAAACCAAGCACAAAAATAATCGTCAATGTTACGATGTCAAATAAACCCATATCTATACCTATTTTTACAAATTATACCCAAAAACTATAAAACTACAGCTTTGCCATCTTGAACCACTACACAATCCTCTATCCTAACACCAAATTTTCCAGGCAAATAGATGCCAGGCTCTACACTAAAGATCATATTGTTTTGGATAATATCTTTGCTTTTTTGTGACAATACTGGATACTCGTGTATATCAAGCCCTACACCGTGTCCTAAACTATGAACAAAATATTTACCAAATCCCGCTTTTTCTATGACATCTCTGGCTATTTTATCTACAGATGATGCTTTATCGCCAGCTCTTAGTTTGGATATAACTTTTTGCTGAGCTTTTTGGACTATATCATATACTTTTTGCTGGAGTTTATCTTTTTTGTTTATAAATGTTTCAGTTCTGTCACTACAATATCTTTTGTATTTGATACCAGCATCTACAAGAACCAAACTTTTTTTTTGGTATTTTGTATTATCAGGTTTTGCATGTGGTTTTGCTGAGTTTTTGTCTATTGCTGTAATTGGCTGGAAACTCAACTGATATCTGCCTTTGTTTGTCAATATATGTTTGCTTTTATAGTTTAACTCTATCTCATCTATGCCCAAACTAAAAAGCTTTTTGATATCTTTAAATCCTGCTCTTGTTTTTTGCATAGCTTTCTTGATAAGCTCTATCTCATTTTCACACTTTATAGCTCTTTTGTGTTTTAAAAAGTGTGGTTTTTGGATAAATTTACAAGAGATATTTTTCGTAAGTTTGATATATTGAGCTAGATTAAACTCATAAGGATCAAATAAAATTTTTTTTATTTTTGCTTTTTTGATCAGTTTTTTTGCAGTTTTAAAAATATCGTTTGTTATAATCACCTCATCAACTATAGCATCCTTTTTTGCTTCTAGTTCATATCTGCTATCTGTTATAAAAAAGGTTTGATTTGATATATTTAAAAATAGGCAGTTATCGTTGCTATAAAAACACTCTTTATAACAGCTACTTTCATCTTTGGTGATAAAACTTATTTTTTATCACCTTTTTTAGCCATATCGTTTGTAATAAAAATTTGTGACAAACTTATGATTGCTAGATGATATCCCATAGGACCAAACCCAGAGATAACTCCTGTAGAAGCTTCTGCTGTGATTGATTTTCTTCTATATGGTTCTCTTTTGTATATATTTGACAGATGAACCTCAACTGTTGGTAGATTTACAGCACTTATAGCATCTTTTATAGCGATACTTGTGTGTGTATATGCTGCTGGATTTATCACTATACCATCAACTTCACCAAGAGACTCTTGAACTTTGTCTATTATCTCGCCCTCTAAATTTGATTGAAAAAACTCAAGTTTGATATTGTTTTGCTTAGCAGTCTCTTTCATAGCTTCATGTATTTGATCTATTGTTGCAGTTCCATATATATTTTGTTCTCTAATTCCCAACATATTTAAGTTTGGTCCTTCTATAACCATAACTTTAAAACTCTTTTTTTCACTCATATTCTACTCCTTTTCGAAAAAATTATTTGCATAAAGTGTACTGACAAGTCCTTTGACACTTCCTACTGATTTTGCAAACTTTCTGTCTTGGTCGTCGTTTAGGTTTGCTTCTATAATCTTTTCAGCTCCATTTGCACCTATCATCACTGGCACTCCACTTACTACTCCACTATAACCATATTCTCCATCGAGCATCACAGCACAAGGATAGATAAGTTTTTTGTCGCTTAGTACCGCTTCTACCATAAGTGCGGTTGATTTTGCTGGTGCATAATAAGCACTTCCATCTTTTAACAAAGATACTATCTGAGCTCCACCTTTTTTTGTTTTCTCTACTATCTCGTTTATCTCATCCCAAGTTAGCAAATCAGTCAAAGGCACACCAGCAACAGTAGAAAATCTCGGAAGCGGAACCATATCGTCACCATGTCCTCCCATGACACTACATCTTATCTGCCCTGCACCATATTGAAGCTTTTCATATACAAAATGAGCCATTCTAGCACTATCTAATATCCCTGCCATTCCAAGGACTCTGTTGCTTTTCCATCCTGTCTCTTTTAAAGCTACATATACCATAGCATCAAGTGGATTTGATACTGGGATTATGATAGCATGTGGCGAGGTGGTTTTAACCACTTTTAATATATCTCTCATAATTTTGGCATTTGTCAAAAGAAGATCATCTCTACTCATACCTGGCAATCGTGGGCTTCCTGCAGTTACTACTACTACATCACAATCTTTGACATCTTCTAGTTTTTCTGCTACTGTTACTATCGTATGTTTTCTAGCACTTTGTGCCGCTTGGCTTAGATCCAATGCTATACCTTTAGCTCTGTTTGTGTTGTTTGCTCTTAGCATTACCTCATGACAAGCACCGGTCATTGCTAAACTATATGCTACAGATGAACCGACATTTCCTACACCGATTATCGCTACTTTTTTACCTCTCATATATCTCCTTTATAAAATAATTGAATCTTTTTGTTGATTAAACAGCAAAAGTTATAAACCTCTTCTTTGGTTTTTTGAGTCTAATCCAACCAACTTTTCAACGAACTTCTCTCTTTGTTTAGAGTTGTATCGTTTCCATGTCCAGGATGCAAAACAAAATCACCACTCCACGATAAGATTTTTTTAATACTTTTTTGCATATCTTGACTATTTGAAAAAGGAAAATCAGATCTTCCTATACTATTTTCAAATATAAAATCTCCACAAAAAAGATGGTTTTGTATCTGTATAGCACTACAACCTGGTGTATGTCCTGGAAAATGGTGGAAAATCACCTCTTGATTGCCTATATTGATAGCTTCATCATTTGATACTTTAAGATTTGCTTTTGATCGTGGTGTGCCATATTCAAATGGATCATTTTCAAGCATAAAACAATCATCCACAGGACAATATATTGGTATATTCAATCTTTGTTTTAGCTCACTGTTTGACCATACATGATCAAAATGTCCATGTGTATTTAGTATAACAGCTGGATTTTTACAATTTTCAATCACCCACGATGTAGCCCCAATACCTGGGTCTATGATGATATCTTTGTCATCAATAGTTACTATATAACAGTTGGTCATATAATCACCCATAGGTTTTTTTAAGATGGTCACTATTTGCTACTTAAACTATTAAGTAATTTTTTGTCCTCAAGCACTTTTGCTGTGCCTCTTGCGACTGCAAGAAGCGGTTCGTTGCACAATCTTGCTTTTAGTCTTATATGTTCTTTTAAAAACTTGCTAAACCCATGCAACAAAGAACCGCCACCTGTGAGCACTATACCATTTTCTATAATATCTCCAGCAAGGTCAGGTGGAAGTTCGTCAAGCACTGAGCGAATAGCTACAACAATCTCACGAAGTGGTTCACTTAAAGCTATAGCTATATCATCAGATGAGATAAGTCTGGTTAATAACAAACCACCACCATCTCTACCTTTTACCTCTACTTCAAGTGTATCATCAAGTTTGCAAGCAGCTCCCACTTTCCACTTCAATCTCTCTGCTGTCTCTTCGCCTATATATAGGTTGTGTTGCATTCTTATATGATCAATTATAGCTTTGTCAAACCTATCGCCAGCTACACGAATAGAGTTGCTAACTATTTGACCACCAAGCGATGTAACACCTATCTCAGTAGTTCCACCACCAATATCTACTACCAGATGCCCTACTGAGCTATGTATTGGTATATCAGCTCCAAGTGCGGCTGCCATAGGTTCTTCTACTAAAAATACCTCTCTAGCACCTGCACTAAATGCTGCTTCTCGGACAGCTCCTCTTTCTACTGCGGTGATACCATGAGGAATACATATAGCAATTCTGGGTCTGACAAACATAGAACGATGATGTGATTTTTCTATAAAATGTCTAATCATATGTTCTGTCATATCAAAATCAGCTATAACTCCGTCTCTTAGAGGACGAACCAATTTCATATCAGCAGGTAGTTTACCAGCCATAGCTTTTGCTTCTTTGCCTACTGCTAATATCTTTTGTTCGCTAAACCTTTTTTGCTGAACTACTACTACAGATGGTTCGTTTATAATAATACCTTTATCTTTAACCGATACAAGAGTATTAGCAGTTCCTAAATCTATAGCCATATCTGTTGAGAATAGACCCAATAAACCATCAAATAGCATTTCTGTCCTTTTAATTTCAAATAAAAAATAATTTTCTCAATTTTATCATAATTTTCTTAAACAAACCAAATAATCCAAAATATCCTCAAGAGCTCTCTTTTGGTCCAATAGATTATTGTGGTTTATAAGTTTTTTTAAACTATGCAACTTTACAAGATGATATCTTTTGTAACTTATATTATCACTTTTTAAAATTGGTTGCAAGGAAAAATGTAAAGTCATTTTTCCTCACTTTGGTTTTATTTAAAATCCTTAAAATCACTCTCGCCTTTTATAAGTGAGTTTTGTATCGACAATGGCACAAAAAACAGCGATACCAAATATGCAAATATAGTCCCACCAATAAGTGCCACTCCAAGCCCACCAAACACAGCATCGCTTGCTAACAAACTACTAGCAAATACTATAGCCAATACAGTAAGCAGTATAGGCTTAGCTCTTGTAGCAGTGGCTTTTGCTATAGCTTCATTTACTTGAAGTTTATCATTTTTTATTAACTGTTTGGCAAAATCAACTATAAGCAATGAGTTTCTTGAGTTTATGCCAATAAGTCCAATAAACCCTATAAGGGATGTTGCGGTTAAATAAAATCTATCAGCTGTGATTTGATCCATCACATAATGACCCACAATAACCCCAATAAGCGATAAAAAACTCGCCATTACTATAGCACCTGCTAATGCAAAGTTTTTATAATAGACAACCATCAAGAAAAATATAAGCACCAATGCCCCTATAAATGCCACACCTAACTCTATAAATGTATCAATAGTAACTTTAAGCTCACCGTCCCATACCATATCAAACTGTTCGCCTGTCTTTTTATCTTCAAAACCCAAGTTTAACATAGTAGTTTTTGTTACTATATAATCATCTGCTAACTCTTTTATCATATCTTCTCTTGCATCAAGCAAAGGGTATATTTGACTATCATCGTCTGTAGTTGCCAAAACATTTACTATCTTTTTGAGATTCTTAGAGTGTATAGTTGGGGCTTGCTTGACCTTTTTTATCTTGACAAAATTTGACATAGGTATCATAAGTCCCATAGGATTCATAAGTTTTAGAGCAAATAGTTTATTTTTGATATCCTCTTCGTCACCTTTATTTAGCAATCTTTTATCATCCAGTCTTAAAAAAAGTTTTATCTGATTTTCTGCATCGCCTTCGTTTATCACTCCTATATCACTACCTTCAAAAGCTACATAAAGCATCTTTTTTATCTGTTCAAACGATATACCACTTTGCAATATTTTATTTTTGTTTAATATGATAGAGTATTTAAATGTTGTCTCATCTGCTACAACATCGACATCTACAAGAGTTTTTTGCTTTTTTAAAATCTTGGCTATTTTGTATGCAAGTTTTCTTTGAGATTCAAAACTATCTCCACCAGTAACTTCAGCTACAATATCAGCCAATGTTGGAGGACCAGAAGGCAACTCTATAAACTTTATCGTTGCATTGTGTTTAGAACACTTTTGTTTAATAAGTGGTCTAATTCTATGAATCATATTGTAACTTCTCTCATCTCTGTGTTTTGCTTTTTTTATATTTACCATAATCTCTGCTTGATTTGCAGATGATTTTAAAGCACTACCTTTTACCATACCAGCAAAATCAAGAGGCTGACCTTCACCTAAAAAGACCGACACAGTTTCAACTGCCGTTTCATCTAAAAGATAGTTAGCTATACAACTGCTTACCTCTTTGGTTTTAAACCTGTTTGAGTTTGTAGGCAAATCAACATAAAGCGAGAAACTATCACTATCTTTTCCTGGCAACATCTTTGCTTTGACCAACTCAAGTGGTATCATATAAACAGACCCAAAAAATAGCACAGCAGTCATAAGATATACTAAAAATTTTTTAAACTTACTGTTTAGTATATTTAATATAAGATTGTTTAACACTATATATCCTTTTTCTTTAATAATTTATTTACCATATATGGTGTAAATATGTATGCAATTGCCAGCGAAACTGCGAGTGAAATAGGCACAAATACAGGAAGTGGGTGCATAAACTGCCCCATCATCCCCCCTACAAAAAACATAGGAATAAAAGTCATGACGATAGCTATAGTAGCTATATTTGTAGGATTGCCTATCTCATTTGTAGCATCTATAGCTATATCTTTGAGGCTTTTGTCTTTGTATTGTTTGTCATGCATATGTCTGTGTATATTTTCTATCACTATAATAGCCGCATCTACTAACAAACCCAACGACAAGAGCAAAGCAAAAAGTGTAATACGATTTATAGTTTCACCCATCATAAAACCTATAAACAAAGTAACAGATAGTATCATAGGCACCGTCAAAGAGACTATCAAAGCCTCTTTAAAACCAAGAGCAAACACCAAAAGCAAAGCTATGATAACTACAGAGATGACCAAGTGAAACACCAGCTCATTTACTGCATGGTTTGCTGTATAGCCATCATCTCTTGTGATAACAAAACCTATATTTTCTTTAGACAAACTGCCTTTTATACTTTCAAGATATGAGATCAGTTTTTTATTTATTTGAACTGTATTTGCACCTTTTAGTTTGGATATAGTCATCGTTATTTGTGCTTTGTTGTTTAGTTTTAGATCTTTATCATAAACTATTGCTTCTTTTTCATTTTGGATATCATACCCTTTGGTTATAGTAGCTATATCTTTAAGATATACAGGACGACCTGCATACCTATCTATGATAACTTGACCCAAATCTTTTGAAGTTTTTAAAGCATTGTCTATACCAAATACTACAAAATTGCCATCTTTTTTGTCTGCTTTTATATCAGGCAGTTCAAATGTAAGACCCTTCAAGCTCATAGCAACTTGACCTAATGTTACTCTCTTTTGGATAAGTTTGTTGCTATTTATTAGTATATTGTATTGTTCTTTTCTTTCACCTTTTAAATCAATTTGTGCTACATCATCCATCTTGTTTATATCAAAAGCTAATCTTTTTATTCTTTTGTACAACTCCACTTCATTTAAACTTTTGTCTTTGCTATAAAATGCCACAGATGCCACAGGTATATCTACATCTATATCCATAGTTTTGATGATTGGTTGCATTGCATTTTTAGGCATCACATCCATATTTTTCATCACTTGGTCATATAGTTTCAAGTCAGATGCACCTTTGTCTTGACCTATTAGGTATTGAACTTGAACTATCCCTACAGAGTCTTTTGCTATACTAAATATATTTTCGATTCCTTTTATTTGTCGAATTTTTTGCTCCAAAGGTTCTATTATAATCTTTTGTATCTCATCAGCTTTAGCTCCTGGCATCGGGACGATAACCGCCCCACCAGCTACTTTTATTTGTGGATTTTCTTCTCGTGGCATAAACTTTAAACTCAAAAAACCCAAAGCGAGTATAAAAATACAAAGTATAAATGTAAGTGGATGTTTGATAAACCCAGATGCCAATATGCCTGCTATGTTGTGTTTTTCTTTTTTCATTTTAAACCTTTAAGTGAATTGCCAGCAGATATTTGAAGTTTGCCATATAGGATAGTTTGGTCATATTTTGACTTTATAAGATCTGCTTGTGATTTGAGCAAGTTTTCAAACTGCATTAGCACAAACATCATATTTGTTCTAAAGTCAAGGTTGTTTTTGTATATCTTTTCTGTTCTTCTTAAGATATCTTCTGCCATATTTTGTATCTTTATTTTGTTTGGTATTTGAGCTTGGTTTGCTTTTATATCAAGATAGTTTTTTCTAACTTCAGTCTCTATGCCGTTTTTCATATAATGATAGTAAGTTTTAGTTTTAAGATAATCAATAGTAGCTTTTTGTTTGTTTATCTTGTTTATATCGCCATCAAATATCGTGTATTTTAAACCAATAGCACCCAAATAATAGTCTTTGGTTGTGTCCAAAGATAGTTGATCGTCGTTTAAACCATACTCCACATGAGCCCCAATCATAGGATAATCACCACTGCTATCAAAAGATATTTTCTTTTTCATTGTTTTGGCATTTAATCTCATCCACTTATAATCATCTCTGTTGTTTATAGCATCTGATCTAAACATTTCAAAACTTGTGATATTTTGATCATAAAACACCATCTTGTCAACATCGCTTATATCTTTGTCATTTGTCAAAAACTGCAAGTAAGCTATAGCGACATCAAACTTGGCTTTTGCTTCTTGGAGCTTGACATCTAACATCTGTCTTGCCATTTTTGATTGTTTGACATCTATCACTCTTGCTAATTGATTGTTGTATAGGTGTTGGCTTGTTCTTATAAATCTATCTATAGTTTTTTGATTTTTTTGTAACATTGTCATAAAACTTTTAGCAGTAACTGCTCCGTTGTATGCTTTTAGGACATCTAAACCTATCTTTTTTTTGTCATATTTTAGTTTGTTTGAATTGGCCAATATCTGTAGTTTTGCCATATCTCTTGCTGTTTGTAGTTTCCCTCCTGTGTATATAGGCACATCGTAGGTAAATTTAGTTTCAAAATTGGTTCTTGCATCTGGATTGTTTAGTTGGTCTGGCTGATATGCCAAAAGGTCACTTTTGGTCTGCAAAGCAGTAGCTGGATTCATAAGCCCACCCATACTATCTATAAAATGTCCAAATCCAAAATCATCAAACGAAGCCTCTTTTGATGCCATCTTCATACCAAACACATATCCAGCATGGTTTGTATGAGATATATTGTAAGCGAGCTCAACTTTACCCAAATCATATGCTTTGGCCTCTTTTAGGTTTTGCACTGCTTTTTTTGTTTCATACTCTTTTGCTTTTAGCTCTTTGTTGTTTTGTATAGTCAAGCTAATTGCTTCATCAAATGTAATCTTTTTTGCAACAACAATACCATATAATAAGATTAAACTAATAACTATTTTCATCATCTATCCTTAAAAGTTTTAATAAGTTTTCTATATTGTTTTGTAAGATATCTTTTGCATTGTAGTTTTCAATAGCTGAAAAAAGCAACACAGATTCTGCCATAGCAAACAATCCTTTTGCAAACAGAACACCATGTTGTTTGATTTGACCATCTTTTATAGCATCTTCAAATATCTGCTCTAACCATTTTAAATATTTTTGTTGTATATTTTTTAGAAATTTTACCATTTTTAAATTTTTGTTATTTAAAACAAGACAAACAAACTCTTGGTATATCTTTTGTCTGTTTTGGTTGATAGTAGTTTGTGAGACACAAAGGTCAAATAGTGACAATATCTTCTCTTCTAATGTTTTTGAGTTTTGAATCTTTAGTCTTATCTCTTCGTCATAAAACTCTTGCTCATTTTCAATAATAGCAAACAATATATCGTCTTTTGATTCAAAAAATGAATATACAGAACCTTTTGGAATCTTTGATTTATATGCTACATCATCCACAGTCATGTGGTCAAAACCATATTTTATGAAAAGCTCTATAGCATTTTTTGCTATTTTTGCTCTCATCATCTTTTTATCTACACCTTTTTTTGGCACAAATTATCCTTTTTTGAAATATAGAAACCACCTGTAAAATCTATATGCTCATAGCTTTAGGTAGCTTTTGTTTTAGCAAAAACTTTTTGTGAAAATATCTTTTTTCATAACTTACTACAGACTATTAAAGATTTTACAGATGGATATAACATTATATCAATAGAAGCTTAAAATAACATTACTTCAAACTATTAAAGTATAAAATCCCTACAGATTTTAGGGTCAAATTGTCAAAATAGTCATAAAATTACGAAGATATCAGATTTTTAAGTGTGTGTGTATATTGATTATAACTATTTATTAAATATAATATAATATCAAATAATTCTACTTAAATAAACCTTAAGAAAATCACGATACAATGCAGTATTAAGTTCAAAGGAGTAATATATGGCAAGAGTTGTAATAATGGGCGGAGGTGTATCGGGACACACCGCGGCTACATTTTCTGCTAAATGGTTAGGCAAAAAACATGAAGTAGTGGTAATAACACCAAACAAACAATGGAACTGGATACCATCAAATATATGGGTAGGAGTAGGAGATATGCCAAAAGAAAAGGTGGTCTTCGATCTGGCTCCTGTGTATAAAAAAGCTGGTATCACATATATCCAAGCAAAAGCAGTATCTATAAATCCACAAGGGGACAAATCAAGCGATGAGCCTTTTGTGTCTGTTGAAATGACAAGCGAAGATGAGATGGGCAAAAGCAAAAATATAACATATGATTATCTTATCAATGCAACTGGACCTAAACTTAATTTTGGTGCAACTCCTGGTTTAGGAGAGGGTTCAAACTTAGGCAAACATACTGTATCGGTATGCACCGCTTCACATGCCGAAGATGCAAACAAAAAGTTGCAAGAAGCTATACAAAAGATGAAAAACGGTCAAAGACAAAAATTTTTGATAGGTACAGGACACGGGATGTGTACTTGTCAAGGGGCTGCTTTTGAGTATATATTCAATGTAGAAAATGTGATTAAAAGAGCAGGTGTGAGAGATATGGCAGATATCAAATGGATATCAAACGAACAGTTTCTAGGTGATTTTGGAGTTGCTGGTGTTCATATTACCGCAAATGGTCACATAGTTTCATCTAAAATTATGGCAGAATCACTTTTTGTAGAGAGAGATGTAGACTGGATAACTGGTGCACATGTGAGCAAAGTAGAAGCTGGCAAACTCTCTTATGAGTTATTAACTGGCGAAACTGGTGAAGAGGAGTTTGACTTCTCTATGCTTATACCTCCATTTGCTGGAGTTGGTTTTAAAGCTTATGGTAAAGATGGTGAGGATATTACAGATACTATATTTGCTCCAAATGGTTTTATGAAAGTAGATGCGATATATGGCAAAACAAATTTTGATGAGTTCAAAGCTGAAGATTGGCCAAGCACTTACCAAAACCCTACATACAAAAATATGTTTGCTTGTGGTATAGCATTTGCACCACCACACCCAATATCACAACCAAGAAAATCACCAAATGGCACAGTAATAACACCAGCTCCACCAAGGACAGGAATGCCAAGTGGTATCATAGGCAAAGCAGTAGCCGCTTCTATATGCGATATGATAAAAGGCAAATCAGACACTCCTACACACAAAGCAAGCATGGCGAAGATGGGAGCAGCTTGTGTAGCTAGCACTGGCAAAGGGTTTTTAAAAGGAACTGCTGCTGCACTTACTGTTTATCCAGTAGTGCCAGATTATGAAAAATATCCAGGAACTGGAAGAGACCCAGACCATACTTTTGGTGAGATAGGATTAGCAGGACATTGGATCAAACAGATACTTCACTATATGTTTATATGGAAAGCGAAGTTAAAGCCAGGCTGGACACTAATCCCAGAATAAAAACAAAACAAAAAAGGAGAAAAAATGAGTTCAATGTTAGATACACAAAAAAATATCACACCATATGATGACAAAACATTCAATACCATGGTTCCAGGACCATTTATGAAGTTTATGAGAACATGTAAGATATGGCAATTTGTAAGATTTGTCTATATAAACATAAAGATGCTTATGGTTGTAGCAAAAAGTCACTAAGTGCGAAAAAGCAAAACAACTACACAAGACAAGCTTTTGTGGATCGTCAAGGTCACAATAGCTGTTGAGATGTTGTGTTTAGTATCAAAAATTTTTGATACTAAACTTTTTGGTATAGTTTCACAAAATATATGGACTATAAACACAATATCATTTGTCGTATTGCTTATATATTTTATCTCATGGATCTATCAAACCAAAAAAAGAATGACATGCACAGGCTGTATAGTGGCAAATACTGGAGCAAACCTCTTTTTGTATAGTATCATCTTGTTGATGCTTGCTATGATTTGCTAAAAATCTCTAAAATATACTCATATTTTACATCAACCCCCCTACTTCTATAATAGACAAAAAAATATTATTTACAATCTAAAACCTTATCCATACAATAGGCATCTGCCGAACCGATTTTTGTGCTGGTTTTTCTAAAAAAGCAGTAAAATATTATCCCAACATTTACATTGAACCCCCCCCCACACTTCTACAGTAGGCATAAAAATATTATCTACAATTTAAAACTTTATCCACATATCTAAATCATAGTTATAGTGAGGCTTGCCT
>JAOZJU010000023.1:0-7209 GCA_029935705.1 Arcobacteraceae bacterium
CAGATGCAGCTGGTCAAAAGTTTAGAATCATGAGTTCAAAAGTTTTGGAAGCTCAGTTTAAAGCAGTTGGAGCAAACCCACAAATGATGCCATTTAGTGAGGTCTATTCAGGACTTCAACAAGGTGTTATAGATGGTCAAGAAAATACAAACTCAAATATATTTACAAAAAAGTTTTATGAAGTTCAAAAACACTTATCTGTCACAAATCATGGATATTTGGGATATTTAGTGGTGATGTCTAAAAAGTTTTGGGAAAGTTTGCCAGCTGATCTTCAAGCAAATGTCAAACAAGCTATGAAAGAAGCAACCGCAAAAGAGAGAGTTTGGGCACAAGAGCTAAACGACTCACAATTTGCTAAAATAGAAGAGTATGCTAAAAAAACTGGCAAACTACAGATACACAACCTATCAGCAGAGCAAATACAAGCTTGGAGAGATGCAGTTAGTTCTATATACCCACAATTTTATGACGATGCCTTGATAGGTAAATCTCTAATCGATGGCGCTATCAATACAAAATAGATCATGACAATCATAAGCAAAATCATTGGTTTTGTCAACCAATCTATAGCAGCCTTTGGCATAAGTGCCGGGGTGGCTGTAGCTTTTGTAAATGTGATCGTAAGATATGTTTTTGATGACTCACTTACATGGGCATCAGAGCTTACTATATATCTATTTTTGTGGAGCACTTTTTTTGGAGCAGCATACTGCTTCAAACAAGATGCTCATATAAGTATCAATATTATTTTAGAAAAAGTCAAACCAAAAACAGCAAAATTTTTATTGATTTTGTCTCACACTATTACGGTTGTGTTTTTAGGGGCTGTGGCATATTATGGTTATGAGTATCTATTTTTAGTTCACAATTTAGACGAGATCTCTGTCGAACTTGATATCCCTATGTGGATCATATATTTAGTAATACCCATATCCTTCTCATTTGCGACATATAGAGTGCTTGAAAAGCTATATGAAATATCAAAAACTCCAGCAGATAAAGTGGTTCAACACAGTGAAGCCCAGATGATAATAGAACAGATGACTGAGGGTGAAAATGAAAAACTACTCAAAGAGATAGAGAGAAAAACAGCAGGTATGTTATGAGTGTAGCAGTTTTATTTATACTATTTTTCTTTTTATTGATAATTGGTTCACCTATAGCTATAGCCTTGGGTGCTTCTACATTTGCTACACTTGTTTTGTTTACCGACATAAACCCTATAGAGATCTCATCTATGATGTTTGAGAAAATAGAGCACTACTCACTTATGGCGATACCTATGTTTATTTTAGCAGGACAACTTTTAAGCAAAGGTAGTAGTGCAAACAGAATCATAGAGTTTGCAAAATCAATAGTAGGGCATATGCCAGGAGGCTTGCCAATGGCTGCTATATTTGCAAGTATTATATTCGCAGCAGTATCAGGTAGCTCTCCAGCTACTGTAGTGGCTATTGGGTCTATCATGTTTGGTGCTATTCAACAAGCAGGATATCCCAAAAAATATGCCATAGGTACTATAGCTACTGCTGGAAGTTTGGGCATACTCATACCACCATCAATTGTGATGATAGTTTATGGGGTTACAGCAGAGGTGAGTATAGGCAAACTATTTATGGCAGGAGTGATTCCTGGTATCATGATAGGCATTATGATGATGGCTATTACATATATAGGTGCAAAACGACTTGGATTTGAACGAACATCTCCACAATCATTTAAGGTTCGTATGAAAAAGATGTTTGATGCCTCTTGGGCTTTGATGACGATCATTATCGTAATTGGTGGTATATATGGTGGTATCTTTACACCCACAGAAGCAGCAGCAGTGGCAGCTACTTGGGCATTTTTTGTATCTATGTTTATATACAAAGATATAAAATGGTCAAATATATATACTATATTTTTAGAGTCTGCTAAAACAAGTGCTATGATTATGTTTATCATAGCAAATGCTATGTTGTTTGCTCACTTTTTAACTTTGGAAAATGTGCCTCAAACTATCACAAATACACTTATGTCTTGGGATGTCAATGCTATTATCTTTTTGATGTTGGTAAATATACTGCTATTTTTTGCAGGTGATTTTATGGAGCCATCGGCGATTATTATGATAATGGTCCCTTTGCTTTTGCCTGTAGCAGTTGCTTTGGGTATTGATCCTATTCATTTTGGGATAGTTATAGTAGTAAATATGGAACTAGGTATGATAACACCCCCCGTGGGCTTAAACCTCTTTGTAACGAGCGGTATTACTGGCACGAGCTTGAAAGATGTTGTAGTATATTCACTTCCTTGGTCTATGACTATACTCGCTGGCTTGTTGATTGTCACATATATACCAATTATAAGTTTGTGGTTGCCAAATATAATGTATGGTTAGTGAACTTTTTTACAATATACCCCCAAAGACAAAATCAAGCATATCTTTTAAACTCTATAAAGGGGTATAGTATTTTGTCTTATATTGTGAAAGTTTATATTTTAGTTTCTCTATCTTTTGGTGGTCTCCACTTATATAATCATCTATAATATTTTGATTTTTATATGATATTGGTTTAGCAAATGCTGGAGCTTCCAAAAGATTGTCACGATTAAAACTTTCATCATCAAGCGAGTTTTGATTTCCTAATACACCTTTGATATTTCTTGATATGCTATCACAAAGCACAAGCGAAGAGAGTTCGCCACCTGTTAAGATATAGTTGCCAATACTAAATACTTCACTGGCATATCGCTCTATCACTCTTTCATCTATGCCCTCATACCTACCACATACAAACACTATAGTTTGTTTGTGGCTTAATCTTTTTGCATCGTTTTGATTAAACGGTTTGCCACAAGCTGTTGGGAAGATTATATGTGATTTTGGATATTTTGATACTATATCATCAATACAATCAAAAAGCGGTTGGACTGTCATAAGTTGTCCTGCTCCACCACTACATAACTTATCATCTACTTTGTTGTGTTTGTTTGTAGCATAATCTCGTGGATTAAAAAACTCTATAGAGAATATCCCCTTTTTTATAGCTATATTTAGTATAGAGTCATCAAAATATGGTTTGATAAGGTTTGGAAAAATTGATACAAATATATATCTCATCGTTTAATCCTAAAAAAGCTACTGCCACTACCTGTAAAAAACCACCCATCTTTAAAATCATAAAGCTGCTTTTTTAACTTAATCGCTGGCAAAAAAAGGTCATTTAGCTCTACTGCACTATAGTTTTCTAGCAGTTTTATTGTAGGAGTGTTTGTTATATTGTCAAAATCTTTTGGACTATTTTTATTATAAAAATAGCTATCATATGCTTCATAAACCTCTTTGGTGCTACATTTTATATTTGGAGTAAATATCTCTATATCTATTTTTGGCTCATCAAAAAACTCCACAATCTCGCCAAAACCACTCACATTTGCACTATCAAACTCATATATAAAAAATGGCACATCAGCTCCTATTTGTTTGCCTATATCTACCATCTGTTTGATAGATAAGTTAAGATGGCACAATTGGTTTGTCAGTTTTAAAAAAATAGCCGCATTTGAGCTAGACCCACCAAGTCCAGCAAAAGATGGTATCTTTTTATCGACAACTATTTTATATTTTTGATAAAATTGTTCCACTTTTTTATCTATATGACAAAGTTTTTGATAAGTTTTGTAAATCGTATTTTGTTTTTTTGCACAATCAAATTTTCCCTCAAGGCAAAACCCTTTTTTGTCGTTTTCTTCTAAAGATATTGTATCATATAGGTTTGTAACTTTTACAAATCTTGATTTGATCAAGTGCAAACCATTTTTTACTCCAATGATTTTTAAAAATATGTTTATTTTAGCATATGATCTATAACTATTTGTCACCATTTCACTGATGTAGAAGCATTAAGTATATCTGAATATGCCAAAGTGATATTTTCTTGAGAGTTTTCTAAAGTAATTATGTCATCTTCTACTTTTTGTAACTTCCCGCTATATTTTACAGACTCTTTTGTTTTGAGTTTTATATATTCGCCAACAGACAACTTAAAATGCTCCAAACTTTTAAGTTTTCTTACGATACCAGGAGAACTTACTTCTAAAAAATATTTGCTATTTATAGGTTCGTGAATATCGAGTATTGGTGAGATTATATGACTAACTTCACTACATTTATCAAGTGTTATGCCATCTTTGCTATGTATATAAACTCTATATATGTTTTCATCGTTTGTTTTTGTTTGTTTTATATCATATAGTTTGACACCACATCCCTCTACTGCTATTTTTATTGAATCTTCTGGTTCCATATATCTATCCTATATCTGTTTGAAAAGTTTTTCAAGATTTGCTTCTCGTTGGACAAAATCATCTGCTACAAACTTAAAATCAGGACACTTGTACCAGCTTGTAGCTCTTAAACAATAAGCTTTTAAGGTTCCATTTATTTTTTTTAGTTGTATCTTAACCTCTTTTAGTTCATCTTCGGTCATATTTGTTTTGTCAAAATAAACAGTAGCATCATATTTGCCATGTTTGCAATCAACTGCCAAGATAGTCAAAGAGTTGATTCTGTTGTCGTTTAGTTGAGATAAAGCTTCAGGTATTAGCTCCATTAACAACGATTGAGTTTTTTGTAATTTAATTGACTTCACTATTTTATTCGTCTTGCTTCTTCGTGTTCTATAAATGTCTCTATAAAATCACCTACTAATATATCATTGAACTTTTCAAAAATTATACCACACTCAAATCCATTTTTAACCTCTTTGACATCATCTTTAAATCGCTTAAGTGATGCTATATTGCCAGTATATACAACTACACCATCTCGTATGACTCTTGCTTTGCCACCTTTGATAACTTTGCCATCTGTAACTTTTGTTCCAGCTACTGTGCCTATCTTTGGCACGACAAATGTCTCAAGAACTTGAGCTTGACCTGTATTTTCTTGAGTTATTATGCTACTCATCATACCAGATAAAGTGTCTCGTATATCATCTATGAGGTCGTATATGATAGAGTATGTTTTTATCTCTATATCATCTGCTTTTGCTTTGGTTTTGACTGCCCCAGTTGGTCGGACATTAAAACCTATTATGATACAGTTTTCGCCAGATTTTGCTATATCCAAATCTGTTTGTGTTATACCACCTACTGCTGAACTTATTATCTTGACTTTGACCTCTTCATTTTTGATATTTTCCAAAGTAGTTTTGATAGCTTCAAGTGAACCACCTGTGTCTGCTTTTAACACGATAGGCAAGGCATTTATTTTTCCTTCTGCTATAAGGTCTGACATCTCATCGAGTGATACTTTTGTAGAGCGACTAAGCTCTTGTGATCTTGCATGTTCATATCTTGTAGTAGCTATTTTTTTAGCTTGATTTATATCATCAAACGAGACTAAAGTTACTCCAACATCAGGAACTGCATCTAATCCCACAACTTCACCAGTCCATCCTAGTTTTAGTTCTTTGACTGTTTCACCTTTATCGTTTAGTATTGATTTGATCTTGCCAAACCTAGTATCAGCAACTATCGCATCGCCTATTTTCAATGACCCACTTTGCACGATGACAGATGCCACAGCACCTCGTCCTTTTTTTGTAGATGATTCAAGAACCACAGCTTTACACAAACCATTTGGAGATGCTTTTAGTTCCATAATCTCTGCTTGAATATTTATGATATCAAGAAGGTCATCTATACCATCACCGCTCATAGCAGATAGTGGTACAAACTCCACATCTCCACCCCAATCAGTTGGAGTGATACCATGTTCAGACATGGTTGATTTGACCATATCTAAGTTTGATTGCTCTTTGTCCATCTTATTTACTGCTACTATTATAGGCGAATTGCTCTTTTTTGCTACTTTTATTGATTCGATAGTTTGTGGTTTGACTCCATCATCACCAGCTACAACTATTATTATAATATCAGTAACTCCTGCACCTCTTGTTCTCATACTCATAAAAGCTTCATGTCCTGGTGTATCAACAAATGTAATCTCTTTGCCATTTTTTGTCACAGTATATGCAGTGATATTCTGTGTGATATTACCCGCTTCACTTTTAGCTACTCTTGAGTTTCGTATTTTGTCCAAAAGTGTGGTTTTTCCATGATCAACATGTCCCATGATAGTTACGACAGCAGGTCTTGTTACAAAATCTTTTTTATCGGTATCATCAATTTCAAAATCACTTTCATAATCAACATCTTTAAGTGTATCTTTTATAGTAACCTCTACACCATATTCATCTGCTAAAATCTCAATCTCATCATCACTTAAAAAATTGTTTTTATTTACAACCATACCCAACTTAAAGAGTGTTCCTATGATATCCCCATCTGTTTTACCCATAAGTGCAGCAAACTCATATACTCTACACTCTTTTGGTATAGTCACAGATGTGATTATTTCATCTTTATTCTCTTTCTCATATTTTCTTTTTGGTTTATTTCTACTGATTCCTTGTCGTCTGTTGCCAAAAGAACTTCTTTTTCTATTTTGTTGTCCATTTTGTTGCTTCTTTTTTGGTTGTTCTTCTAAAAATTTTGAAGTTTCTATTTTGCCCATATCAAACAATACAACCTCTTCGCCCAAGATAGAGTCCTGTGATTCAATAAAATCAGCATCGTCGTATATATCTATCTTTTTACCAGTAGAGGAAACTCTTGATGCTGATTTTTTTGGTTTTGATTTTTGCCTTGATTTTGAACTGTCATCAAGTTTGGCACTGTTGCCCAAAAGTTCACTGAGTGATTTTCTTCTTGTTTTTGTTTTTGGGTCTCCATGGTCTATATCTACATAGTTTTTGGTGGTTTTAGATGCTCTGTTTTTTCTGACTATTTTTAGCCCTGGCTTTCTTTTGAGACCCAATTTTGGTTTTGGATTTTCACTCAATGATTCGTTGTTTGTTGTTGTGGTCTCTTTTGTTTGTTGTTGTGTGTTTTGAGTTTTGAGTTTTTCTTCTTGTGTTGTTGTTTCATCGGATTTTATAGGTTTTGTTGGTTGTTCATCTTTTTTTATTACTTTATCTTTATCTGGCGAACTTTTGATAGCTGGTTGTAACTGCTCTTTAATTTCTGGTTTTGTCTCTTTTTTTATATCTTGTTTTTTGGTTATTTTTAGCTTGTTTGAAGTTGTGGGTTTGCTCTTTTTTGGTTCTTTTGGTTTTGTGGCTTCTTTTGATTCTTCTGTTTTGATAGCTTCTTTTG
>JAOZJU010000023.1:7309-16880 GCA_029935705.1 Arcobacteraceae bacterium
TAGCTTCTTTTGCTTTTTTTGATTCTTTTGGTTTTGTAGCTTCTTTTGATTCTTTTGGTTTGACAGCTTCTTTTGATTCTTTTGGTTTTGTATCTTCTTTTTGTTTAGCTTTTGTAGTAACTTTTGTTTCGCTCATTCTCTTTGGTTTGATTTTATTCATAATATAATCAAATATCTCACTAGCTTGAACCTCAGTAACTTTACAAGATGCTGATTTGATAATTATATCTATATCTTTAGCACCTTTTATTATCTCTTGGTTCGTGACACCAGCTTCTTTTGCTATTTCACCAACTTTTATCTCATTTGCCATCTACTACTCCGTGTTAAATTCATTCTATTATATCATAAGTTATTGAAATTTACGATATCATATAGTTCATCTGTATAATCTTTGTTGTTTTTACATTGATTTTTTAAACTTTTTGTCAATTTTTTATTATCTTTTAAACATAAAAGACAGATATAAAACGACCTGCCAAAACCATCAAATCGTTTTAGACTCTTATCTTTACAAGAAAATCTTAAAAGTTCATCTTGCATATACCTTTTTTTGCATGATATACATGTTCTTATGGGGCTGTTCAATTGCTTTTTATACCTTGATTGTCAAACTTCAACTGACGAACTCTAAATTTTGGGAAACTATGTTTGAGTTTTGATTCTAAATTTTTTGCATCGTTTTTATAACAGATACTAAATATTGTAGAACCACTTCCAGATAGTGTGCTCATCAAAGCCCCATTGTTAAGTGCAGTATTTTGAACATCTATCAACGATGGCATAAGCTGTATGCGATACTCTTCATGAAACATATCTTTAGAAGCTTCTCTTAAGAGGCTCCAATTTTCACTAAAAATAGCTCCTGTAAGCAATGAACTTCTTGATAGATTAAATATAGATTCTTCTTTTGTATAACTTTTTGGTAGTTTTTTTCTTGATTGTTTTGTAGATATAGGTTTGTTTGGTATCACAACTACTGCTGTTACTTCATCTGGCATATTTTTTTTGATTGATATCACTTTTTCGTCTTTAACTATTGAAACTACAAAACCACCAAATACAGCTGGAGCTATATTGTCAGGATGTTTTTCAAGTTTTAAAGATAAGTTAAGTAGTTCCTTTTTTGTGATTGGTATATTTGCTACTTTGTATGCACTTGCTATTGCACTAGTGATTACAGCACTGCTACTACCCAATCCGCGACCAAGTGGGATATCGTTTGTAAACTGAAAACGAAAGTTTCTTTGGTCGTCGCAGATTGTTTCATAATGTTTATTAAATATATCGACAAACATACTGTTTGATTTTAGTTTTATATTTTTGCTACTTTCGCCTCTTATTGATATACTATGAAATTTTGACTCTGTTATAGTTACTTCATTAAACAGTTGCAAAGAGATTCCAAGAGTATCAAACCCTGGACCCATATTTGCACTTGTTGCTGGTACTTTTATTGTCATCGTTTTCCCTTTTAAACTACTGGCAACACAAAATTTGGTTGATCTGTTTTTTCTATCTTAAAGCTTTTATAGTTTGGCTTTAATTTAAACTCTTGTGGTTTGTCTGTTGTTAATCTATCAAGATATATGTCACCATCTTTTGTCCTAAAAAAATATTTGTTGCCTATTGCTTTGATAGGAGAGTTGCCATTTGTATCAAACCCGCATATAGCAAATAGTTTGATACTATTGATTAGACTAAAACTCTTTAAAAATATATATGCCACTTTTATAGACATATAACTTCCTGGCCCATTTGTATATGCCAAACTTACTATGTCGTATTTTTCTTTTATATCTTTAAACATTTCTGGTAAAATGTCACTAGTTAGTCCCATCTTTATCATTTTGTTTATCAACAAACCATCTGCATATATGCCTACTTGTATAGGTTCTCCTATACACAACACAACTATATCAACCTTTTGCTTTAGCATATGCTACTTCAAGTGTTTTTTTATGTGATATAACCTCTTCTAGGTCTATTATCTCATAATTTTCTTTTGATTTTAACAACTCTTTTGTCAAGAGATGGTTTAGATGGTGACTTCCAGCTACTGCATCATACTCTCCTATGATTGTATATCCTATGAGTGCCATATCTCCAATAGCATCTAAAATTTTGTGCCGAACAAACTCATCGTGGTATCTTAAACCCTCTGGGTTTAGAATTTTTTCATCATCAAGCACGATTGCATTTTCCATAGATGCACCCATAGCAAGACCTTTGCTTCTGAGATATTGAACTTCATGCAAAAATCCAAATGTCCGAGCTTTGCTTATCTGTTCTTTGTATTGTAAAACAGTATAATCAAAACTATAATGCTCTTTGCCAATACTTGGGTGTTCAAAATCAATAGTAAAGTTGTATACGATATTGTCACTTGGAGTTAGTTTGACATATCTGTTGCCATCTTTTATCTCTATTGTTTTTTTGATATGCAAAACTTTTTTTAAACTGTTTTGTTCTTTTATGCCAACCTCGTCAAGAAGTGCACAATAACCACTACTGCTACCGTCAAGTATAGGCACTTCATTGTTATCTAAAACTACTCTTAAGTTGTCTATACCATAAGCATATATAGCAGAAAGCAGATGCTCTATGGTTGAGACAGTTACACCATCTTTGCCTATGACTGTTGCCATCTTTGTATCTACTACATTTTCAGTTGTAAGCGGTATAGATACTCCTTTGTCGCTTCTGTAAAATATTATACCAGAGTTATCTCCAAGAGGTTCTAAAGTCATATGCACAGGCATACCTGTATGAAGTCCTATACCTGTTAAGGTTATCGTGTCGTTTATAGTTCTTTGTTTCATATGGCACCCATTTGATATTTTGCTTCTTGGATAATATTTAAAATCCTTGTATCTACCCAGTTTTGATCCATCCATTCGATAGGATTTACCTCAATTCCCTGCACTAAAACACCAAAATGCAAATGATCGCCCAACACAGCTCCAGTAGTTCCTGTGTTTGCTATCTTTTGATTTTTGACCACTTTGTCACCAACATTTACAAATGTTTTGCTCGTGTGAGCATAAATCGTGGACAATCCTATATCGTGATCCACTATCACACTATCGCCATATATACCTAAGTAACCTACAAATATAACTTTGCCACTATTTGAGATATTTATAGATGCATTTCGCACACTAGCCCAGTCCATACCTAAGTGCCAAGCTTCATTTATCTTGTTTGATTCATAAAAATAGCTTCGCCTTTGTGCAAAACCAGCAGTAGTCTTTGAGTTTTTGAGTCTTTTAAATGCTTCTATGTTAAAGTTGTATATCAGTTTTTTGTTTGATAGTTTTCTTGATATTTTTTTGATAGTTTCTATATTTTTTGCTCTTAACTCTTTGTTTTGTTTGATAAATCTTTTTTCCAAATCATCCGGCACTGACATTTGACTGCTTTGTAACACATCTGTGCTTACTGTTTTTATGAAGCTTTTTGGTATATTTATATCGTCGTATTTTATATCCAACTTTCTTATATATAAAGGCACCTTTGTTTTGGTTATGTTTAAAGCTTTGTCGATAGCTACTACATTTACAACTTCAAAATCTTTAAAATCAATTGGCCAAGCAAATAGAGCTATGTAGTGGTTTTTTTTATAAAAAGGATAAAGCTCAAATTTTTGTTTATCACCAAACTGTAGATATTTTTTTTCCAAATTTTCATCATCTATCTGTACGACAGCAACTGCACTGCCTCCGTATCTTATACTGTTGCTATGAGACAAAAGGCTTATTTGTGGTCTTTGTGTGTCTACTATAACATCTGCTTTGACTACTGCTTTGTTGCCTTTTAGAAAATTCCAGCTACTTTTATCTGTAGCTTCTACTGTCAAAGTGGCATTTTTTTGGATATCAAACATCTCTATCTTTGGTGGGTCTATCTCTAAGTGAATTATGTTTTTATTTTTTTTGACTATCTCTTGAGCAAGTACTATGCTATTTTGACCATCATCATATGTGACTTTATAGGAGTTTATGGCACTTTGGTCTTCAATTTTGATTTTGATTTTATTTTTAAAGTTCCAGTATATAGTTTTGTTGATTGTGATATTTGGAACAAAATGCTCAAATTTTGGTGAAAATTTGATATAAAATCCAGCACCAATAATCATAACAAGCAATATAAGTAAAACTATTTTTCCAAATTTTTTCTTTTTTCTTCTTTCGTATATTACCATATTTTTCCTTTATGTTATGATTATACCACAAAACTCTTAAGCACAGCTTTGTCAATAAGCAAGAGGTGTAAAATGGCTTAAACTCTATATCTATCTTAAGAGGTATCTGTGTGAAATAACTGTTGTGATTTTACATAAGAATCTT
Organism: Arcobacteraceae bacterium; assembly: GCA_029935705.1. Lineage (GTDB taxonomy): Bacteria > Campylobacterota > Campylobacteria > Campylobacterales > Arcobacteraceae > B24-G6. The sequence continues at coordinate 11,659 of JAOZJU010000023.1, forward strand.
TATAAAACAAGACAATAGCCTTTTGTGTTATATAAGCAAAAGTTGTATTTTAGGTTTTTTAAATTAAAGCTGTTTATATATTAGACAAACTTGATGATATGTTTGTCTATATCCTCTTTGTCTATGATATCATTGTGTATAATCTTTTTTTGCCATAACTCTTCTATAGATTTGGTTGTTTTGTTTTTTGTGATTTTACAGATGATATCTATAGCTTCTTTGTCGCTATATTTTAAATCATCGTTTTGTATAGCATTTAAGACAGTTGGTGCGAACTTTAACCACTGAGCTGTGCTTGATATCACTATAGTTTTATCTGTTTGAAACTTATTTACTGCTTTTATACATGTAGCTGTGTGTGGATCCATAAGATAACCTTGGTTATTATAATCTCTTATAACCTTTTTGCCAAAATTATCATCGCAAAATGTGGCTTTAAATATTTTTTGGATCTGCTCTTTTTCATCTTTTGATAGGATAAATATGCCATTTTGATTTAGGTTCTCCATAAGCTCTTTGGTTCTATTAGAACCAAACATATCAAACAAAACTCTCTCTATATTTGAGGATTTGAGTATATCCATAGCTGGAGATGTTGTTTTTTTTAGTTTTTTTTGTCGTATATCGTATATGCCTTCATCTATAAATTCGGTTAGTATATTGTTTTGGTTTGATGCTATTAGAATATTGTTTATCTTTAAACCCATCTTTTTAGCATAATAAGCCCCCAAAGCATTTCCAAAATTTCCAGATGGAATACACAAGTCTATCATCTGTTGATCTGTTATCTCTTTATTTTTTAAAAGTTGTAAATAGCTGTATATATGATATACAATTTGAAATATAATTCTACCAAAATTTACACTATTTGCAGCACTTAAGCTTGTATTTGTTCTTAGTAACTCTTTTTTAAAATCATCACACTCAAGAAGTCTTTTCAAAGCTGTTTGGGCATCGTCAAATGTTCCTTTGATACCTATGACTTTTATATTTTCTGCATCTACAGTTGTCATCTGTAGTCTTTGCACATCGCTAGTGCCACCATCTGGATATAGACAGACTACTTTTATATTTTTTTTGTTTTTAAAGCTTTCTAAAGCAGCAGGTCCAGTATCGCCTGAAGTTGCTACAAGTATGAGGTATTTTTCCTCTTTTTTGGAAGCAAGTGAAGAGAGTATTGAACCAAAAGGTTGTATCGCCATATCTTTAAATGCTCTAGTGGGTCCATGATACAACTCACTGCTAAACAACTTATCTTTTATCTTTACAAGTGGAACTGGATCTTTTGGGTCATCAAACTTCTCATATAACCCAATAGCATCATCTATATCTGCTTTGTCTATATCTATAGCAAACTTGTTTAATACAAATTCGACCAACTCTTTATAAGATCTGTTTTTAAAGTTTTCAATAAACTCTTCATCCAATTTTGGTAAAGTTTCTGGAGAATACAAACCACCATATGAAGCCATAGGGTTTAGTAAAACCTCACTAAATGTTGCTTTGTTGTTATTTGGCTCTTGCGAACCTCTTGTTTGTATAAATTTTATCAAAAGCCACTAATCCCGACATAATAACCTATGAGTTTCAAAAGCGGATCTATAAACAATACAGATGAGACAGTAACTATAGCAGATATGCCTATGACTGATTTGAGTGTGTTGTTTGCATTGCCCATAACAACCACATTTGCATCTTCAATTTTCTCTTTCAAAAACATATAGACAATAAGTTTAAGATAGTAATATACAGCAATAGCAGAGTTTAAAGCCATGATGATAGCAAGCAGTAACTCATCTGCATTTATCGTTGCACCTATTAGATACATCTTGCCCCAAAATAGACTAAATGGTGGGATTCCAGCAAGAGACAACATAAATAGCCCCATAATTGAAGCAGTTATAGGTGATGTTTTGACCAAACCAGCAAATTTTTTGTATGGGTGACCATCTCCAAATCTTTTATCTTTTTTGGTTCTATGCACCCACAATATAGCAAATGCACCAAGGTTTGTAAATAAAAATAGTATCCAATACAAAAAAAGCCCATTAGTTGCTTGTGTCGTGCCTACAAGCACGGCTGACAAAGCAAAACCAGCATGCGAGATAGATGAGTATGCGAACATTCTTTTGATATCTGTTTGTACCAATGCTATCATATTTGGCACAGTTATAGTAACAACTACTATAAAATACAATATATAGTAGATAAAGATATCATTGACATTTACAAACATCTCAAAAAATCTCAAAGCCACTACAAAAGCGGCTATTTTTGGCACTATAGATATAAATCCAGCCAAAGCAGAGCTTGAACCCTCATAAACATCTGGTGCCCATATGTGAAATGGCACCAATGAAAGTTTAAAACCTAATGCCGCTATGATAAATACTGTTCCTAATAAAATATATGGATAGTTTGCAAAACCAGTAGATGAAAATACCTCTGCCATTTTAGCTAACTCTACAGTGCCAGAGACACCATATAAGATCATAGACCCAAATGCAAAAAAGGATGCCCCAAGTGCTCCTAAGGTAAAGTATTTGATCGCTGCTTCTATTGATTTGTCTCTATTGTGCATAGCTATGATTGTGTATAAAGACATAGATGCGGTTTCTATACCTACAAATATAAGTATAAGACTATCACTACTTACCATAAATTGGAAACCAGCTACCATAAATAAAAAGAGAGCAAAATACTCAGGATATCTATACTCATGAAATCTTGACTGAGATAGTGCAAGTAGTACAAACAAACCAGAACCAACCAATATAATAAGTTGAGACAACAACGATATGCCATCTACTAACATAAGGTCAAAAAAGCCACGAGGATTGCCACTATATGTAAGCACTACTCCTAAGTCTATAAGCAAAAATAAAATTGTCATCATCACATAAAATGATTTTTCCAACTTATCTGTAAAAAGGTCGATGATTAGGATTGTCAATGCTCCAAAAATTGTAACCATCATAGGCATAATTGAAGGCAGATTTAACTGCGATACGGATATTGAAATAGGTTCTATCATTTTGTTTTCTCCCCAATTGTATTTACTGTAGCTATGGTTGATTTGGCTTTGGCGGTATTTGCTCTTATATACATCACTTGAACCAATTGTCTAACTGAATTGTTTACAGGTTCTAATATAGGTTTTGGATAAACTCCCAAATAGATCACCAACATCACAAGTGGCACAATTGCAAACAGTTCTCTACCTTTGATATCTTGTAGTTTTTCGTTTATTGGTTTAGTTATAGGTCCAAAAAATGTTCTTTTGTATAATACAAGCATATAAATAGCACCCAATACAATAGTAAGCCCAGCTATTATAGTAATAGTAGGACTAACCGCAAAAAATCCAAGCAATGACAAAAACTCACCAACAAACCCAATAGTTAGCGGCAAACCAACAGAAGCCATAAGCATAATACCAAATATCACAGCAAATATAGGCATAGATTTTGCCAGTCCGCCAAACTCGTTCATCATCTTAGTGCCTCTTTTGTCATACAAAACACCTACAAGCATAAACAATGCTCCAGAGACAATACCATGGGATATCATAAGAAACAATGCCCCACCAATACCTTCTATATTTAGAGCAAAAATTCCCAAAATAATAACACCCATATGTGATACAGATGAGTAAGCAATCACTTGTTTGATATCCTCTTGAGCATATGCTACCATCGCTGTGTATATGATAGCTACGAGTGCAAGAATAGCCATAGGTATCATAAATGCTACAGATGCATCAGGAAAAAGTGGAAGTGAAAATCGCACAAAACCATATGTACCCATCTTTAGAAGCACAGCTGCTAATATAGTAGAACCAATAGTCGGTGCTTGTCCGTGAGCATATGGCAACCATGTATGAAACGGCACCATAGGCACTTTGATAGCAAATCCAGCAAAAAATGCCACAAAAAGCCACATCTGCATATTGTCAGTAATAGGCAACATGTTCCAATCCATGATATTAAAACTCCAGCTTCCAGTAGCTTGATTGTATAGATATGCTATGACTAACATACCTACGAGCATCAGTAACGAACCACTAAAAGTATATAGAAAAAATTTGATAGATGCATAAACTCTTAGCTTTCCACCCCAAGCTCCAATTATATAAAGCATAGGTACAAGGGACAACTCCCAAAATAGATAAAACAAGATAGCATCAAGAGCTAGAAATACTCCTACCATAGTCATCTCTAAAAACAACACAGTCAAAATCAAGTTTTTCAAATCTCTTTTTTCACTTAGTCCTATGATCGCTATCATAGTCATAAATGTAGTCATAACTACAAGAAAGAGGGATATGCCATCTACACCTATGTTGTAGCTTATGCCATATTGTGATATAATTGGTACTAACTGAGTAAATTGCATACTAGCATCACTGATATCAAAAAGATACCATACAAAAACTGATAGTAAAAACTCTACAACTACTACCATGATACCATATGCTCTTATTGAGTTTTTATCTACAACAAAACCCATCACCGCTGCGAGTGCTGGAAAAAATATAAGAATTGTTAATATATGCTCCATATTTTACCCCCTTACCATAAAAATTAGATATAAAACTATAAAGAGTATAAATACAGCCAATCCAAATGCCATCCACTTTAAAGCAGTAGACAAGTTGGCTGTTTGCATCACTCTGGCATTTTCTCCGCCTTTATATATAGTAGTAGCTATAGTATCTACTATAGTATCTATTATTTTGGTATCTATAACTTTAAAACTATATCTTGAGAGTTTTAGATATGGCTGATTTATAAACCTTTCTATAATATGTGGCATATAGTATTGATTTGCCAACATTTTAAAACAAAATTTATTTTGAAGCTTATCACTAAAATAACCACCTTTTTTGATAAATACAAAAATAGCAAAAGCTATACCGCTTAAAGCCATAAGCGATGTAACAGCTATAAGTATAGTTGCTATGTCGTGTGATAGGTGTATATTTAATTTTGGTAGGGTATTTGTAACTAACGATACAAAACTATCTTTAAAAAATCCAGCTACCATAGCCAATATAGCCAATGGCACCATAGAAGCTATGACAAATGGATATGTTTCATGTGGATGGATATTTTCTTTGTTGTAATTCTCTTTGCCAAAAAAGACATACATAATCAATCTAAAAGAGTAAAAAGCAGTAAGTCCAGCAGTTATCCAAAGCACTGTCCACAATATATAACTGT
>JAOZJU010000058.1 GCA_029935705.1 Arcobacteraceae bacterium
TGCCAAGAGATAAAATTTTGTCAAGAGATAACATTATGTCAAGGGATAATATTGTATCAAGAGACAGCATTGTCTATCAAAAGCAAATTAAAATAAATAAAAATGAGAACCATGAACGACAAAATATACAAAACAGACCAAAACCCCAAGATAGTATCACTAAAAAATATAGTCATAAACCATATCTACAAAGCGATTGTAGAGAAAAAATACAAACCAAAACAACACATAAAAGAGACTGTTCTTAGCGATAGTTTGTCTATCAGTCGTGCACCTGTTCGAGAGGCACTTTTACAGCTGGTGGGTATGGGCATATTGACCAAAGTAGATAGGGTGGGTATATTTTTAAACGACATAACACCAGCTCAAATACTTGACACATATCATACCAAAGGTCTCATAGAGGGTTATTTGTCAAATGACTTCACAAGATATTGTGACAAAAACGACATAGAAGCTTTGGAGCATATCATATATGAGATGAAACAAGATATATCAAACGGTGGTGAAAATCAGATAGATATAGGCACTAAGTTTCACAAAACTATCTTAAAATATAGCTACAATAAAGTTTTATTGAACACTTTAAAACAAGTAAACATCAAATCAAAAATACTATTTTCACAAAACTGGTCAAAACTCTATAGCACAAAAGATATCATAGATAGACATCAAAAAATCGTAGATATCATAAAAACCAAACAAAGCAAAGCAGTAGAGAGAGTAATAAGAGAGCACTATATCAATACTGGCAAAAAGATAGCTATAATAAAAGGCAAAAAATCATGAAAGATATAAGATGGACAAATTTTAACTACAACAAAGATAGATATTGTTTTTTATTTATAAGCGAGCTTAGAGCATATGGTTTGGGGTATTTTTTTAAAGTAGCTATATCAAAAGCAAACAATATACCAATAGAACTGATAGATTGTATAACCATAGCACCAGATATATTTGAACAATACAACTACGAAAATCTTATCATAATAAACCATATAGATACAGATGAAAACAAACGAAAAACCCACGATGAGTTTATCAAAGATATATCAAATAGCACTTATATAGATGAGCTTACTGACAAAATATTGAAAAACCAAGAGAAGCTATATCTTTATATGTTTGAATCAAATGATCTTTTAAATTTAATCAAAAAAGAAAATATCATACTAATAGGTCCAGCACCACAGATAGTCAAAAAATTGTCAAATAAAATATCGCTTTATGAGATATTTGCTCCTATCGTTCCTATGGCAGAGCATTTTGTGGCAGATGATTATTTTGAACTTATAAACAAAGCTACTAAACTTTTGCAAACTTCAAATAAGCTTTTTGTGTCGTTGGAACAAAGTGCCGCAGGAGCGAATAGTGCGATAATATCAAAAATAAGCGATATAGAAAATAGGTTTTCTAAAAACAAACACAATAGATTTTTAGTGACATCATATATAGAGCATACAATTGACCCTACATCGCTAAGTGTTGTGATAAATGAAGAGGATATCTATATAGCAGGGATAGCAGACCAAAGAATAGAAGGGACAAGTTTTCGTGGATCTACATATCCATCTAAAACCTCAAAAGATATCCAACAAGAGATAGACAGACAAACAAAATTAGTAGGGCTTCATATGGCAAAGTTGGGTTATAGGGGCATATATGGGTGTGATTTTATAGTCACAAAGCAAGACAAGGTCTATTTTATAGAGGTAAATCCACGAAAACAAGGCACCACTATGGAGTTTTGTTGTGCTTTGAAAACAATGTTGCCCCACAATGCTCCAAATCTACCTGAGATTGAGTTTTGTGCGGTTACACAAAACAAAAAGCCACCAAATATGGTAGCCATAAAGAACACAAAACAGAATATATATTGGTCTACATACAACCAAAAACTTACAAATAGGCTAAAAACGATAACTTATCTACCACAACAACGAAGCGAGATAGAGATGTTTGAAGCAGTAGCATCAAACAAACTTACAAAGGAGTATATGATATTGGAGCATGTGGGGCAGGAGCTGTTTGTAAACGAGGGGTCATTTTTGGCACGAGTGATTGCCACAGGGCAAAACTACAAAGATGTTGAATATGGTGTAGATATAGGGAAGAGATTGATAGCTTGGACTATCACACAAGATAAAAATGATAAAAGGATACAAGATGCAATGTGAAACAGAAGAAAATTTAGATATAAACAAGATGGATAGATTTGATAGGAGATTTTTTGAGTTTTTGTATCAAAAAAGTGACCACAAAAAGGTGCCACAAAAAGATATAGATGAAGCAAAAGAGTGGTTGGAGCTTTCAAAAACTTCAAACAAATTGACCAAACCTATAGTAGAGCTTTTTGTAAAACTTAAAAATATCAAAGATATCTATGGAGCATCGCCCAAAGATATAGGAGTATGTGAAGATGAGATAAAACTTATGGCAAGCAAGCATAAAAATATCGATGAACACAATGTCAGTGTGGGAGGGAGAGTCTATTCTGCTTTGCAGATAGTTCAAGATGCAAACAAAAGGGTGGAGGATTATGTATCTTACCATAAAACCAAAGCACCAAGTGGATTTGAGCTACAAAATCAAATGAAAAAAAATAGAATAAAAATACAACAAAAGTTAAATATGAGCGATGATGAATGGAACTCTTATGCAGGACAGATAAAATATGCCATAACATCAGGCGAAGAGTTAGCTCAGATTTTAGAGATACCTCAAAAACTTATAGATGATATCCAAAGAGTTGTAGGTGTCTTTAGGATGAGAATCTCGCCGTATTATGCTAGTCTTATCATGCCAGGAGTGGTAAATGACCCTATACTTCTACAAAGTGTGCCTACAGGCGATATGGTAGACAACAAAGGCATAAATATAGAACCAGTAGCGAGCGACCACTCTCCAGCGCGACTTATAGACCAGTTTTATCCACGAGTAGCGACGATAAAAGCTACAAATATGTGTGCTATGTTTTGCACCTATTGTTTGAGACTTGACCATATATCAGACAAAGATTGGGTAAGCAGTAAAAACACATATGAAGAGGCATTGGACTATATACGACAAGATACTACACTAAGAGATGTGCTCATAACTGGCGGTGATGCTTTGGCACTTTCAAACAAAAGATTGGAGTATCTGTTTGAAGAGTTGGACAAAATTCCACATATAAAAATCAAACGAATAGGTAGCCGAATACCAGTGATGACACCACAAAGGATAGATGATAAGTTTTTGGAGATTTGTAGAAAATCAAACGACATAAAACCCTTGAGGTTTGTGACACAGATAAATACAGTCCAAGAGATAACTCCGGAAGTTAAAGAGGCATTTAAAAAGTTAAGCAAAGTAACTAGTGCTATACTAAACCAAGCGGTGCTTCTAAGAGGCATAAACGACACCAAGATAAAGATGTGGAAGCTTAGCGAACTACTTCAAGAGTGTTATATACGACCCTATTATTTGTTTAATTGTAGTTTTAGAAACCCAGAGTTTGGACATATGAGAGTGCCTATAAGTGTAGGACGAGATATAGTTGAAAGTATGTATGGCAACATTTGTGGCGATGCAATACCTCGATACTTGGCAACAGCTGGTGGCAAGATACCGCTACACAAAGATAATGTATCGCAGATAAATGAAAGTGGGGATTATCTTTTGAAAAAACCATGGAGCGGTGAAGTGGTACCATATCCTGATATGAGTATGGATAGATACAAAGAGCCTTATGGATTTGAAAACTACAAATAGTATCAAGGTCGCTTAAACCTCTATACTCACAGCATACAGATGATAAAATGTAGCGAATGGTTTTATCGTTTATGCTTTATAAAAAAGGTTAAATTAAGATTTAAGTTGTATAATATCAAAGAGATAAATTTTGACTCTTTTGTGATAGCTTCAATTGTTTATACTCTATCAAAAGGAGAATATATGAAAATATTAATGATTTTTGTGGTATTGTTGCTTGTGTCGTGTGATAAGGATACCACACAAAACAAAAAAAGCTCTATAGCTTTAGGTAAAATAACTTTTGCAAACAATTGTGCTACTTGTCATGGCGACAAGGCACAAAGCACGGTTGAGGATTGGCGAAAACCACTTCCAAATGGTTCCTACCCTGCACCGCCATTGAATGGCACAGCTCACACATGGCACCATTCACCTGCATCGTTGTTGGGCACTATCAACAATGGCGGCAAAGAGTTTGGTGGGTGGATGCCTGCATTTAAAGAGAAACTATCAAGCGACGAAAAAGAGGCACTCATAGACTATATCTATGATTTGTGGCCACAAGAGATAAAAGAACAATACGACAAAAGATTTAAATAGGC